>JADGCN010000011.1:37664-54940 GCA_015228975.1 Magnetococcales bacterium
GGCGTTTGGGGAGGGGTGGTGTCCACGGGCTGATCGGGAGTGGGGGTCGTAAGGGTATCTTTTGGTGTCGCTTGCAGAGAAATGCTACCAGTTACGGGCAATTGGCCATCTTCACCGCCATCGGCTATGTTGATGGCAATCGAAGTTGTGCTTGTCCAGTGGCTAGCCGGTACCAAAGTGACAGAAGCCAACGCCGTATTGACCTGGGGGACGCTGCCCGTTACGCTCCATACGCCGGTCCCGGACACATAATTTCCCCCCCCGGTTGTCGTCAACACGC
Organism: Magnetococcales bacterium; assembly: GCA_015228975.1. Lineage (GTDB taxonomy): Bacteria > Pseudomonadota > Magnetococcia > Magnetococcales > UBA8363 > UBA8363. Next base: position 37,945 of record JADGCN010000011.1, read on the forward strand.
CCGCCGTCGGGTCTGCCAACGTCAGTTGCGCAGTTACAAAGTCTCCGGTATCCACGTCACTTACCACCACAGGGGTCCAACTCACGCTGGCCGAATCTTCAACAAACGTCACGCTCTGGGTTGTATTGGTTGCCGTTGGCCCATCATTGACCGGGGTGACGTCCAGGGCAATGGTCCCGGTTACCGCCACAGTACCATCCGTCACGTTGACCGCCAGAGTGGTGTTGGTATCCCAGTCGGTCGTTGGGATAAAACGGATCGCAGCCAGGGCTGTGTTTACCTGGGATACGCTACCTGTCGCGCTCCATATCCCGGTGTTGACCCCGTAACTTCCTCCCCCGGTTGTCGTCAAACTTCCCGCCGCCGGATCTGCCAGTGTTATCGTGGCGCTCATGGTTGCGCTGGCGTCCGTATCGGTAACGACGATGGGCGTCCATGTCACCTGGGTAGCGTCTTCCACATAGGTCACGGTTTGCGTCGTGTTTGTTGCAGTGGGACCGGAAGAAGGTAAGGGAGTTACCGTGAAGGAGATAGTACCGGTGACCGGCAATTGACCATTTTCACCGCCATCGGCAATGTTGATGGCAATCGAAGTTGTGCTTGTCCAGTGGGTACTCGGCACCAAATTGACCGCTGCCAACGCCGTGTTGACTTGAGCCACACTCCCCGTCACGCTCCACACCCCGGTCCCGGAGACATAACTTCCGCCTCCTGGTGTTGTCAACACGCCTGCTGCTGGATCGGCCAATGTCAATTGCGCGGTTACGATATCTCCGGCATCCACGTCACTCACCACCACGGGGGTCCAGCTCACGCTGGCTGAGTTTTCAGTGAAGGTTATGTTTTGCGTGGTGTTGGTGGCTGTTGGGGCATCGTTGACCGGGGTGACGTTCAGGGCGATTGACCCGGTCACCGCTACAGTACCATCCGTCACGTTGAGCGCCAGAGTGGTGTTGGTATCCCAGTCGGTCGTTGGGATGAAAGTGAGCGCAGCCAGGGCTGTGTTCACCTGGGATACGCTACCCGTCGCGCTCCATATTCCGGTGTTGACCCCGTAACTTCCCCCCCCGGTTGTCGTCAAACTCCCCGCCGCCGGATCTGCCAATGTCAATTGGGCCGTGATCACTTCTCCCGTATCCACGTCACTCACCACCACGGGCGTCCAGGTTACACTGGCTGAATTTTCAACAAACGTCACGCTTTGGGTAGTATTGGTTGCTGCCGGAACATCGTTGACCGGGGTGACGTTCAGGGCGATTGACCCGGTCACCGCTACAGTACCATCCGTCACGGTGAGCGCCAGAGTGGTATTGCTATCCCAGTCGGTCGTTGGGATGAAAGTGAGCGCAGCCAGGGCTGTATTCACCTGGGACACACTACCTGTTACACTCCATACCCCGGTCCCGGACACATAACTTCCCCCCCCGGTTGTTGTTAAACTCCCCGCCGCCGGATCTGCCAGTGTTACGGTGGCGGTAATGGTTGCACCCGCGTCCGTATCGGTAACCACGATGGGTGTCCACGTCACCTGGCTAGCGTCTTCTACATAGCTCACGGTTTGTGTCGTGTTCGTTGCCGTGGGACCGGAAGAAGATAATGGCGTCACTGTGAAGGCAATGGTTCCGGTGGCTGGCAACTGGCCATCCTCACCGCCATCGGCAATGTTGATGGCAATCGAGGTTGCGCTTGTCCAGTGGCTACTCGGTACCAAAGTGACGGATGCCAACGCCGTATTGACCGTGGAGACGCTGCCCGTCACGCTCCATACGCCGGTCCCGGCCACATAACTTCCGCCTCCAGTTGTTGTCAACACGCCCGCTGCCGGATCGGCCAATGTCAATTGCGCGGTTACAATGTCTCCTGTATCCACGTCACTCACCACCACGGGGGTCCAACTCACGCTGGCAGAGTCTTCAACAAATGTAATGCTTTGTGTTGTATTGGTTGCCGTTGGGGCATCGTTGACCGGGGTGACATTCAAAGTAGTTGTCCCAGTCGCTGCCAGGGTGCCATCGGTAACGTTAACCGCCAGAGTGGTATTGGTATCCCAGTTGGCAGTAGGGATAAAAGTGAGCGCAGCCAGGGCTGTATTCACCTGGGACACACTCCCTGTGACACTCCATACCCCGGTCCCGGACACATAACTCCCCCCTCCGGTGGTCGTCAAACTGCCCGCAGCCGGATTGGCCAGGGTCAAGGTAGCGGTTATCACATCTCCCACATCGACATCGGTCACCACCATGGGTGTCAAGGCGACACTGGCCGCATCTTCAAGGAAAGTGACGCTTTGATTGGTCTGGGTTGCGGTCGGGGCATCGTTGATGGAGGTGGAAATAATGGTTGTTGTGGCATCATTGAAGGTCAAGGAACCATCGGTGATCACCGTGGTCAGGGTCGTTGTTTCGGTGGAACCGGTAGCGACGCGGTTGGCAGTGGGGGTGAAGACCAGGGCGCGAATGGCCGTCTGGGCCAATGCTGCTGTTGTGGAAGCCAGGGAATAGGCATTTCCAATCGGTCCGGTAAATCCCGACGCGGTTAACGAGGCTGCCGTAAAGCTGCCTTTGGCGGCATCGTCCAAGGTAATGGTCACGGTGACGGTACCATCATTGGGAATGGATACGCTGCTGAAGGGAGAGAGTTGACTGTTGTCGTTGACCGTCTGGCCGGCGGTCAAACCATCGATGTATTGCAATTCGTAGGCGCCGATATCGATACCGGTGGCTGTCGCGCTGGCCCCCGACACCGTGCTGGTGCCGACCACGCGTTGATGACCCGCCTGGTCTGTGGTCAAACTTCCGGAATAGTCGGGGCTTCCATTATTGATTGCCTGACTGGAAGTCGATAAGGCGTGGGTTTGTGTCGTGCCGCCGTTGTCCGCCAGCGGGAGAAGCCCGGCATTGTATGATGTTCCCAACAAATCGCCGGTGCCGGTAACTGCGGAGACCCCCAACGCAACCGTATTGTAGACCCCAACCATATTGTAGCCATTCGAGTGATAGGAACCCAACCAAGCGATATCGTTTGAAGTCCCGCCAATGCTTCCAATATAGTTTTCTTTGAAAAGGCTGTTTTCCATGTTAAGCGTCATGGCTCCACTTGAAACAGACGTATACACGCCCCCACCACTCCCGGACGCCGCAACCAAGCCGTATTTGGCAACGTTGGCGGTGATGGTGCTGTTCAAAATCGTGAGTGTACCGCTTAAGGCCGCAGAAGAGGCTGCATAGATCCCCCCCCCATTGGTCTTGGCCGTGTTGTCGGAAATCGTACTGTCTACCAGAGTCAGCGTACTGTTGAGGGTATAGATACCACCGCCCGCTCCTGAGGCACCCGCAGCCGTTGCCGTATTACCCGACACGGTGCAGCGGGTGAGAGTGACTGTGGCATTGTCAGCGCGCAAACCACCACCAAACGTAGCCGTTCCCGCCGTGATACTGGTGTCGGTTATCGTGACCGTGCCACCGGTGATATAAACTTCACCACCAAAGCGATTGGCACCGCTGATGGCCCCGGCACCATGTGTCAACGTCAAGCTTTTCAGTGTTGCACCCGACGCAATCGTAAAAATATTTTTGTTGGCATTGCCATCGATCGTGACGTCCGCTTTGCCATCCAAGGCGTGACCGGCATAGGCGATATCGCCATCGACTGTCACATTGGGCAGGGTAATGGCACCCGTGGTCAGGGTAATGGCAATTTGTCCCGCACCATTACGCAGGTTTGGATCAAATTGGATGGTGTCCCCCGCAACAGCAGCAGCCACCGTATTACGCAAAGTTCCCGCCCCCGAATCGTTGGTACTGGTCACCAACAAATTGGCCAGCAATCCTGTATACTCATCCTTGGCCATCGGGTTTAATCCCCAATGATCCTGAACAACCCCCACCTTGTATTCCAAATCCCAGTTGCCCCCTAAAGGTTTGGCTCCGGTATCATCAATAGACGCGGCAACCGCTACCCCGGTTTCATGGGCCAGTTCCCGGATAAAGGCTTGACCTTCCGTGCCTTTGGCAATGTCACAACCATACAACAACAGATCCCCTTCAGGTTTCAAGGCTTTTCCCCACTGTGCCAAAGAGGCTTCCTTGGCGGTAATGGAGCCGATATCCACATTGGTATTGCCCAAAAGTACATGTCCTGCGGATCCGTGCGAGAGTATCTGAATGGATTCCAGATTTTTCATTCTTTGCAGGCATTGGGTAATCAGGGCAATTCCATCCTCTCCAGGCGTGATGATTTCCACGTGGGTGCCCTGGGGAATCGCGGTCAGCAAACTGTTTAGATCGGGAACACGGGAATCGATGAACACCACCGTCTGCGGTGCATTCGCCTCTTTTTCCCAGTGATGCAAGAAGGCCTGGATTTCCTGTTGGTGATGGGGATCCTTGCCCTGATCGATGTTTTGGGTTGAGACAACCCGTTCCCCCGCCATGGTTTCCATGGCCAAGGCGGCCAGTCCCGCATCAAACATCAAACGGGGTTCCAAGGCTATGGATTGGACAGGAAATGGTTGGCCCCACTGACATTTGGTTTCCATGTTGAGAGCCTTCCTTGTGGAACGTAGTTTCTATTGTGTGTACCCTGACGTACTCGTTGCAGTTTTATCTTTATATCTACTCAAGCCAAACCTGTGCCAGCTTCATGCGCTGGTTGCATCCTGATTGTGCTTGGGATCCAACCCTGATGCAACGCTGTTTGCGGGCTCTTCCAAAGAGTGGCATGACGAGGGATAATGGCCGTCTGGCTTTGCAGGAGTGTAAAAAAATATGTCACATCCTGTAAAGCAATTCAACATTTTCCCGTTTTCCTGATACGGACGAGAGGATAATCCGGGCCTCGGTTAAAATAAAATTTTCCTGATTATCAAGGATAAAAGCAGGGAAAAAACCATGGTTTGCACTACTTTTCTTCCCCATGATATTGGCCCATGTTTTGCGGTATACTCTTAGCAGGGGGCGGTAAGGTCCGTTGACCTGGTAATTATAGGAGGTGGTTATGAACAGGAAACTATGGTTGGGTAGCGCCCTGGCGGTAAGCTGCCTGTTTGTATGGAGAATCGCAGGCGCGGTCAATCTGGTGGTCATGGATGCCAAAGGAGGTGGATTGAAAGCGGGAGCGGTCATTGACAGCGCAACACCCCTGAACTTGGCTGAAGGGGAAAGTGCCTCTTTGGTCGCTGATAACGGACGTATCGTTCGCCTGAAAGGTCCCCATTCCGGCCCGGCATTGACTTCGGGAGAAGCCGCCGCAGGTTCGGTCAAGGATGCCATGGCGAGTTTGCTCAGCGCCGGCGACAAAGACAAAGGTGCTTTGGGGGCTACTCGTAGCGCCGATTCCACCTTTAAAATGGCCAAGGATGGCAAGAAAACGCCCACACCACCCGATTTGTGGATGGTCGATGTCAGCCAGGGTGGTGTCCATTGCTATCGGGAGGGTGAACGCATGGTCTTCTGGCGTCCCGATCCCAGCCGTGACACCAATATTCGCGTCACTTTGGGCAACGACATATGGAAAGCCCATACCGATTGGCCCAAAGGCAAAAGCAGTCTGCTGCTTCCGGACAACGTACCGGTTCAGGATGGTATGAAACTCACTGCTGACGTAGAAGGTAAAAAAACCGAGTCCGTACTCTATGCTGTTCCCAAAACGGTTGCCACGGATCCCGCCCGGGTGGCTTGGCTGCATGAAAAAGGATGTCAGAATCAATTTATGGCCTTGTTGAGTACCATCAAGCAATAGCAACCTGGGAGAGGATGATGCGCGGAAAAATTTGGGCAGGAACGGTCTTGGCCGTAGCAAGTTTGTTGGGTGCCGCCAGCAGTCAGGCGGATAATCTGGTGGTGTTGGAGGCCAAGGGGGGCAAGTTGCAGGTCGGGCAGGTCGTCGACAGCACCACCACTCTTTCCCTGGCTGCGAAGGAGAGCGCCGCCTTTGTATCGGAAACGGGCCGCATCATTCGCCTGAAAGGACCCTATTCGGGACCTGTGGTGACTGCGGGGGACACAACGACAGGTGGCGTCAAAGAGGCCTTGGCAGCTTTGACCACGGGTTCCAAAACCAAGGACCAGAGCCAGTTGGGAGCCACCCGAAGCATGACAACCGATAAAGGGGGTAACAAACTTCCAGATCCCTGGATGATTGATGTGACACAAGGGGGCAGTTATTGCTACCGCGAGGGGGGAAGTCTGGTTCTCTGGCGTGCTGATGCCAAGTCGGATACCGTGGTTGGTGTCACACTTGATAAAAAAAGATGGAAAGCGCATACCGATTGGCCCAAAGGAGAGGCCAATCTTCAATTACCCCCTGATGTTCCATTCAAGGATGGCAGCCGCATGGATTTGGAAGTTGGCAAACGTAAAATTGAAACCAATCTCCATATGATCCCAAAAGCGGTGACGGCAGTTCCGGCGCAAGTGGCCTGGATGCATGCCAAGGGGTGTAAGAGACAGTTTGCGGCCCTTTTGGATACGGTCACATCGGGGGATGCCAAGCCATGAACCAGCGAGTCCCATTAGCAACCAAGGGGTACGACATACTAATGCCAACCTTCTGATCTCAAGCGAAACCAAAGGCGAGATTTTGGGATCCCGGATGTTTGAAATCCTTTCAGGATGGACTCCGTTGCACTAAAATATCCCTTGGGAACGCCTGGATGCTCCTTAAAATCGTCTGGGTTCAACTGTGTTCCTTGATGGTACACAGAAATCCTGTCAGGGTCTATGTCCTTCATTGTCATAGAGATGACCAGGAAAATTCATCCATGATTGTTTGAGAAATGTAGGTAAAATACAGTTAAATAAAAGTTTTTCATTGGAGGAATAAAATATGGAAAATTTCTCAGATAGGGTTTCTTTTGTCGGTTATCGAGAGAGTACGTTTGATCCAGAAGCCTACAGGAACGCGCTCCATTCAAAGAACCAAAAAGCCGGGGACATCTCTACGGAGGCGGTGGTTGATGAAATGCGCTTGATGGCCTCCGAGAAAGAAATGGTTGAATTTTCGGAGATTATGAAAAAATCACCTTTTGTCGTTACAACGAGGAGTTGACCGGATGTCCGATTCTCTTTCATGGCGCATCATTCTTGCCGAACAGGCAAACTTACTGGCCATGAAATATGACCTTCATCTTGAGATTGATTTGCAGATTCTTGAGGAAATACAATCCTAGATGGTCAGGACCATGACCGGATATGGCCAAAACCACAACATTGCTAAACTTGCCGGTCATTCTTCGTTCTGGATCAGGAAACTTAAACCCGTTTCGCACAAAAACACATCTCCTAGAAAAAATTTGTCGATCAACGAGGAGTTAAGCGTCCACGTTGGGCTTGCGTTGTGCAGAAGGTTTGGTCCAAGGAAATTTGGTATCGATCCTCGCGTTTTGTATGATTGGGTTGTAAGCCTTCGGACGCATGCGCATTCTCCGCACAGCAGCACACTCATGTTTGAACTTCTCACCAGAGGGTTTGTTGCCCGTTGATTGATCTCTCATTTTGTCGGTGTGGAGTGCGCCGAGCGGCAATAGAGGCAGGATGTTTTTGGAGTCGAGCAGCGTTTCAAGAAAATCATCGGTTGGTTGGCTTTGAGAGTCCTGACTGGTCATGTATACATCTCAAATGGGTCGGTTCTTTAGTGTTTACGGGACCGTCAGCCGCCGCGCCTTGGTTCGGCCAGATGCAGGAATAAAAATCCTCCAATCCCCAGAAAGAACAGTTCGGGTGCCCAGGCGGCGACCAGGGGTGGCAGGCGGTTTCCCAGCCCCATGGCAGAGGATAAATCGACGATGACGAACATGGCAAACCCCAATACGATTCCCAGGAATATGGAACGGGTCAAGCCACCCTGACGCGGTATCCGCATGGCGAAGGGAAACCCCAGCAGGATTGCAGTCATGATAATGAAGGGTTCCACCACTTTTCGGTGAAACGTTACTTCGTAGCTGGTGGTGTCCACCCCTTCATTTTTGAGGCGGGCCATGATGTCCCATAGTTGCAACAGCGACAAATATTCCGGTTCGGGCAGGGTACGATCCATTTGTACCGGTTCCAGGGTGACGGGCCATTCCTGGTAGAGGAATGGTTCGGCGTTGGCTTCCTTGCCGAAGAGGTAGACCGTGCCGTTGCTCAGGTACCAGCGACCGTTTTGGTAGTAGGCGTTTTCCGCATCGATGCGGGTGGTTAGACTGTTATTGGCATCGAAGCGGAACACGCTGACATCTTCAAGTTCCAGGCCCGAAGGGTTGGCCTTTGCGGCGTGGACGATCTGTCGACCACTGCGCAGCCAAAAACTGCCCTCGCTGGATTTGGCGGTGAGAAAGCGTCCGGTAATTCGATCCTGGAGGAATTGTTCGGCCAGATTGCAGCGCCAGACGATTTGTTCTTGGAGGATGACGTGCAGGGCAGCGATGATCATGCCTCCGAGCAAAAAGGGGATGAGGATACGATGCAGGGAGATGCCACTGGCGCGCATGACGGTGATTTCGTTGCGCCGGCTCAGAATGGAGACGACCAGCATGGAGGCCAGCAAAGCGAAGGCGGGCAGCAGCAGAGAGAGAAAAGCGGGCAGGCGGCTCAGGAGCAGCAATCCCAGATCTCCCCAGGAAAAATAAATTTTTTGGGAAAAACGCCTGACGTTTTCGAGGCCGTCGATCACGAAGAACAGCCCGATAAAGACCAGTACCACCTGCATGAAATTTTGCAGAAAGAGTTTGAGGAGGTATTGAAACAGGATGGGCATTGGTTCAAAAATCTCCCGGCGTAGGGCGTGGCCGTAAAAATTTTTGTGGCAGGGCGGCGATATTTTGCGATAGCCAGATGATGGCGGTAAACGAACCATCTTTGGCGGTATGAATGGTGACGTAGAGGGTTACCAGGGCCATGAGGAGGTTGGGTAACCAATAACCGGCGGCGGTGGGAATGAGTTCGCGGGTGACGGCGACATCGCCGAAGGAGAGGAGCATATAATGGAAGAGGAGCGTCAAGACCGCGACGATAAAACCGTAGACGCGCCCGGTGCGATGGGATTGTTGCAGGCCCAGGGCGACTGAGAACACGCCCAGGATCAAGCCGGCGACCGGGTAAGCCAGGCGTCGATGGAGTTCGGCCATTCCCTTGAGGGATTCTTCCGGCGGATCGAAAAGGATGGAATCGATCAGGCTGGAGATTTCCATTTCTCTTGGACTGGCCTTGTGCTGTTCCTCTTTCAGTCCCAGGGAGACTCCCAAATCCAGATTATAATGGGCGAAACGCAGGTGACGATAGCGTCCTCCGGGTAGTTTTTCATGACGGCTGCCTTCTTCCAGGAGGAGGATGGAATCGTTCTTACCGTGCAATTGCAGTTGTCCTTTGCGGGCGGTCAATGTGACGATAGAGTCTGGTTTGCGTTCGTCGTGGATGAGCAAACCGGACATGACGCTGCCATTTTCCGATTTTTCGTGGATGTAGATGGTCAGTCCGGGGATGGTTTGGTTGAATGTTTGTGGTTTCAAGGCCAAGGTGGTAGAGGATATCAAGGCGTTACGCAAGATGGAAAAGCGGTGGAAACTGTTGGGGACCACGGTCATGTTGAGGGCAATGGTCAGCAAGGTGAACAGGGTGATCAAGATTGCAATGGGGAAGAGTATCTGGTAGAGACTCATGCCACTGGCCTTGAGAATGACGATTTCGCTGTCCTGTGACAGGCGACCCAGGGCCAACAGGATGCCCATCAGCAAGGCCATGGGGACCACCGAAACGACGAACTGGGGGCTGAGCCAAAGGATCATGCTGCCCAGGACGCCAATGTCCACGCCCTTGTTGACCCATAGATCAACCAGATTGAGAATTTTAGGCAGCATGATCAGAAAGGTGAGTACAAAAAGCACCAGTGCCGTAGAAATGGCGCACTCCATGAATAGATATCTGTAGAGCCTGATCATGACATGACAGCCTGCCATCTTTTCCAACGAGATGCCTGGGTTTGGGTTATATCCCAGGGAAAACAAGGTGATAAATGATGAATACCGCGCACACGAATATTGAACTCTATACGGACGCCATTACCTCCTGGCCCTGTGATGCGTTGGCCATTGGTGTTTATGAAGACGGTCAGCCCCAGAAGGTTGTGGCAACTGCTTGCAAGGAGTGGTCCAAGGAGATTGATCGGGCGTTGGCCGCAGGCTGGTTGCGAGGCAAAGAGGGTAATTTTTTATTTTTGCCGGTGGCGGGGAGTGGCCAAGCCCCGGTTCGGTTACTGCTGATTGGCCTGGGTAAGGAAAGGGACGTGACGCCGCAAACCTTGGAAGATACCGGTGCGCGTCTGGTCAAGATCGCCCGGTCGCATGGGATTGCCAAGTTGGGGTGTCTCATCGCCTTGGATCGGCACAATGGTATTGGTTTGGGGGCTTGTGCGGGGTATTTGGCCCAGGGGGCCTGGTTGGGGGGGTATCGTTTTGAGCAATTCAAGACGAAGGGTCAGGAGGGTGATGCGGTTTCCCTGGATGTGATTACCCTGGAATTGGCCGTCTTGGGCAAGCGTCTGGAACGGTTGCGTGACACAGTGCAGCGGATCAAGCATGTGTGTGACGGTCAGTGTTTGGCACGGGACCTGGGCAATATGCCGGGTAATGTGTTGACCCCGGAGGGGATGGCGCAAGAGGCACGCAAGATGGCAGGGACGTTGCCCATCCAGGTGACGGTATGGGATGAAAAACAACTGAAGAAACAGAAGATGAACGGTATCCTGGCTGTTGGTCAGGGGAGTGTCCATCCGCCCCGGTTGATCATGCTGGAATACCGGCAGGGTGGTGATCGTCCGCTTTTGGTTGTCGTTGGCAAGGCGATTACTTTCGACTCGGGGGGGATTTCGTTAAAACCAGGGGCCAAAATGGAGGAGATGAAGTTTGACATGGCGGGGGGGGCGGCGGTCCTGGGTTTTTTGCATGCCATCGCCGCCATGAAGCTTCCGGTCAACGTTGTTGGTCTGGTGCCCACCGCGGAAAATTTGCCTTCGGCAACGGCACAACGTCCTGGTGATATTATTGAAACAGCCAGTGGCCAATGGGTTGAAGTGATCAATACCGATGCGGAAGGGCGGTTGATCCTCGCCGATGCCTTGCACCATGCCCGATCCTTGGCCCCGGACATGATTATCGATCTGGCGACACTGACCGGGGCGTGTGTCGTGGCCTTGGGCCATGAGGCGAGCGGTCTCATGGGATTTGATAAAAAATTGTTGCGCCGCTTGGGTCGGGCAGGCAAAAAAGTGGGGGAAAGGCTCTGGCCTTTGCCTTTGTTTCCCGGCTATCAGGAGTTGCTCAAGTCGCCGGTGGCGGATATGAAAAATGTCGGTGGACGGGATGCCGGAGCGATTACTGCGGGGTGTTTTCTGTCGCGGTTTGTCGATAAAGACACACCCTGGGCGCACATCGACATTGCCGGGACCGCATGGGATATGAATGGTAAAAAGCCCAGTCAGCCCAAAGGGGCAACGGGTGTTGGCGTACGATTGCTGTGCCGTTTTGCCCAAAAGGAGCTGCGATAGGTGGCGCGGGTGGAACCCGGGGTGCCATTGGTCAGGTTTTATCAATGGGCCCAGGGACCCATGGAGCGCATGTTGTTCGGACTCTTGAGCCGAATTGTCGCCAAAAACATCAAGGCTTGCGTTGTGGTGGCCGATCAGAACCATGCGGCCAGGCTGGACGATGCCTTGTGGACGCAGGGCAACGATTCCTTTTTGCCCCACGGCATCTGTGGCGGGGCCGACAGCGCTTGGCATCCCATCCTTTTGTGTACCGAACCGCAGGATATCAATGGTGCGAGTGTTTTGCTCCTGGCCCATGGGCGGTTTGAGGAAAGGTTTGGTGATTTTGACATGGTCCTGGATTTTGTCCCCGGTCACACTGCCGAGGGGGTGCAAGCCAGTCGTGACCGGTACCGGCGTTATCGCGATTCGGGGTGTCGGATGGAGTATTGGATCCATACCCCCGAGTCAGGGTGGAGGCTCAATTTTCGTCACCCCAAAACCAATGAAGAAACAAGTGCCACAAAGGGATAAACCTCAACCAACGCGGAAAACGTAGTTTTCCAGCGTCATTCCCGCGAAAGCGGGAATCCAGAAAGTCAGGGAAGGTAGGAAGGTTCTCTGGATCCCCGCTTTCGCGGGGATGACAAGAACTACGCATCCCAAGATAGCTGCGGTTTAGATCCATTCGATTGATGTTCTCAGTGGGTGCAGCGCAACAGCCTTTGGTGTTGACATAAATCAAATTTGATATATCATCACAGCTATGACCGGACAAGATGTCATTGCCAAGCTGAAATCTGCAGGATGGAAACTGGACCGCATATCCGGAAGCCACCATGTCATGGCAAAGGATGGAAAGGCAGTCCCAGTCCCCGTACATGGTCAACGTGACCTAGGCAGTGGTTTGTTTGCTGCGATTCAACGACAAACCGGCATTCGAATGAAATGACCAAAGGAATCACATATGGACATTCGCTATCCAGCCATTCTGGAACCTCAGAAACCGAAGGGATTCTTTGTCAGGTTTCAGGATTTGGACGACACCTTTACCGAGGGAGAAACGGAAGAGGAGGCACTCTTCAATGCTGCCGAAGTGTTAACCGCTATGCTGGAATGGCGAATGGACAATAATCAGACAATTCCAGAACCTTCCATCGGAGTGGTTGGGGCACGTTACGTGGCTCCAGATGCCAAAACACAGGCCGCGCTTCTTGTTCGTCGGTCCAGGGGTGACCGACCCATGTCAGAAATCGCCAGAGCCATGGGGACATCATGGCCTGCCGCTAATCGGATGGAAAACGTACGTCACTGGCCATCGTTGAAACAACTTGAAAAGACAGCAGCAGTCCTTGGGCATCGGTTAATCATTTCGTTTGAGTAGACCGATTATGGCACTCATACGTGCTGTCCCCTCAATTTGGTCTCGATTAACCGAAGGGTATATTGTAGGTCACGTTTAACCGAAGGGTATATTGTAGGTCACGTTCCCGTAATTCTGGATGAATATCCTGGGTATACTCATAATATATGATGGGGTCTCGTTTTGTTACCCCATTTCCTAACATCGAAAACGGTGCCACACTGGGATCAGAGTGGGTATTTGTTTGGCAGGATCACCTGCAACCGTAGGAGGGGCCATGACCACAAGAAATTTGAAAAATTTGTTTAATCCTTCATCTGTCGCCGTATTGGGCGCTTCTCCCCGTCCCAATTCTCTGGGTTTTCTCATATGTCGCAACCTGCTTCAGGGTGGATTTTCCGGCCCCATCATGCCGGTGAATCCCAAACATGAGTCGATTGCGGGAGTTTTGGCCTATCCCTCGGTGGAACTTCTCCCCAAAGTGCCCGATTTGGCACTCATCTGCACTCCGCCAACCGTTGTGCCGAAGTTATTGGAAAGTCTTATTCGTCGCGGTACTCGGGCCGCAATTATCATAACTGCCGGATTGCAGTTGCATCGCGATGAGAACGGACACACATTGCATGAGGTTGTGTTACGTTTGGCACGCAATTCGGGGATGCGTCTATTGGGACCCAACTGTTTGGGATTGTTGGTCCCAAATATTGGCTTGAACGCCAGTTTTTCTCATGTCCAGGCGTATCCCGGCCACATTGCCTTTGTTTCGCAATCGGGGGCCATGTGTACATCGGTACTGGATTGGGCCAACAGTCAGAGGATTGGTTTTTCCCACTTTGTTTCCCTGGGAGATGCCCTGGATCTTGATTTTGGCGATGTAATCGACTACCTGGGGGCGGATCCGAAAACCCGGGCAATCCTACTTTATATCGAATCGATCCACGAACGCCGTGATTTTATGTCGGCGGCCCGGGCGGCGGCCCGCAACAAACCCATTTTGGTCATTAAATCGGGTCGCGTCCCGGAGGGATTACAGGCGGCAGCTTCGCACACCGGGGCATTGGCCGGTTCCGACAAGGTTTTTGATACCGCTATTCGGCGGGCTGGCATGCTCAGGGTTTACGAACTGGATGAATTGTTTGCTGCTGTGGAAACCTTGGCACGGGCGCAACCTTTGAATGGCGAACGTTTGGGAATTATCACCAATGGTGGCGGTTTTGGTGTGATTGCAGTGGACAGCCTGATGGAAAAAGGGGGAAGGTTGGCGCATTTGCAACCGGAGACCATTCAGGCCTTGGATGCGGTATTGCCACCTACCTGGTCGCATTCCAATCCAGTGGACATCATTGGGGATGCCTCGGGCGAGCGGTACCGCAATGCCGTATCCATCATGGCGGCCAGTGCCGATGTGGATGCCCTGTTGGTTATGCATTCGCCCCTGGCCACTGCCGACAGTACCGAGGCGGCTTTGGCAACCATTGAGGCGGCTAAAAAATGCAACTCCAATATTCTCACTTGTTGGATCGGGGGCGATGGGGTGGCAGCGGCCCGTCGGGCTTTCCATCAGGCCAGCATACCAACCCACGAATCCCCGGAACGTGCAGTTTCCGCATTCATGCATATGGTGCGCTATGCGCGCAATCAGCAAATGCTTATGGAAACACCTCCCTCGGTATTGGAGGATTTTTTTCCTGCCACGGCTACCGCTCGCCTGGTGATTGAAAACAACCTGGCGATAGACCGGGATGTCATGAGCGAGGCGGAATCCAAGGCGGTGCTTTCAGCGTATGGCATTCCCACGGTGACGACCCACATTGCCAAAACCCCGGAGGATGCTGCGGCCATCTCCAAAGAGATGAAATTTCCCGTCGCATTGAAAATCTTATCGGAGGATATCACCCATAAGAGCGATATGGGTGGGGTGGATTTGTTTTTGGATTCCCCCCAGATTGTCAAGTCGGCAGCGGAACACATGCAGAAAAATATCCACGAAAAAATGCCCAATGCCCGGATTCAAGGATTTTCGGTTCAAGAAATGGCCATTCGTCCTGGCGCGCACGAATTATTGGTGGGCATGGCCACGGACCCCATCTTTGGGCCGGTCATCATGTTTGGTCAGGGGGGCACGGGGGTGGAGGTGATTGACGACAATGCCGTTGCTTTGCCGCCACTCAATATGAATCTGGCTCGGGAGTTGATTTCGCGGACACGGATTTACCGGCTGCTCAAGGGGTATCGTGATCGTAAACCGATCAATATGGATGCTTTGTGTACGGTGTTGATCAAACTATCGCAATTGATCATTGATATCCCGGAAATCATTGAATTGGATATTAATCCCTTATTTGCCGACAGTCATGGGGTCATTGCCGTTGATGCCCGGATACGTCTTTCTACGACGTGGCGTTCGAGCGGTGGCAAACATCGATTGGCCATCCGCCCTTATCCGAAAGAGTTGGAAGAGACCTGGTTTTTGGGGGACAACCGACCTGTATTGTTGCGGCCCATTCGCCCTGAAGATGAACCACAACACCTGGAATTTTTGTCCCGCCTTTCCCCGGAAGATTTATTCTATCGTTTTTTATCGGTACGACGGGTGATTCCACATGCCGAGGCGGCTCGTTTGACCCAGATTGATTACAACCGGGAGATGGCTTTTATTGCCACGGTCAAGGATCCACGGACGGGCAATCGGGAAACTTTGGGTGTCAATCGTATCTTTTTGGACCTGGATAAAGATGCCTGTGAATTTGCCATCGTGGTGCGTACCGACATCAAAGGGATGGGATTGGGGCGTAAGCTGATGGAAAAGACCATTGAATATTGTCGCAGCCGCAATGTTCGGCTGATGGAGGGGCACGTTGACCCTTCCAATCATCGGATGATTGAGTTTGTCAAAGGGTTTGGTTTTTCGGTTCAGCATTTTCCCGATAATGATCTGATTATTGCGCGCAAAGAGATTGAATGAAACGGGGTATGTCGCTCTTTGTCCAAGGCCGTTTATTTTTTGCCCAGGATAATGGTATGGGAAAGGGGATTGTAGTGTATTTGGTGCAAAGGGATGATTGTGGAGGTGAAGCCGAGTGATTGCAGCTTGGTGGTCAGGATGGTGCTGGAGCGATGGTAGAATTGTTGACCATCGGAAATGGACAAGCGTAGTACATTGTAGACCAAACTGGCCACCAATAACGATATTTTATACTTATATCTAGGGGTGATATCCATTATTTTAAGGATGACAGTCCCATTTTTCTGGATGACCCGATAGCATTCCTCAAGAATGGCGTCCTGATTTTCTATCCGGATGCTTGCCAGGGTATCGGCCAGAATGATTGTGTCAAAGACTTGATCCGGGGTATTGTGTAAATATTCCAGTATATCTCCTTTGATTATCGTGATATTGGGAGAATTATTGAACTGATCCAGCGCCAACTGGCATTTGCGCGGGTCATAATCCACCCCGGTGATTTTTTGCATTCGTCCTGCTATTTTTTGTATTAATATTCCCTGTCCGCAGCCCAACTCCAAGGCATTGTCCCCATCGGGTATCCATTGGGCCACATGATCCAAAGGGGTAATCCATTGCCTGATCCAGGTTTGCAGGAGATCGATAATTTTGCCAAGGTGTCGGCTATGATGCAGTGTTTTCAATTTTGAAAGGCCTTGTTATTTTATTCAATAATAGAAGCAATTCAGGCCAAATAACTTTCATGGTACCCCTCACTGTAAACAAAAAAGACGCTTTGTTTCAAGCCTCCCTGTCACAAACTTGGGTTTATGTTAAAGTACGGAAGCTCGTTTCCGGTTGGGGATCAGCAACGGATATGTGTGTTCGAAGCCCCATTGACTACCGAGAATGATGTATTGCCCGAGTTGATGGAGTAACAAGTTGCTCGGTGAACCAGTGAAATTCATTGAAAAATATGTATCTTACTGGACTACCATCCAAACGTGCGGGCGGTCTTTATTGGATAGATTTATCTATTGATTATCCATGCGGAAGGTTCAAACCACCGGCTTTAGCCGGTCAGCTTTTAGCACCGTCATTCCCGCCCCCGATTCAAGCATTCGAGGTTCCCGCCTTCGCGGGAATGACGAGGCTTCAGCGGGAATCCAGGGAGCCTGTACAATGGTCAA
>JADGCN010000120.1 GCA_015228975.1 Magnetococcales bacterium
CGGACTTTCAGTCCGCAATCCAAACCCACCGGCCTTAGCCGGTGGTTGTTTAGTGGATGTGTCCGGGAAGGGGTGACCATTCCGGGTCGTCTATCCGCCCAATTTTGGCGTAATGGATGCCGATTTTGATAAAAATCGGTAGACTGATCGAGTAAAATCCTGGACAATCCGGTTGTGGGGAGGCCTGTTTGGCCAAACGTTGATATTTTGGATTCAAGGCGTGTTGCATCGGGCATTTTTCTCACGAATGGTACCTTATAAATCAGAAAAGTGAAGAGAACAGTAAGGATGACATCATGATCAAGATTGGCATTATCGGGGGGTCTGGTCTGGATAATCCGGATATTCTCAAGGATCCGAGGCTTATTTCCGTGGATACACCGTTCGGCAAGCCGTCATCGGCCCTGAAGGTGGGGCAAATCGCGGGTGTTGAGGTGGCGCTATTGGCTCGGCATGGGGTGGGGCATACCATTCCCCCCTCCAATGTCAATTTTCGCGCCAATGTGGCGGCATTGAGCAGCCATGGTTGTACCCATGTGCTGGCAACCACTGCTGTGGGATCGTTGCGTCAGGAGATTCAACCCGGGCATCTGGTGTTCCCTTCGCAATTCATCGATTGGACAAAAAAACGGGCCAGTACCTTTTTTGATGGTGATCGGGTCGTCCATACCCCGATGGCGCAGCCGTTTTGCCCCAACTTGCGCGCTTTGTTCGCCAGTACGGCAACGGATCTGGGATTGCCTTTTCACAAGGACAAAACCGTCATCACCATCGAAGGACCCCGTTTTTCCACCCGTGCCGAAAGTCATATGTTTCGGCAGTGGGGGGCGGATGTCATCAACATGAGTACGGTGCCGGAATCGCCTTTGGCTCGCGAAAAAAAGTTGCACTATGCCGCTGTGGCCATGTCCACTGATTACGATTGCTGGCATGAGGAGGAGGAGGCCGTGACCTGGGAAATGATCCAACAAACCATGCATGCCAATGCCGACCGGGTCATTCGTTTGTTTTTGGCGTTGATTCCGAAAATTGCCGCCACTACGGATGAGTGCAATTCGTAATCCATACACAAAAAAGGAGGGATCCCCCGTGACCATTAAAAGCCTGATCCGCACCATTCCCAATTATCCCAAACCGGGTATCATGTTCCGGGATATCACAACCTTGTTGCAGAATCCTTTGGGGTTGCGGTTGACCATCGATGCCCTGGCCCAGCGCTGTCTGGCAGCGGCATCCCCTTTTGATTGTGTCGTTGGTATCGAGGCACGCGGCTTTATTCTCGGCGGTGCTTTGGCCTACACTTTGGGCAAAGGGTTTGTCCCGGTGCGCAAAAAAGGGAAACTTCCCGGTGAGGTGGTCACCCAGGAGTATCAGTTGGAGTACGGTACCGACAAGATTGAAATTCACAAGGATGCCTTTGCGGCGGGTACCAGGGTATTGCTGGTGGATGATCTGTTGGCAACGGGGGGCACGGTATTGGCCGCCGCGGCGTTGGTGGAAAAACTGGGTGGCGTGGTGGCGGAAATGGTGTTCATCGTCGATCTTCCCGATCTGGGGGGCAGCAAGAATTTGCAGCAGCGGGGGTATCGTTGGTCCACCCTGGTCGAGTTTGAAGGGGAATGATTGTTTCATTAACTCCTGTTCACAAGGATGGATCGATTCATGACTGGTTTTGCGGTTGCGGTTTGGGTGGATGGGCACCTTTCCATGCTGGATCAGCGGGTGTTGCCCCATGAGGTGATCAGTCGCAACTATTACAGCGCGGAAGAGACGGCGCAGGGCATCAAGGACATGGTGGTGCGTGGCGCGCCGGCGATTGGATGTGCGGCGGCTTTTGGTGTGGCGGTGGAGGCGTTTCGCATTGCCAAGCAGGGGGTGCCCGCATCCTGGCCAGCGGCCATGGCCCCGGGACTGAAACTATTGGAAGAGAGTCGTCCCACGGCGGTTAATCTGCGTTGGGCTTTGGAGCGGATGCGGCCCCTGCTGACGACCACCCCTCCCGAGGAGGTTCCGCAACGTCTGTTGGACGAGGCCCAGGCCATTTTGCGTGAGGATCACGAGGCGTGTATGCAGATAGGGCGTCACGGTGCCAGGGTGTTGCCTGATACCGGGGAGAGACCCATCACCATCATGACCCATTGCAATGCGGGCGCGTTGGCAACGGGGGGCGTGTATGGTACCGCGTTGGGGGTGGTTCGTGGGGCCGTGGATCTGGGGCGAAAAGTACGTGTCATTGCTTGCGAGACCCGTCCATTTTTACAAGGGGCGCGTTTGACGGCGTGGGAATTGTTGCAGGATGGTATTGCAACCACCCTCATTACCGACAATATGGCGGCACACCTGATGAGTCGGGGTGTGATCGATTGCGTGATCGTTGGTTCTGACCGGGTCGCTGCCAATGGGGATGCCGCCAACAAGATTGGCACGTTGGGACATGCCATTTGTGCCCGGCGTTATGATATCCCTTTTCTGGTAGCCGCACCCATTTCAACAATCGACTTGCAGGCGGCTGATGGCAGCCATATTCCCATCGAAGAACGACCTGCGAGCGAAGTGACCCATCTGGGTGGTAAACGGATCGCTGCCCCGGATGTAGCCGTGCATAACCCCGCTTTTGACGTGACTCCCGCCGAATTGATCACATGGTTTGTGTCGGAAAAGGGTGTTATTGCTGAACCGACCCGGGAAAAGATTAGCGCATTAATTAGCAGTTGACGCGGCTGGTGGATCGCTTTATCTTAGCCTCGCCCCTGGATCGTTCTATTTTGAGAATTTGGAGTGCCCGTTGATCGGAACGGTAGCGTTCCTTGGTGTGAAGGGTTGCTGTCTCGTTTATAGTGAATGGTTGTTGTATGCCTGGGGGGGTATCTTACCCATGAGTTGCCTTTGGAATCGAGTGGCCTTCTTGGTTGCTGGTTTTGGTCGGGCGGCTTTGTCGGGAACTTGCGCTAAAAAAAAATGTCTTTATTTCCGCGGGTTTTTATGGACGTGGGTCTCCTGCGTCCTCTGAAAGCCCACGGGCTTGCCAATGGGTTTATCGGTATGTTGTTTGTCGGCGCCTTGCATGAAGGACAAAGGGCGTGCGTGTGTTTGATCCATCGAAAAAATTGAGGTTCGTATTGTGGCGGATGCAATCTTGAAACGGTGTTGGAAGTGCTTGGCCTCTCTGGAAAAGAGCGCTTATACCCGCAGTGAAACCTGTATTGGCTGCGGCCATGCGGTTCGGGTCTGCAAGAATTGTCTATTTTACGATCCACGGGCCTACAATGCGTGTCGTGAACCGCAAAGCGAGCGGGTGGTGGACAAGGAAAAGGCGACGTTTTGTGATTATTTCAAACCGGGTCAGTTGCAAAAAGTGGACAAGGTGGCCAGTATGCGTCAGGACGCACGCAAGGCTGCCGAGGCGTTATTCAAGTAATACCGCAGGCCCTTGCCAGAACCTGGGCCGCCTGTTGCCAGCCACAGCATGATTCCACCTGGAGACGGGCCTCCTTGGAAAGTGTGACGCATGTTTCATGGTCGTTGAGCAGGGCGACCAGGGCAGCGGCGAACTCTTCGGGCCGATCCGCCTGGAGGAAGTGTTTCCCGGGTAGGAGTTCCAAACCTTCGGCACCGATGGTTGTGGAAACGACCGGGAGGCCCAATGCCATGGCTTCATAGATTTTGATGCGTGTTCCGCTGCCCACCCGCAGAGGGACGATGAACACCTGTCCTGTGCGTGCGGCTGCCGCGACATCGGCGACCCAACCGGTGAACTCGATGCGTTTGTCCGCCTGGTAGGCGCTCACCAGTGCCGCAGGCGGATAGCGACCGATGATTCTGACCCGGGCATT
Organism: Magnetococcales bacterium; assembly: GCA_015228975.1. Taxonomy (GTDB): domain Bacteria; phylum Pseudomonadota; class Magnetococcia; order Magnetococcales; family UBA8363; genus UBA8363. The sequence goes on from JADGCN010000120.1 coordinate 3,834, forward strand.
CCCAACCTGTTGGGCCACAATCGGCCAGATGGCCTCCAGAAACCAGCGTACCCCTTCCACATTCTGATGGGCATCCATGGATCCCATGAAGACCATTTCCCGGGTGGGGGCGGGGGGGTGCCAGGGGAGTTCGTCCCAATCGACCCCGGTGGGAATCATGCGCACATCGGGATGCCGGGTGTTGGTCAGAAAAAATTGGCGGTCGCGTTCCGACACGGTCAGGATACGGTGGAATCGCCCAACCAGATGGGATTCCAAACGTGCCATTTTCTGGTATTGATTGCGCCACAACCAGCGTTGCCACCCAGTTTTGGCCACTTCCAGGCGTCGGCGAAAGATTTCCTGTTCTACATTGTGGGTGAACAGTACGAACGGCATGGGTCCGGGCAAGGTGGGATAGTTGACGGCCTGATGCAAAAAGTCGCACACCTCGGCGGCGTAGGTTTGCGAGCGCCGTTCTTGTGCCAGGAGTTGTCGCAGGGGGTTGGAGAGATCGGAGGCGACGGAAATGGGCAGATTGCCGAACAGAGCCAGCGCCCGTCCCAACCACCGGTGCCAGGGGTGGGACCAGCGGGGAGGGTAGGGGAGGAACCGGCTGCACACGTTCTGCAATTCGTGGGCATGGGTTCTGACCTGATCGGCGGTTGCGGGGGCAACCAGGGTGATATCCAACAGGGTACCTTGCGCCGCCCGCAATATTTTGGCGCTGCGAATCTGTCCACCCGTATCCAGGGGAAACAAAAAGCGTGGGGTGACGAACAAAATTTTTGGCAATGTCGGGGTGGTCATGGGGCGGGCATCCAACACAGACCGGTGTAGGAAAACTGTCTGGCATCGCGGGCGAATTGGCCCGACAGGTCGATCAGGGGGGCTTTGGGGGTGTACGCCAGGATTTGCTGGTGCACGCCGGGTTCGGCATGGGCGACCACCCATACCGCACCATGATTGAGAACCCGATCCAGGTGATCATCCAAATAATCTTCCAGATTGGGCAGATGGCGTTGCAAATGGAGAACATTGGCTCCAATCAGGTTTTGGATGCGGACAATGGGGTCGAAGATACGCAGTTCATAGCCTTCTGCCAGCAGGCGGGCCGCCAGATTGAGGGCGGGGCTGTCGCGCAGGTCATCGGTGCCGGGCTTGAAGGCGATGCCGATGAGGGCTATTTTTCGCACATTTTGGCGCTGGATGATGGCCAGGGCGCGCTCCAGATGGGCATCGTTGCTGACACGAATGCCCGATAACAGGGGGGTCGCCACGCCATGGGACTGACCCAGATGGATCATGGCACCGACATCCTTGGGCAGACACGATCCGCCAAAGGCGAAACCGGGCTTCAGGTAGGCGCGGGAAATGTTCAACTTGTCATCCCGGAGAAACAATTCGATGGCCTCCATGGCATTGGCACCACACCCATGCAAAACAGCGGCGGCTTCGTTGGCAAAGGCAATTTTCAAGGCGTGAAACACGTTGCACAAGGTTTTCATCGCTTCCGCCGCCTGGATGGAACATGGGAGTACCGCGCCGCGTACCTCGGTGTAGAGTTGTGCCACCTGTTGGAACGTATCATCATGTTCGGTGCCGAGGATGGTGAACGGCGGGTTGTAAAAATCTTTGATGCTGGAGCCTTCCCGCAAAAATTCGGGATTGTAGCAAACGAGGAGATCCTGGTTCAGGGTACGTCCCGACTGTGCTGCGAGTTGGGGGATGAGAAGACGCTCGGTTGTTCCAGGGGGGACGGTGGAGCGGATCACGATGGTATGCGGGCTGGTTTTGTCGCGTAGTGCCTGAGCTATTTCCTGAATAACCTGTATCAGGTATGCGAGTTCCAGGGATCCATCGTCGCGGGCGGGTGTCCCCACGGTGATGAGGCTGAGATCGGTTGATCGTATGGCGGCATGGGCATCGGAGGTGGCTTTCAGATGTCCCCGGGTTACGGCGTTCGCAATTTTTTCAGGGAGTTGTTCTTCCGTGACGGGTGATTTGCCTTGATTGAGGAGGGCAATTTTTGCTTCCGAAACATCGACGCCGATGACGGAGTGTTGGGTGGATGCCAGACAGGCGGCGGAGACACAACCGACATACCCCATGCCGAAAATGCTTATCTTCATGTTGGTTTCCATGCGTTTACAACCGGTTTTGATTCCGCGGGACCGGTTGGATTTTTTGCTTACAGTAACAAAACTTCTCCCGGGATGGAAACATGTTTCACCCTGGTCAACCGCAGGTGGTGAGAAATGGGGATCATAAGCAATAGTCATGCCATGAAATAGCCTTATAATCCGCGACCATGGGTGAAAAAAGGCTATTCAACAGCGCCTTTTATGTGATAGTTTATTTTATAAGCGATCCAGATCTTGAACCTATCGTTGCCGAACGGTGACAACGCCTGACCTATGCGCCAAAAAGACACCGAAATCAATAGGATAGGCTATCACCGGGTTGGTGGCGCCATCCGTGACACCCTGTTGGGGTTGCCGGTGCATGACTGGGATTGGGTGGTCACCGGGGCCACGCCAGAAATGATGGTGTCGCGTGGTTTCAAACAGGTGGGACGCAGTTTTCCGGTATTCTTACACCCCGAAACCGGAGAAGAATACGCCCTGGCACGCAAAGAGATAAAAACCGGGCCGGGATATCGTGGTTTTTCCGTTGCCTTTGGCCCCGAAGTGACCCTGGAAGAGGATTTGTATCGGCGTGACCTGACCATCAATGCCATGGCCATGGATGCCCTGGGAGGGATATGTGACCCTTACTCCGGGCAGAGGGATCTGGAACATCGGCTTCTCAGACATGTCTCCCCCGCTTTTGCCGAAGATCCCTTGCGTGTCTTGCGCGTGGCCCGCTTTCAGGCCCGTTTTCACCACCTGGGCTTTACCATCGCCGAAGAAACCCTTGGTCTAATGCGTACCTTGGCCCAAAGCGGCGAACTTGCATCCTTGTCCGCCGAGCGTGTTTGGCAGGAAACCGAAAAAGCATTGCATACCAACCATCCTGAAGTGTTTTTCCAGGTGTTGCATCAATGCGGGGCACTCGAAGCCTTGTTTCCCGAATTGGCCAAACTCATCAACCAAACCCAGCCCAGTCGTTATCACCCGGAGGGGGATGCTTGGCAGCATACCCTGGAGGTGTTGGCCCAGGCCAGCCATCTTTCATCTGATCCGGTGGTTCGTTTTGCCGCCTTGACCCATGATTTGGGCAAGGGGACCACTCCCAAAGATCAACTACCCCACCATCGCGGTCATGATCGCCAGGGTGTGGATCAAATTCAGGAAATGGCCGATCGGTTGGCCATTCCGGGTCGGTATTGTTACATGGCCAAACAGGTGGCCCGTTTCCACATGGTGATCCACCAACTTCCCGAATTGCGTCCCCGGACCATCTTGAAGTTGTTGGAGTCCATGCATGCCTTCCACGAAACCGACAGTTTGGAACGCCTGTTGATCGTTTGTCAGGCGGATCGTTGGCGTCGTACCGGTAAATTTGTCCCGCGTGAGATGGCTCGGAGCCTGTTGCAGGCGTGTTTGGAAGCGGCGAAGGGGTGTGACGTCGCCGTGTTGCGCGCCCATGGACTTTCTGGAGCCGCTTTGGGCAAGGCGTTGCTGCAAAAACGCACCCAGGCTATCAAAAAAGTTTTGGTGACCTATTTTTCCCATGCCAAACACCACACCGAAGGATTGCCAGCGGTCCGATAGGGGGAAAGTTTAAGTTAATCCCTTGAAAAGATTGACCAGATGAGGTACTGATGACCGGCATTGGCGCAGAGCCAATGGAATGCGGATGTCGGTGTTCTCTGGGGCTGTCATGATTGGTCACGGTAATAAAAACAAATCAGAAAAAGTTCCTCAAAAATACACAGCCGATGTCATTTTGGCACCCGCCGAACGGTACGCCTGTCCCCGCATGGCCGATAAAATTGTGGTTGTTGGCAGCTCCACCGGGGGGACCGAAGCGTTGCAGGAATTTTTGCGTTCCATGCCGCCAACAATGAATGGCATTGCCATTGTGCAGCATCTTCCCAGCGATTACAGCGATATGCTGGCCATGCAATTGCAGGGGTACTGCAACATGCGGATCCGCGTTGCCTGTCACGGGGATGTCATGAGAAAAGGATTGGTGTTGCTGTCCCCAGGGGATCGGCACATGCTGTTGCAGCGCAAAGGGCAGCAGTTTTGTGTCGAATTGCGGGAAGGTCCCCCGGTCCGGCGTCATCGTCCCAGTGTCGATGTATTGTTTCGTTCCACGGCCAATGCGGCTGGCGGCAATGCCGTGGGAGTTATCTTGACCGGCATGGGTGATGACGGTGCCCAATGCATGCTGGAGTTGCGTCAGGCGGGCGCTCTGACCATTGCGCAAGACAAAAAATCTTGTGTCGTTTTCGGTATGCCTGCCGAAGCCATTCGTCGTGGTGGGGCCATGGTCACCCTGCCCCTGAACGCCATCGCTCAACGGGTTATCGAAGCTTGTAGAAGTTGAGTTTCAGCCTGGAAACTTTTCTCGGATTGCCTGAGTCGGCGAAACGGAGCAGGTCATGGCCGCAACACATTTCAAGACGGAAAACAACACGTTCAGGAAGTTGATCGGTAATGGCTTGACCTACCGCATTCCCCGGTTTCAGCGTGACTACAGTTGGAGTAACGAGGAATGGGAAGACCTGTGGATGGATCTTCTGGGCACGCTCAGAGGTGAAAGCGAGACGGCGCATTACATGGGATATCTGGTTTTGCAGTCGACCGACGATAAGACCTTTGAGGTTATCGATGGGCAACAACGCCTGACCACCATCAGCCTCATCGTACTCGCCGTTCTCAAGAATATCCAACGGCTGGTTGAAGTTGGCAATGAGGCGGATGCGAACAGGCGGCGCATGGAGCAGATCCGGCAAACCTATGTGGGTTATCTGGACCCGGTCACTTTGGTCGCCCTCCCCAAACTGCAACTTAACAGGAATAACAACACCTATTTCCAAAATTACCTGGTGCCGCTCGGGCTTCTTCCTCAGCGTGATTTTCGTGCCTCCGAACACCTGTTGCGTAAGGCTTTTCAATGGTTCGACAAACAGGTGGTGGCGTACTTGAAGGGCAACACCGGCAATGAGGGGATGCGACTTGCCAAGCTGATCGAAGACATCAGTGACCACCTGTTCTTTACGGTGATCACGGTTAGCGATGAACTCAACGCTTACAAAGTATTCGAGACTCTCAATTCGCGTGGCGTGCGCCTGTCCGCTACGGATCTTCTCAAAAATTACCTATTCTCGGTACTTGACCGTGGTGGCGATACCGACCATGAACTGCGCAACCTTGAGGAACGCTGGGAAAACATTGTCGATCGGCTCCAGTCGGAGAATTTCCCGGACTTTTTGCGCGTGCATTGGAACAGCCGCTGGCGTTTCTCCCGTCAGGCCGATCTGTTCAAGACGATCCGGGCGCAGGTTACCACACGCGAGGCCGTATTCCGGCTGTTGCGCGAGATGGAAGAAGACCTTGACGCCTACCTTGCCCTCTCCACACCGGAACCCTCCGATTGGTCACCGGAAGACAAACAATTGGCTAGCGTCCTGAAAACTTTTCGAGTACGTCAACCATTTCCGTTGTTGCTGGCGGCCAGGCGCCTGTTTGATGGGTCCGATTTTACCGGGATGCTGCGTGCTACGGTCGTGATTTCGATGCGGTGCAACGTGATCGGTTCCACCAGTACGGCAGATCAGGAGCGTAAATACAACGAGGTGGCCGAGCGTCTTGCCAAGGGAGACCTGAGTTCGCTGGGCTCCGCACTACAGTTGTTGCGCAGTATTTACCCGGATGACACGGCATTCCGCGCTGCCTTTGCCGAGAAGACCCTGCGCACCACGGATTCACGTAACAATCGCGTGGTCCGTTTCATTCTGTGCGCACTGGAGAAACATCTTACCGGACAGGATTACAGCTTTGTCAGTGATGCGTTCAACATTGAGCATGTGCTACCGCAAAACGCGCCGGATGGCTGGGGTGGGTTTGGTAACGATGACGCGGAGGCACTGGTCTACCGGCTGGGCAATATGACACTGCTGGAGGAGGGTGCGAACCGGGATCTCGGAACGATGGAGTACGACCTGAAGCGGCAAGTCTATCGTCAAAGCAATTTCGCCATGACACGGAAGCTGGCCAACGACAACGCCGCGTGGACGCCCGAGCAGATAGCCGCCCATCAAAACTGGATGTCACATCAGGCCACCGCCATATGGCGTATAGCGCAATTGAGCTGAAGTTTGGCACACGAGCTATTGAATGTCCAAGGCTGCCAGGGCATCGTCCATTTTGTCGGCCAGGAGTTCCGCCTCGGACTTGGCGTATCCCTTGTTGCCGGGGGCGGCCAATTGACGCAAAAAAGCACTTGTCTGCTGCAACAATTGCGTCACTTCGTCACCGTTCCATTCCAACCTTTTGCCCGGGGGTAGGGTTGTGATGCCATGAACTTTTTCTTTGAGTTCATCGGTGGAGTAGTGTCGTTGAATTTCGATGCCCAACCCCCCTTGCCGACAGGCGGCCACCCGGCAATTCAAGTCAACCAGGGTATTGAACATGGTAAAGGCAATGGTCCCCGTGGCTCCGACGGGAACATCGGCCAAATCACGTTCGGCGGTGAAAAACACCCCGCCAAATCCGATATCATCGGCAAATCCCTCAATTGCGCCGATGCCCTCCAGGTACAATGTCGCTTTTTCGCGGGTTGATGCCCGTAGATGTTTGCGCTTTCCTGCAATTTTGATCGCCTCAGCGGGTTTGTCCTGGTGACTCATGAGCTATCCTTATAGTCGAAAAATGAGGGGTCGTGGGTGCCAGTTTAGGGTGTTTTGGCTGTTTGTCAAAGAGTTGTACTCTTTTTCCTAGGTATGCAGCCGTCTATCAAAAAATAAGAGAACCCCCGGCTCTGCCGGGGAGGCAGCAAAAGTTTGAC
>JADGCN010000121.1 GCA_015228975.1 Magnetococcales bacterium
GTGGGGGGGGGTTCTCCCCTTGTTGGCGCGGGGGGGGGGGGGGGGGCCCGCAGCGATATAGCTCGGAGGTGAAAGTCCTCTATCCGATACCTTGACAGTTACTTGGGATGGGGGCGGTTCTTCGAGCGTCATCAGGAGGATTCTCTCAACCCGAAATCATGGTTAATTGAGGCTATCGGCCCGTCCCCGAAGTGATATCCCATGGTCAACGCGAATAGAGCCTTGCCTGATCCGATCTTTATCAGAAATTCTTTCACGATAAATGAAACCATTGTAAAATCCATATTTTCGCTAATTTTGAACTTCAGTTCGTTAACTTATTCGACTGTCTCAAATCTGGGATCCATCATGGTATGGTACGTAAAGAGGCCGAACATGTCATTGGAAGGCATGATGCCAACCATGGTCCGATACTTGCGTATGGGCAGGGACTTCATCCACCCGTCCACGTGTGAGGCGTCATCATGATGAATGGTTGCAGCATCCTGGCCATTATTCCCGCACGAGGGGGATCCAAAGGGGTGCCCATGAAAAACATACGCATGTTTCATGGCCAACCTTTGCTGGCCTGGACGATTCAAGCCGCACAAGGGTGTCGGGAAATTGATCGATTGCTACTGTCGAGCGATGATGAGAGGATCATGGAAGTGGCGCGGCACTATGGATGTGATGTGCCATTCGCCCGTCCCCGGGAATTGGCAACCGATACGGCCACATCCTTGGATGTCGCACGGCATGTCTTGGACCATTTAGAAAAAAAATATGATATCCTTTTATGGTTGCAACCCACCTCCCCTTTGCGGACTTCGGAACACATACGAGCCGCCCTGGAGCTGGTGACACAAGGACGTCACAGCAGTTGCGTTTCGGTATGTCGCAGTACCAAACCACCGGAGTGGATGTTTCGTCTGCAGGATGATCACACCCTGATTCGGGTGGTGCCGCAGGCGCAAGAGGCCGGATACCGGCAAGCCATCCCTCCCGCCTATGTATTGAACGGTGCGATTTATGCATGTTCCATCCCTTGGTTGTTACAGGGGAAATCGTTTACAGACAACCATACCATCGCCCTGGTCATGGAGGATCGCCATTCCATTGATATCGATACCGAACAGGATTTTCAGTTGGGGGAATGGTGGATGCGGCACAACCTGCACCTGGTTGTCCCGAACCGCGACTAAGAATGCCTACGTTTCTGAGCATGAAGGGTGAAAACAGCGCGCCATGAATATCGTATTGACAGGCAGTTCGGGATATGTCGGCAGTTGCCTGGCCCACCGACTGCTCAAGGAGGGGCATGGTGTTTGGGGGATCGATAAGAATCCGCCACGCCCCAGCCTGAAAGGCATTGCCAACTACCATCACACCCGGGTTGATCTCAGTGATCTGACGCCATTGCGCCAAGCCTGCCTCGCCCTGCCGGATATCGACGTCGGCATCCACGCCGCCGCCAGCCAAGCATTGCAGCACCCCATGGAACTGACCGAGGTCGTGCGGGACAATTGCCTGGGGACGGCCAACCTGTTGCGCGTTGCCGATGAAAAATCAATCCTGCATTGGATCATGCTCTCCAGTTCCGGGGTTTATGGTCAACCGCAGCCCGTCCCCGTCAGCGAAAACAGTCCCACCCACCCCCATTCCGCCTATGGTTTGTCAAAATTACACGCGGAGGAATTGTTCCGCTTTTACTGCCAGCATCACGGCATGCATGCCGTTGTGTTGCGCTGTGATCGGGTTTACGGTATTGGTCAGCAGGTTCCGGGACTGGTTCAATATTTGATCCAGACATTGGAAAGCTATGAAGATGTTGAACTTTTTAGTCATGGAAACATTCCCTACGACCCGGTCTATATCGACGATGTGATTGTTGCGGTACGGCTGGCGATCCAACATGTCACCAAGCAGACTTTGGATGTTTTCAACATAGGCGGAGGCGCCCCCGCTTCCAGTCGGGAATTGGCGGAAACCATTAAAAAAAGATTGAAATCATCCAGCAACATTATCGTTCGATCTTATGATAATCCAAGCTATTCCCCAACAGCGGTGATGAATATCAGTCGGGCCAGGAGCATTTTGGGATTTTCACCGGGTAGCCTGACCGCCAATATGGATATCATGTTGAAACAATAACGATGGGATCTCGCGATCACTGCCGCCCCATGTCCCGCACCCTTGCCGTACTGACCGGATCCCGTGCCGAATATGGACTTCTTAGACCGCTGATGGCCATGATGCGTGCGGATGCCGATGTTCGTTTGCAGACCATCGTTACCGGGATGCACCTGCAGGCGCGCTTCGGCAACACCGTGCAGGCGATTGAAGGGGATGGATTTGCCATAGACGCCCGGGTTGCCATGCCGGTGGCGGATGATTCCCCGCTGGGTGTGGTATCGTCCATGGGACGGGGCATCGTTGGGATTGCCGAAGCACTTGCCCGACTGAAACCCGATCTGTTGATCCTCCTGGGGGATCGCTATGAGGTGTTGTGCGCGGCCCAGGCCGCCCTGTTGCTGAACATACCCTTGGCGCATATCCATGGGGGCGAGGCGAGCCAGGGGACCATGGATGAGTCGATACGCCATGCCATTACCAAATTATCGCATCTGCATTTCACCGCGGCCCAGGCGTATCGTTGGCGGGTGATCCAGATGGGGGAACACCCATCCCGGGTGTGGAACGTTGGTGCCATTGGTCTGGACAGCATACGCACATTGCCTTTGTTATCCCGGGAGGCGTTGCAACACGACTTGGCATTTGATTTGGGGGAACATTATTTCCTCATCACCTACCATCCCGTCACTCTGGATCCGCAGCGCGCCACGGCGGCAATCGATGCCTTGCTGTCCGCTTTGGACCATTTTCCCGGGCATCGGTTGTTGTTCACCGGGGTCAATGCCGATCCCGGATACCAGACCATCGACCAACGTATCCGGGAATATTGCCGGCGTCAGCCGCACCGGGTCCACCTTGTGCAATCGTTGGGACAGCTCCGTTATCTTTCGGCCATGACATGGTGTGATGCCGTGGTTGGCAATTCCTCAAGCGGCATCATCGAAGCCCCGGCTTTAAAAAGACCAACGGTAAATGTCGGACAGCGGCAGTTGGGACGACTGCGAACCCCGGGTATCATCGATTGTGACGAATCGGTGGGTGCGATTCGCGATGCCCTGGAGCGGGTGATCGCACCCCATTTTCAAGACATGGTACACCATCTGCCCCATCCCTATGGGGATGGACATGCCGCGGAGGCCATTTTTTCCGTGGTCAGCACCTATCCGTTGTCGGACCTGTTGCTCAAAAAATTTTACGATCTCCCTGAAAACGCGACAACTACTTTGTAAGCAGACATGAACAATACATATGTCATCGCAGAAGCGGGTGTGAACCACAATGGCAGTCTGGACCGTGCCATGGACATGGTGGATTGTGCCGTTGCAGCCGGGGCCAATGCCGTCAAGTTTCAAACCTTTATTGCCGAGAATCTGGTGACCGCCCAGGCCCCCAAGGCCCGCTATCAACAACAAACCACCGGTTCGGGTTCCCAACTGAGCATGCTCAAGCAGTTGGAGCTGACCCACCAGGATCATTTCGCCCTTGCCAAGCGTTGCGCTGAAAAGGGGATTGAATTCCTCTCCACCCCTTTCGACATTCCCAGCCTGCATTTTTTGGTGGCCTCGCACCTTGTGCGTCGCATCAAGATACCATCGGGTGAACTGACGCATGGTCCCTTGTTATACGCTGCCGCGCAAACGGGCTATCCTTTGATCGTTTCCACCGGCATGGCCGATCCCGACGAAATTGGATGGGCGTTACGGGTGATTGTCTGTGGATGGCGGGGTGACGACCCGGCGCACATCGATGGACGGGATCCTTTTGTGCCAGCCGTGGACTCGTTACGGGGCCGGGTGACCCTGCTGCATTGCACCACCAGCTATCCCACCCCCATGGAGGCGGTCAATTTAAGCGCCATGGTTACATTGCGGCAAACCTTTCACACCGATGTGGGCTATTCCGACCATACCCGGGGGATTACGATTCCCATTGCGGCGGTTGCATTGGGGGCCATGGTCATTGAAAAGCATTTCACCCTGGATCGCAACCTGGAGGGTCCCGACCATCGCGCCTCCCTGGAACCGGACGAGCTAACCGCGATGGTTCAGGGGATTCGTCAGGTGGAACGGGCCATGGGGGATGGGATCAAACGCCCTGATCAGGTGGAGCGGGGCAACGCCGCGGTGGCCCGCAAGAGTGTGCATGCTTCCCGATTCATACCCCGGGGTGCGAAGTTCACCGCCGACAACCTTGCCATCAAGCGTCCCGGCACGGGACGTTCCCCGCAAGACTATTGGCGTTTGCTCGGGACGCGGGCATCCCGGGATTATGACGCCGATGATCCCATTGATTGATCCCCGGAGTGGGGACGATTGGGAAGTCATGGAGTGGTCATCCTTTGTAAAAAGTTTCACGCGCCCCCCCCCCCCAAGTCGTCATCCGACATCCTTGCAGCATGAATAATCTCGACCAGCCCTTGCATTATTCCCCAAGAATGCCCATATCCAACGGGACCATTTGATTTGCAAACGTTCCGATCCTATTTTTTCCTTAAAGGGGTGAGTGACCATCATGAGCGATGTTGAACATAAAGAAACACATGCCTTCCAGACCGAGGTGACACAACTGCTGCACCTGATGATTCATTCGTTGTACAGCAACAAGGAAATATTTCTCCGGGAATTGATATCCAACGCCTCGGACGCCGCCGACAAACTCCGATTCCAGGCCGTGTCCAAGCCGGAGTTGTACGAGAACGACGCCAACCTGGAAGTTCGCATCACCTTCGATAAAGAGGCCAAAACCGTCACCATCACCGATAATGGCATCGGCATGGACAAGGATGAGGTGATCAGTAACATTGGTACCATCGCCCGTTCGGGGACGCGGGAATTCTTGAAATCACTCACCGGGGATCAGGCCAAGGATGCCCACCTGATCGGTCAGTTCGGCGTCGGATTCTATTCCTCTTTCATCGTCGCCAAGTCGGTCACCCTGACCACCCGCAAGGCGGGCGCCCCACGGGAACAAGGGGTGCGCTGGCAATCGACCGGCGATGGACAATACACCATCGAAACCGTGGACAAGGAAAAACGCGGTACCGAAATCATCCTGCATCTGGGTGACGAACATGACGAATTCCTCGATGATTGGCGTCTGCGCTCCATCATCCGCAAGTTTTCCGATCATGTCCCCTGGCCCATCCTGATGATCAAACCCGATTATTCCAAACAGGAAGAACCGAAAGAGGGGGAACAGAAAGAGGAAAAACCACCGGAATGGGAAACGGTCAACAAGGCTTCGGCCCTGTGGACCCGCTCGAAGAGCGACGTCAAAGACGAAGAGTACAACGAATTCTATAAACATATCGGTCACGATTACGAGGAACCCCTGGCCCACCTGCACGTTCGCCTGGAGGGCAAGCAGGAATACACCCTGCTGCTCTACATCCCCAAGCGGGCACCGTTCGATCTGTGGGACCGCGACGGCAAACATGGGGTCAAACTCTACGTCAAGCGCGTGTTCATCATGGAGGGTGCCAAAGAGTTGATGCCGCGTTATCTGCGCTTCATCCGCGGCGTAATCGATTCCTCCGACCTGCCATTGAACATTTCCCGGGAAATTTTGCAAAACAATCCCATGGTCGAGGCCATCCGCAAGGGTGCCGTTGGCAAAATCTTCGGTCTGTTCGAGGAAATGGCGGAAAAAGAGGCGGATAAATTTAAACAGTTGTGGAAAACCTTCGGTTTGGTCCTCAAAGAGGGGATCATCGAAGATTTCAGCAACAAGGAGCGTCTGGCCAAACTGTTGCGGTTCTCCTCCACCCACACCGATACCGCCGAACAGGAAGTCTCCCTGGGGGATTACATCGGTCGCATGAAACCGGATCAGGAAAAAATATACTATGTGACCGCTGAAAGCTTTCCCGCCGCCAAGAACAGCCCGCATCTGGAAATCTTCCGCAAAAAAGGGATCGAGGTGTTGTTGCTGTGCGACCGGGTGGACGAATGGATGGTCAACCACCTGACCGAATTCGACGGCAAACAGCTCCAATCGGTCGCCAAGGGGGGGCTGGACCTGGGCAAGCTCGAAGATGAGGCGGAAAAGAAAGAACTTGAGAAAAAAGAGGGCGATTTCAAGGATCTTTTGGAACGGGTCAAAAAAGGGCTCGGCGAAACGGTCAAGGAGGTCCGTTTGACCCATCGCTTGACCGATTCACCCGCCTGTCTGGTGGGCGACGAACACGACATGAGCGCCACCATGGCGCGTATCCTCAAAGAGGCTGGTCAAGCCATTCCGGGGACCATGCGCATCCTGGAACTTAATCCCGTGCATCCCCTGGTAACCCGGCTGAAGAACGAGGCCAACGAGGAACGCTTCAACGATTTGAGTCGCATCCTCTACGACCAGGCCATGTTGAGTGAAGGGGGACAATTGGACGATCCCCCGGGATTCATCAAAAAACTGAACAAACTCCTCATGGAAATGGCCTCCTAGAGTTTGTTCCGTTGTCAGTCTGGTAAACGAGCCCCACCCTCTGTAAACCCAAGTCGGGTTTTGCGGGTGGGGCTTTTGCGAAATGAGGAAAGTGGCGCGATCCCCTCAGTAACATTTGGAGATTGAAAATTTTGCACACACCATCCCTGCACGATGTCATCACGGACGACATGTGACGGAACCGCATCACACGGTCGGACGCACACCATCCCGGGGGGCATCACGTCGCTCCAGGGATCCGTATCGCAATTTCCTCTGGTTGTTCGCCGCCTTCACCGTGCAAATGGCGCTGCTGGGTTTGGTGATCAACGCCCTCTATATCGTCAAACACCCGGATGTGGAAAGCATCACCAGCCAGATTTGGCGTGATCGCCCCATTTCCATGCTGTTGTTCGGTGATTCGGTGGCAACCTCCATCGGTCCCTGCGACAGCGGTCGCGAAACACTACAGGATTGGGTGCAACACACCGCCAAAAACCACCCCGAGGCACAAAAACTCGCGCAAAACATGGTGTTTGCCACGTCAGCCAGTTTCCACCCCCCGGTTTATAACGATATCCTGAACCTGATGTTGTCGCTGAATGCCAGTATCCAGACCGTTGCCATCGCGATCAATCCGCGTTCCTTTTCCGAGGAATGGTACTCCATGCCCTCCCGACGCAACGAATTGTTCCGAGCCACCTTGCGCGTCAAAACCGGCATCGCCACCCTGTTGGATTATTTCCAAATCGCCAAGTACACTTACAGCGACACCCTGAATCGGGAAATCAACCAATGGCTCGGGGAACGCGTCACCTATCCCGACCATCCCCTGGGTATCCGTTCGCAATTCAATCGCGAGATCAAACCCGACCTGGAATGTCACCCCGAATTGCGCGATAAATATCACGATGCCCTGAAAACAAAGTATATTTATCATTATATGTATGCCCTGAATGAATCCCACGAAGTATTGCAAGCGCTGCGCACCCTGATGGGCAACGTTCGAGCGGCGGGTGCCCGTAGCGTCGTCTATCTCACCCCCATCAACATGGAGGATGGTGTCGCTCTGGTCGGGCCGGAATTCAAACAACGGGTGGCCAGGAATAGGGCGGTCATCCACAATGTCGTCGCCCGGGAGGGGGGGGTGTTCCTCGATTGGTCGGACGCCCTTTCCCGGGATCGTTTCGTCGATCAGCGTCTGGCCGTGGAACATTTGGACAACGCGGGCCGCCAGTGGCTCGGAGAGGCTCTGGTCAATGCCTTGACCGCCCCGCATCACTAACCGACTCCCTTGAAGGACGATCCAGGTGGAATTCAACACCTACCCGTTTATTGCCCTGTTTTTACCGATTACGCTCCTGGTCTACCATCTGCTGGAACGGCGGAGGCCACGGGTATGGTCCTTGATGTGGCTGGCCGGGGCCTCGCTCTTTTTCTACGCTTGGTACAATCCGGCCAACCTGGGGATCCTCTTGACGTCCATCGCCTTCAATTATGGTTTGGGACATGTGATGGCCCCGGGCCGCAAACACTGGCTCATCGTCGGCATTGTCATCAATCTGGCACTCCTGGCCCATTATAAATATGGCCATTTCCTTGCCGACAACTGGCATTTGGCGCAGCGTATTTACGAACAGGTTCACCCCTTGGAACTGCCCCTGGCCATCTCTTTTTTCACCTTCCAACAGATTTCCTACCTGGTGGACCGCTACCGAAACGATCTCAAACAACCGCAACTGCTGCATTACAGTCTGTTCGTCACATTTTTCCCGCATCTCCTGGCGGGTCCCATCGTCCAGGCGGGGGAAATGGTGGCCCAGTTCGCCAAACACCATGGACGCCGGAGAATCGCCAAGGATTTGGCCGTGGGAATAACCCTCTTCGTCCTGGGACTTTTTAAAAAAGTCGTGTTGGCAGATGGGGTGGCGACGATTGCCACGGAGATTTTTTCTGCGGTCGATCGCGGGGAGTCGGTACATTTCTTACCGGCATGGTGTGGTGCCCTGGCGTTTTCTTTTGAAATCTATTTCGACTTCTCAGGGTATTCCGACATGGCGTTGGGATTGGCCCGAATGTTCGGCTTTCATCTGCCCTTGAACTTTTATTCACCGTATCGCGCCACGAACATTGCCGAATTCTGGCGCCGCTGGCATATGACCTTGTCGCGGTTCCTGCGTCATTATCTCTACATCCCCCTGGGGGGCAGCCGCCAAGGTATCGCGCAACGCGCCAGAAATGTGATGCTGACCATGCTCCTGGGCGGATTGTGGCACGGTGCCGGTTGGACGTTTGTCGCTTGGGGTGGCCTGCATGGCGTCTATCTGCTGATCTACCACTCCTGGAACTCTTTCCGGGTAGCACCCACCCGTCCCCCATCCCGGGCGCGCATTCTCGGCAATCGCCTCCTGACGTTATTGGCGGTCACCATCGCCTGGGTCTTTTTCCGCGCCGAAACCTTCGCGGGTGCTTGGTCGCTGCTCGCCAGCATGCTCGGGCTCCATGGCGTTTGGTTGCCGCTGTCCTGGCAAGGGGCCTGGCCCTTCAGCCATCCCCTGTGGGTGTTCACCGCATCCTTCCCCCCCTACTGGTTCGGTCCCGTGGGGTGGAAGGCGTGCGTTTGGATCGCGGTTCTGTGGGTCGGCGTCTGGTGGCTCCCCAACAGCGCCCAGTTCATGCGCCATACCTTGCAAGGGGCCTCCCTGCCCCCCGAACGCTTGGACCAACCGGGTCGTTTCCCGATCCTTTCCTGGCGCCCCCACCCCATCCTGGCCGCCGGATTGGCACTGATGTTCATCAGCACCTTCGTGCATCTATCGCTGCACAAAAATTTCATCTACTTCCAATTCTGATCACCATCATCACGCATTCTTCCTGCCCCGAACCCACTGCCCCTGGGTGATTTTGCCACCTGCGGATATGTCCACACCAAGACCATGACGGTTACCCTTGAGCCAACCGCCTTCGTAACGGGCACCGCTGGCAAAATGGTAAATACCGTAGCCCTGTTTCAAATCGTTGGACCAACCGCCGAAATACCAAGTGCCCTGGTTGTAGCGATACAACCCCTGCCCGTCTTTCAGACCATTGGACCACATCCCCACGTAAATATCGCCATTGTCAAAACGCCAGGCCCCCTGTCCGGTTTGACAATCCCCCTGCACACACCCCGTTGCCCCCCCTTTTTTGCTCAGGGACAACGCCTGGTCCAACATCAGCCCCTCGGCACCACCCGTGGCCACGATAACGGCTGCGGATTGCATTTTATTCTCCGTGGCCGCCAGAGTCTTCCTTTGTGACTCTTCCATTGCCCTGAATCGGGACTCCAGTTGTTTCCTTTCCTGCTCCCATTTCGTTCTGGCCTGGTCAAACTCGTTGGCCAGGGCTTGGCGCGAAACCGTCAGATTGTTGATGATGGTTGCCGAACCCTGCTCTTTCTTTTGCAACGATTCCACAACCGTGTTGGCTTTGATGAGTTGCCCTTTCATCTCTTCGACGCCCTTGCGCGCCTCCGCCACTTGCCCCTGAAAGGCGGCGCGAAGCTGCACCAACTCTTCCATTTCCCGGGTTTTGAAATGGTTGCTGAGCATGAATATCGCAAATACAATGATGCCGACAATCATGATGGTGCGAACCACTCCCATCCAGGGAAACGCTTTGGCAGCGGCATCGGTCCGCTCCCGCGTATTCCAGGGGGAGGTCGCCTTCGGCAAAAGATGATTCAGGGTCATGTGGGCGATAGTCATGGTGAATTCTCCTTTTTTTGGACGCATGCCACAGATTTCCTTGGCTTCGATCCCTGGTCTGCTCAGCCCTGGACATGGGCTTCCGGGATGATCCCCTTACCAAGCATTATGATGCAAAAAAAGGTATATTGCTGAAAAATTTGGTCACCTTGCGCGTGTGATTTGTGGCAAACAATAACCAAACGCACATGAAAAGCTGAAAAGTAACCGTTTCGTCCAATCCGTTAGATTGGGTTGCGTTTTATTGCCATCGTGTCACCAAACGGGTGCGGTTTTTTTTCACCCGTTTTTCCCAACCGCGGCCCTGACCAACAATTACTCGGCCTTGCCGCGTCCGGGGGGATCGTAGTAGCTTGAGATTGCGCCTTATGTTTCATGGCCTTGATCATCGTTTCGGCCATGCTCATTCATTCTATAGGGGTAGGGAAGAGGTCTCCCCCTCCCCTCCCTCCGAACCGTGCG
>JADGCN010000122.1 GCA_015228975.1 Magnetococcales bacterium
CCGTGGTCATGGCGGTATTCCACAGGAAGATACTGGAGTTGTCTGTCAGTTGGCGCTTCCCGAAGCCACCGCTTGGTTTTGTGGGCGGCGTCTTCACTTTCGTTCTCATTGAGCCAGTCATCGGCTGCGGCGAGACAAATAGTGCGTTCGCCGACAGCAAGGAGTTTGGCAGGCAAATTCTTTCCTCCCCCAACCCCGTGCCAGCGACCATTGAGGAAGAAGACCCCACCCCAGGCGTTGAAGCCGTTGGCCATCAAGGCTGCGTCATCACCGAACAGGTCACACCAGAGGAAGTTGGAGCGATTGAGCAGGTCGATTTCCAACATGACGAAGTCGGACAGGGGTTCGGAACTGACATCCTCCCGTTCTTCACGCTCCCAGACGTAGCCGCAGAGCGGGCATTCCCGAACGGACAGGGGAACGATGGCCTCGCATTCGGGACATTTCTTGGTAGGAGCTTCCCCCTGAAACTCTTTTCCGTCCAGGTTGACATCCTGTTCCAAGGATCCGTGCAGCAGGGATGAAATTCCAAAGTCCAAAACGATGCAGTCTGTTTTGACCACTCCTGGGAACAAGGCAGGGTCCACCGTGCGCAATCCTCGTCCCACCATCTGGATCATTGTGCTTTTGTAGGAACTTGGGCGAAGGAGAACCACGCAAGAGGTGGGTTGGTAGTCCCACCCCTCAGTGAGTACAGCGACATTTACCACTACCGTGGCGGAACCTTTTTCGAATCGAGCCAGGGTAGCTCTGCGTTCACCGTCAGCGAGTTCTCCGTGAACCATGACCGCATCAACATCTGCGGCGTTGAACGCTTCGGTGACGTTTTTGGCATGATCTACCGTTGAGCAGAAAACGACTGTTTTGCGGTCGCTGGCTTTTTCCTTCCAGTGTTGGATGACTGCCTCGGTAACCGGTGCTTGGTTCATAATCCGGCTGACTTCATCCATGTCGAAGTCGGACACCGTCTTTTTAACGTTTCGCAGAGCTTCCTGGGTTCCAATGTCAAGGACAAAAGTTCGTGGCGGAACCAAGTGACCAGACTTGATTAATTCACCCAGTCGGACTTGATCTGCCACGTTGGAGAAAATAGGACGTAAAGCCTTTCGGTCACCTCTGTTGGCCGTGGCAGTGAGGCCGTAAATGAAACAACCGGGATTTAATTCTTTTACTTTTGCAATGATCTTCAGGTAACTGTCTGCAGCGGCATGGTGCGCTTCGTCGATCACCAGCAGGTCCAGTTCAGGCATTGTGTCCAGGTTCTTCTGCCGCGCCAGGGTGGGCACCATGGCAAAGGTGGCGCGACCGCGCCACGATTTGCCACGAGCATCCACCACTGAGGTGGAGAGGCCCAGGTTGACCTTGGAAAATTTCTGCACGTTTTGACGAGTTAATTCATCCCTGTGAGCCAGAACGCAAGCTTTGCTACATCCGTCGGCCAGTATTCGGCCCACAACAGCCGAAAGGGCGATGGTTTTGCCAAAGCCGGTACTGGCCACTGCCAGAGTATTGCCATGCTCGTGGAGGGCCGCCACCGACCGCTCCACGAACATATGTTGTCTGGGCCTGAGAATCATCTCCTGTCCCCCTGATTATTGCGCCCAAGCCGGGCGGGCGAAGGCACCAGCACCATTTTGCTGACCTTGAGCTGGTGTGGTCTGTTGCTGACTTTGCGCAGGAACAACATTTTGCTGATAACCTTGGCCAGGAGCAGCTTGTTGTTGAGGATGACGCCAGTTATTTGCTGCAGGAGCGGTCGCAGGTGGCTGAAATGCAGCCGCAGGTTGAAAAGCGGAGGTGTGTTGAAACCCGGCAGAAGCCCCTGGCGCAGCGGGTGCCT
Source organism: Magnetococcales bacterium (assembly GCA_015228975.1). Taxonomy (GTDB): domain Bacteria; phylum Pseudomonadota; class Magnetococcia; order Magnetococcales; family UBA8363; genus UBA8363. Next base: position 1,841 of record JADGCN010000122.1, read on the forward strand.
GCAATCCCTGGTATTCCTTATGGTCCGGGGTAACCGCAAACTTGATCACGTTCTTTGGATCACCGTTGGAGTCCTTTTCTACGTCGATTCTGGCCACAAATTCGATTCCATCCAGATCGATAAATCCGCGAATGCGGCGGGCCTCAACGGCCCGGGGAGACGTATCCTTCTCTGATAACCCACGGGCGGAGTTGAGAATGGCGCGGATGAAAGATCGGCCCATGTTGCTCCACTCCGACCCCTTGGAGCTGTACAGGCCAATGAGGCTCCATACCTTACGCTTGGCATGTTCTCCGGCGGTGATGACAAACTCGCAGTTAAGGTAGACCGAGTCACTTTCCTTGGCCCGAGTGGCGTAGCCTCCGGTCCAGCCCCGACTCAAATCGTCGATTCCCCCTGGCTTGATGGTCATACGCACCGGCACGATCAGGCCTTTCGGCAGAAGGGTGAAATTATTCTGGGCTTCGGCATCGTTGAAATCTTGCCAGGCAGCGGTGTTGTTCATGGAAAAATCTCCTTTGATTTAGTTAGTTGGAAACAGATATTGTGGTTTCGACAGGTGCCGGTTGACCGTATTCGAGTCGTTCGTGGATAGGGCGCACTGGGCCACTGATCTTGGCCATGAGGCGGCCCAGGTGTGGTTCCTCCACCATGGCGAGACGACCGGATCGGTCCTTGGCTGGATAGCCCCATGGGTTCAGGGTGTGACAAATAAAGGCACGGAAAAGCTGGCCAGTCTCAGTTGGCAGTTCTGCCATGGTGATGACTTGGTCTACGATACCGGGCAGTTCCAACCCGGTTTTGGACCCTTCCAGTTGAAGGGAGAAATAGGGGCGATTGAAGTCGTCCAGCAGCTTGTTCAAAATGCCCACGAAAAAGATGTTTTTGTTCCGGGTGTGCTGGAGATGGGTCAACCACCCGATCATTTCTTGGCCCAGTAGACCGTAAGCCCCGCGAAGATCGGGTTTACCGCTTTTTTCGCTGAAGGCCTGTGGCTGCCCCTTGCACCACTGAAAGCAAAGCCTCCCTGCAACGGTAATGCTGTCCAAAAATATCGTGTCATACTTGTCGAGTACGGTAGGATCGCCAAACCGGGCAACCACGGCCTGATGATGCGCGGTGCTGTAGTATTGATCGTTACGCAGAGCTGGATTGGGACCACCGATGAAGACCGCAAAATCTCTGCATTCATCCCATGTACGAGGACGAATTGTATCGCCTGGCCATCCCTCGACAGCTAGGTCACCCGCTTCCAAATCGAAAAACAGGGTATTTGTCGGGTCCAATGTCCAAAGCTGTGAAGTTTTTCCAATGCCGACCGCTCCCGCAATGACGCCCTTGATGCCGCGCCGTTCGACCATGCGCTGGTCGGCAGTGATAATGGGCAATTTGTTCATCATGCTGCCTCCTTCTGACCCGACCCTTCGACTGCCCATTGGGTCACGACGAACTTGCCAAATGGCCCCTTGCATGAGGGTCTGAAATCGCCGAGACCGATCCTGGAGCCGGCGGCGTCCACAATTTCACGGAACAGCCTCTCCGCAATCAGGTTGTCGTCAACAGCGGCGGTGAATTGGAGCGACCAGTCGTTGAATAGGGGGCGATACGCAAGGATACGTCCCCCGGTTGAAGGGATGCGTACAGCCCGAATGTCTACTGTCCACGGCTCATTGTTTTCCAAGGGAAGCTCAATCTCTTCAATGGCAATACAGGCCGGAATCAGAGACGATTTCTGTGTGGTGATGAGGCTTTTCCCCGCTTTGAAAAACCGTCCACCGTCAATAATGGCCCGGAACAGATTGGGGGCTGGGATCATCGGTTTACCATCGTGACCGATGTAGAGTTTGCTTTCCGCGATTTCGCGTGGAGTCCCTTGGTTGCCCAAAAGGCTGGCACGCGAACCACTGCTGGCTGTCAGTTGTGCCTGATCTGTGAACCGGTTACATAAAAGTGGAGTTGTACCGTTGATAGTGATATTGATTCTCTTCATGAGAGTTCTCCTGGTTGGTTGACAGTTGAAAGGTTGATTAAATTTGATAAAAATCCTTGCCGTACTGCGCCTTGCAGAGCAACGCCAAGCAGTGCAATGCCGCGCCGTGCCCCATAAATGTTTTTAATGAAATCCTTGCCTTGCCACTCCAATCCACGCCTAGCTCCGCTTTGCCCCGCCTAGCCCCGCCATGCCAAACAATCAATTTGTTAAATCCTTGCCTTGCCTTGCCACGCAGCGCATCGCCGAGCACTGCTTGGCCACGCCCTGCCTCGCCCAGAACCATCGTTTCGTCAAACCCGGTTAGACCGTGCTCCACCAAGGAGCATTTTGCCCAACAGAATTATTCTGTTATTTCAATCTTAAACGTTTGTTTTTCGCACCGAACTGTTCTGGCATCCAAGAAAGCCTCCTTCAGGTCTGACGGCCATGCGGAAAACTTTCTTTCATCAACGGCGCGGGTCGTTTTGATGTACTCGTCTGGGTTTTTGCCGCTCTCAACGATGCGGGCTGCAATCGCTGTCAACTTTTGTTGATCCCAGTTCACTTTTTTCCCCTGATCAGCAACAATTTCGGCGTCTCCATCCTGGAAACGGATTACTCCGAACTCCTTGCCATTTACCCGGCGGATAGCTGCGGCCTGATCGCCAAAACGGCGGGTCATTGCGCTATTCAGCAGATCGTTGATGGCTCTGGCCCAAGACGTAGCTTCAGCTGCATCGTGTTGAAGTCGGGCTAGTTCTCGGACTGGTAGGGCCGCAATTTCGCCCAAGGGTATTTGTTGCAATTGATTGATGGTGACGGTGTTTGCCATCTTCATTATCCTTCCTGGGGAATTGGTTGGTTGATCTGGCGCATAGCCTCATCGATAGCGGTAATCATGCGCAGGAAGCGGTGTCGGAACCCGGTCAGTGTTTCTGGTTGGAAATCACCTGGACTGAGGTTCAATCCGGTCTCCATATCGTCGAGAAGGTTGCGCAGGGCCGCTCCACGATTGGATAGAACAATGGGTCCGTTATGTTTAATATCATCTAGTTGATGATGAAGATTGATGGATTCATCCTCTGCCTGCAGGGCACGTTGCTTCCACGCCTCAATTTCGTTGATCATGTTGGAAAACGATTGCGAAAACGGTTCAGGAGAAGGGTGCGAGACTGGCTGTTCCACATGGACAACCAATGGTTCTCGGCTTTCCAGTTCCTGGATTGCTTTCTGGAGTTGGGTCCGCTCCTGTTGGACCTCTTTCAACCGATCAAGAATGCCTTGTTCCTTTTCTTCTGCTGCCATGGCTCGGTGCTTCCACTCCTCGATATCTTCCGCTGATCCGGATTCATTAGCCTTGGTCATCTCCTGACGAATTTCCTGCAGCTCTTGTGTCAACTCTGCGTTGCGGTCGGTCCGGTTCTTTAAGTCAACTTGAAGGGTGGCGACCTTGCTTTTCAGGTCTTCCTGCTGTTCCCGATGCTGTTTCTTCAGGTCCCGGATCTCATCCTTCCAGCGCTTCACGTCGGCGGTCGTGACCGGATTTCCCGCTTTGGCGGTGCCCACCGCTTTTTCCACCACTTCATCTGGGGTAGATGGGGCTGCCAACTCACAAAGGATGGACGGTTTGAAATCGGAAATAATTTCCGATTTGCCTCCGAACCGTTCAGCGACCCGGATGAAATTCCGAGCGGTGCGGTCGGTCATCTCGAACTCGTTTTCCAACCAGAATCCGAACTGTCCGTGATTGAGGCGATTCTTGACTTCAATGAGATCTTTGCCAATTTCGATGATGTCCTGGGCCGTCCGTTTCAACCGAAGACGGATACGCTCGGAGGCAGCAGCGATGAAAGCGGCATCCTCTGGAGGGATAGGATCGTAAGATGAGGGTTGGTTCGCCATCACAGCACCTCCGGGAATTTTTCAGTGTCGAGCCAGCGAATGCCGCCTTGGCGCTTGACGGTGGTTCCATTGCGGAGGTGATTCCATGCCTTGATGGTGGTGGCGACCTGGGAGTAGAGACGGGGCTTTCTTTTGGAAATCCGGTCGGCCAGCAAAGCGTTGCGCAGGTGAAAGATGGGGGTGTCCGCTTTGATCTCATTTCCACAGAACGTCTTGGAAAAGAACTTCGTGGCTAACTGTTCTTCTTTTTTGGCCATCAAGAAATGGAGAAAGCAGGTGATTCCCTTGGGGAGCAGGCGCTCCTGGTAGGTGAATTGATGGGCAAAATGGATGTTGGACCTTAATCCAGGGGTGTTGGAGACGAAATCGAATACCTCTTGGTTGGAAACCTTTATCGAGCTTTGGCATTTCTTCGCCCGATAACGAATGATCCATCCGACGGCTGTAGATGCAGTCCGTCTTTCCTGGGGGTTAAGGTCGAGACGTGACAGCACATCCGCGCCGGTGCGGACAATTCCCGTATCAATGACGGGAAAAACATCGCTTTCCAGACCGGTGACCACCAGGGTCTCGATGGAACTCCCAGATTCGATGACGGCCCACAGCCGGTGTTGACCATCGAGAATATTCCCATCAGTGTCGAAGCAGATGGTTGCGCCATCGAGCTTCCAGGAACCATTCCGGAGCTGTTGTGCGAGGTGATCAACGTGGGATTGTCTGATGTGACGGTTGTGCTGGTTTTTTTCCAGCCATTCCGTGGCCATGTGGGGGGTGACGATCAGACGATCAGCCGTCACAGCTCCTTTTTCTGTTGGTAATTTCTTCATACTTTCCTCCTGCCGAAAATCCTGGAGAAAACCGCACGTCAGGCCTGCCAGGAATCAGGTTTTTCGGGTACGTTTCCCTAGACGTGCGGAACCGAATGTTTTTTTTAATCTGCCCCCTGCCCACAGGCAGGTGAAGACAGATGCTTCAGGTATTGTTGTTCGATCCGACTCGCAGCGTGACCGGGGTCTAAATCCAGTAATGTGCAAATGAAACCAAAACCTCCCGGCTCCATGGATCGGCTGTGAAAGAACCGTTTGATCTGACGCACCTCAGACAGAAATAGCGGGTTGGCCCACAGTGATGGATTTTTTCGTACCTTCTTCAACAACATCACGGTGTCCCTTATGGCTTGGGCAAGTACGGCGTTCCAAAGGACCATTTCCGGCTCCATCTCTCGATCCATTCGTTTGTGATCTGTCCCATTGCGTCCTTCTATAAGGATACATACCGGAGTTTTCCCAAAATGGTCTCACGCAGTAGCGAAAAAACTTTCCAGCCCTGATTGGCGAAAGGTTTCCCTAAGGTTTGCCAGACGCCGGAAGAAGGTCGCCCGACTCCATCCCATCTCTCGTGAAATGGCGGACGGTTCTTGAAATGGCAGCAGTTGACAAAATCGTTTTTGTTCACTGGAAAGCCGCTGAAGGCAGCGGTTTAGGTCCAACATAGCCACCATCAGATCGGAACCGTCCGTCGATGTTGGAAGCGACGCATCAACCAAGGCCTCTACCGCATCAGCGTTGCTAGAATCGATTAATTCCTCCCAAGAAAGACCCGGTCGACCACCGTTACGGATTGGAGCCTTGGCTGTGGCAACCAGGGATGCGGCGCAATTCTCGATAACCCTGGCCATGAAGGTATTTTGCGATGCACGATCTGGGTCGTAGTCCGGCATTCTCTGGATCAAATCCATCACCAATTCCTGCTCCAAATCTTCGACGTCATCGCTACCGAAAAATGAAAGTCGTGAAAGTTGATGTGCCTTGAAGCGGATAAGTTTGACGGCGTAAGCACTAATACCATTGTAGTGATTCCTGGAATTCATTTTTTCCTCCCCGGACCAGAGGAGGAGTGCGTGTGGGCGTCGAGCGGGACCGGAAGGACTTCCTGAAACAAGGCGGAAGGCTGTGAGTTCGCCGGTTTTTGGCGACACCCACAACGACCTCCGCCTTGCGGTCAGTCTGTTGTCTGGTGATTGCTGCAGTGATTTAAAATGGAGTTCAGGCCCCGATGGTTTCCCTTACGCTCATGCGGAAGGGCAGGCCGTTTTTGATTTCCAGGACATCCACCATCCCGGTCCTCATACGCTGCAAATACTCAAACATTTCGATTACTTGGGATTTGAGAGAAAAATCCCGATCTGGGGCGGTGGTGTTATTGCTATCGCTGGCACCGAACTTGACTTCCCGGACTACGATTGATCCTTTCTGGATAATGGGATCGCCATTGGTGACTACCAGTCCTTCGATCCGTCCAAATTGAATCTCCCTCATCAGTACCAGCAGCCGTTTCTGTGAAACAGACAGGCCATGCGTTGTGTGTTGCTGTCTCATTTTTTTGATCTCCATTTTGCTGTTGTTCATGATGGAGATGTTTACAGATTCAGTGTTTTTCTTTGAGGACAGGTCCGCAGATCAACGAGACAGATGGAGGGTCGAAGCTCAATGAACATGCGGGTGGAGGATTGAAAATGAGACAGATCAAACAAATTGGAGACAGATCGGGGAAAAAGGGAAACATGGATCTCATAACCAAAACAATCCCGGCTTTGGGGGAGCCGGGATTGTGGGTAAATCACTCTGAAAATAAAGGGGTGTATCAGGTGGAGCGAGACGCTTGGGGGAACACTTTCAGCGGGTTGATGCGGTAGCCAGTGTTTTTGCGCGTATGATCCTCTCCCCGAAGGTTTTCGATGATGTCTTCCCTTTCGATGGGAATGCCGAGTTCCTGGCGGATTGTCTGGGTCAAGTCATTTTGCAAGCGATTGAGATGACGACGGACGGTGATGGCGTCCACTGCCTCCCGGCTATTGCTGCCCTGAAAGGTGTCAGCGATCTTCTCCAGAGGTATGGGCCGGAAATCCTCAATAACGCGTCCTTCCAGCAGATCTTTCAGGAACCGCTTCCAAAGAATGCCGAATACCCGCACTTGCGCCGCCGCCTTGGCTGTCACTACGATCCGGCCCTCGACCCGGATAAAATCCGTACCGAATTCCACCACAAAGCGACGTTCCTTTTTTACCTTCTGGGCAGTGGTATGTGAGAGGGGCGGAACCATCTTGTTGTAGACCGGCAAAGATGCGTTGGAAAGTGTGGCCGGAGACCCGCGTGCGAGCGCCGTTTTTGCCAAGGTCGCCAGATCATCGGTTCCGACCCACAAGGCGGTCAGTGAAGTTCGGATCAGCCATGGCTCGTCTAAAAGCCGTTGGTCCCGGTTTCGAGAATCAATGGCGATGAAAACCATAGAATTCACGGCGGCAAAATCCCGGGAGAGATACTTCGGTTCCCGGCAAATTTCCACCAAGCAGGCGATCACCTCACCATCCACATGGTTGCAGCGGAACACCCCATCAGCCAATTCCCGGCACGAGCCCAAAGATTCCAACTCCTCCCGAATAAAGGCGATGGTGCCTGCGGGGAGTACATGGCATTTCAATTCGACATGTCGTTGCTTTCCGTCCAGGTTAGGATAGACCACCCGATCACACTCGGGACAGCGAAATTCGCCACCGTCTTCATCCAGATTTGCGTTCAGGTAGATTCGGGCTTGGCAGTTCCGAACCAACGGGGGAAAGTCCTTGTCACGGGCATCGGCGCATACCACAAAGTCGTGCCGGTGAATATGGACCAGACCCACGGATTGCAACCGTTGCGCATCAGCCAAAACATCATCATTCGGATCAGCAATAGACCATCCATCTCTCAAGAGTAGCTCCAGCATTGGTGAGTCACCGCTTATGGCGTTTTTCCGTAGAGAGGATTGGGATACCATGATCGTTCCTCATCAGTTCTTCGAAGGTAGTCCGCTCCCGGGCGTTCAACAGCTGGTCGGTGTAACGGACCACGAACTGATCCGCCGTTCCTTCCACTGTCTCGAAGATCAGTCGGACCCGTTTACCCTTGTACAACACCTTGATGCTCTTGATGTTGTGCAAATCCGACAGGACGTCCCCCACCGCCTGCTGAAAGTGCGCCACCGACTTGCAGATAGAGGATGGATCCGACAGGGTCATCTTGCTCGCCCCGTCAAGTGGGGAATGTTCAAGCAAGACCTCCACGAACGAAAGCCTGTCCGCTTGGTCCTCCTGCAACAACCCGAGCAGGCGATGAACCTGTTGGGAGAAAATTTTCTCGCTTTCATTCTCGTATTCGCATTCTGCCTGGAAGTAACCGCTGGCCAGCCGGTTGGCGATCTCCAGAGGCACGGTTGGGCTGGACGACGAGATGCGGACCCGTTTGGCGTCGGGCGAAAAATCCAGGATGATCCACTCGGGATGGAATCCGTGGACCACCCCAACCGTCTGCACGATGAGACTGGGCTTCTCTGCCCGGCGGATGAAGAGTACAGGCCGCCCTTCCTCGATCAGGACCGCCTTGAAATCGCTGGTGCGCCGGTCCTTTTTGTCGTGGTCGTAGGCTTCCAGCACCCTGCGGATCCGGTCCGGCAACAGGTATTCATGAAACGGAACATCAGGTCTTCTGGATGGCGATTTGGTCAGTGCCATCCGGGCAAAACCGGTCTTCTGGATTTTGTCAAGCAGGAAGATATCCCGTAATCCCTGAGGATCGTGGTGGTAGAGGGCGAACAACAGTGCCTTGACGTCAAAATCTTCGTCGTTGATGCGGCAACTTTCGACGAGGGACTCTTCCAGGGTGTCTCGGGCAAACTCCACGATGGCTACCCGGGCTTTGCGCATGGAGAAATGATCCACCAACCGGTAGGGAAGAAGTTGTCCGTTCAGGGATTGAAGGGCCTTGCGCCGATCCTTGATCTGATTCCCGGCAGCCAAGCCAAAACAATCGCAGAGCGTCTCCAACTGCCGACCATTCAGTTTTCCGATCCATTCCTGGGCGTATGCCTCCGAATTCATGTCAAGGAAAACATGCTGAAGGCCAGGGTAAATTTGTTCTGTTTTTGAACGTGTTGATTTTACAAGAATTAATGATA
>JADGCN010000123.1 GCA_015228975.1 Magnetococcales bacterium
CCTGCCTGATTGGTAAAAAACCCTATAGAAACAAGTAGGGATCAAGAACTCTGAAGTTGTGGAGGGTAAAGCTGGAAACCATGACACCCCCGACTTGGACCGGCTCGGTTTTGGCTACAGGTGTTAATGCGCCTGTACGGCCAACTTGGATGTCAATTGATGTCACTGTGGTGGACACTTCATCGGCTGGGAATTTGTGTGCGGTTGCCCAGCGGGGATCATGATGCCGGAAACCGAGTTTCTTCTGGAGATCAATGCGGTTCACTTTGTAAACCACACCGTCAATATCAAAAGGAAGGCTGTCCCGACGTTCTTTGATTCGGTTGTAATATTCAATGCACCCGTCTATACCGAGAACCAATTTACTTTCGGGAGCCATGGGGAGCCCCCAGGAGGCAAATGCCGAGCAGATGTCGCTCTGGTTATCGTAATTTTTCATCCATTCATGGTGCCCGATTCCATGGCAAAGGATCGTGAGCGGCCTGTTGGATGTGATTTTTGGGTCAAGCTGACGGATGGAACCCGCCGCTGCGTTCCGCGCCGTTGCGAATGTTTTCTCCCCGCGTTCCATGAGCATGGCATTCATCCTGGAAAATTGCTCTTTGAAAATCACGACTTCTGCTCTGATTTCAATAAATTTTGGGATGTCATTTCCATGAAATTCAATCGGCAGGTTCCTGATTGTCCTGACTTGAGCCGTGACATCCTCGCCTGTTGTCCCATCTCCCCGGGTTGCTGCTGAATGGAAAATCCCATCAATATATGTGAGGTTGATTGCGATCCCGTCCAGCTTCAATTCTGCGTGGTAAACGATATTCTCCATCCACGCCGTAACAGACAAATCAACGGCTTCAGCAGCCTGATGATCAAAATTCACAACATCATCTTCGGTAAAACAGTTCGACAGTGAAAGCATCGGCATCCCATGTTTGATGGTGGCGAATTTTTCAAGCGGACGGCTTCCAACACGTTGTGTTGGAGATTCTGGAAGAATAATGCCGGTGTTTTTTTCAAGATCGGTAAGTTCAAGGAGGAGTGCGTCATATTCGCCGTCTGAGACGGTGGGTTCGTCCATGCTGTGATAACGATGCCCGTGTTCGGTCAGTAGGTTGGTGAGAACGGTTTGGCGTTCTATTTGTTGTTGCGTGTGCATTGTTCCCTCCCTTTGGCATTGCGATTCATGTTCCCCGATAGGGTATGGGAACCATTATGCACCTAACAGGTGCATATGGCAAAAGAAACTGTCCGAACTGACATTTTTTCTCTATTTTTTTTCGTTTCGTATCGGCATGCAATGCAGGTAGAAACTGGGTCTGATCGGTATTTCATCGGCGCAAAATCGGCGCACTCCCGGGAATTTTTTTCTCGTTTAAAACCAAAGGGTTTTGTATTTCATGGATTTTGTTCGGCGAAAATATCGTCATTTTGTGCTTGTTTGGATCTGTTTCGATTTTTTCGTGTTCGGAAAATTGAACGTTAAATTCGTTACATGCAGACTTTTAATCTGTGGGTCGCTGGTTCGACTCCAGCACGGCTCACCAATAAAAACAAAGTTTTACACGACTTTTAAAGCTGGTATCTTTTCTTCTGTGCCCTTTTTTGTACCCCCTCTTTTGAGGGTGATCTTGTCGGCAAAAGGCATAAGATGCTCGCTCGACAAGTGTGCGTAGCGGTTCACCATGCCTTCGCTCTTCCAGCCGCCAAGCTCTCTTAGAGCATGCATCGGTGTTCCTTCTTGGGCGTGCCAGCTCGCCCAGGTATGGCGGAGGTCGTGGAAACGGAAATCCACGATCCCCGCCCGTTTCAATGCCTTCCTCCATGCGTGGTTGTTCGCTCTCGTGACCGGCTCCCCTTTGTAGGTGAACACGAACTCGTGGTGTTTGCCAATCTGACCGCGCAGCACTTCAACGGCGTCGGCATTTAGCGGGATAGCCAGGGCGGTACGGTTTTTCATTTGATCATCGTATGCCCAGGCGCATTTTCTCTCAAGATCGACTTCGGACCACCGCAGGCTGGTGATATTGCTTTCCCGCAACCCGGTAGCCAGGGCGAACCTGACGATAGCTTCCAGGTGTGGCGGAAGTTCATCCAGCAGCCTTCCAGCCTGTTCTTGCGTCAGGTATCGGATACGCCGCCTTGGCTCTTTCAGCATGGAAATTGACGGGGCTTTATCCAACCAATCCCATTTCTTCTCGGCCTTGTTCAGCAATGACCGTAAACAGGCCAGATGCCTGTTCACGGTTGCAGGGCTTACTTTCTTTGCTTTCTTCTCGGCCAAGCGTTGTACCGTTAGCCTGTCGATATCTGACAGGCGCATTCCGCGCAGATGCTTATCCCAAAAACGGATGTATCCTTTTTCATTTACATACCCTGCCTTGCCGCTCGACTCCTCCAGGTATCTCACTGCGGCCACTTCCCATAAAATTTCCGGTCTTTCGTCGAGGCGGTCCTCGCGCCAGTGTTCCGCTCTTATTTTTGCCTCATACGCCCTGGCGGCGTTGATGTCGGTTGTGCCAGAAGAGCATCTAATTGTTTTCCCGCGGATTTTGAACTTACACCACCAAATGTCTCCACGTTTGTAGAGTGACATGCGTCATCCTCCTCCTGTTCTCCCTGCATGTCCCCTTGCGCCATGGAGTGGTATTTTGACCTGATGTATTTCAGTAGGTCAACGTTCGCAAAAATCCAACCCAGGCCGACCTTGCAACCGGGGATCTCCCCCTTGGCCGCTTTGCGCTTCAAAACTTCGGGAGACATGCGCAAAAATTGCGCGGCTTCCTTGAGGTCGTATGTCTGTAGAGGGACCATGATGACCATCGTATTACACTCCAAGCCCAGCCATGCTTATTTTTGCTTTCTTGGCCTCCTCAACGGCTTCATCAAGCCACTCGAAAACGGCACGCCGCCGCCAGATGTCGTTTTGGAGTTTCCGGACATTCCCAGATTCTTCCGGTGGAACCCGCTCAAGCAGCAACAACAATTCGGCTATTTCTTTGGAGGCTCTTTCCCTCAAGAAAGTGCCTACCTCTGATTCTAAAAATTTCTGAATTTCTTCTCCTGGGGTGTACATCACGCAGCCTCCGACTCGGTCCTGCTCGACCCATTGTCGAGCCAAATCGTCTTTCCAAGCCCCATTTTTCCGAGATCGGGGGGCGGGTATTTTTCCGCGTTGGCAACGGTCATGCAGACAATGGTAGGGATCGCAACGTGCTTTAGGAGCTTGAAAAATCCCGCCCGTCCTTGGCTGTCCAGGACGTCGAAACCGTCGACGAGCATCAGCCCACAAGACGACGCCTTGGAAACGAGGGCTTGAATCGTCACGTCCACCCGAAATTTTTCCGATTGCGAAAGAAGGGTGTAGGGTATTTTACTTCCAGAGGAATTGGTGTAGTTCGGGACAAACTCATGGCCAACTTCAACAGCACCCCAACCGGCGATACCGGAGTACTCTGCAAGGGCTTTGTTCAGCCGCTCCATGGCCTTCGACATGGCATAGGCACGCACCCCGTCCGGGGCGAGCGCTTTGACGATCTTTGACAACGTGACGATTTGCCGGTGCTGCTCGCTGGCCGCGCTGATCCTCTCAATACCGGAAAGTGTTTCTTCCGCAGCGGCTACCTCCTGTCGCGCTTTTTCGACCGCGGATTGATCCTGCTCCGGCATTTTGTCGAGTTCATTCAATCGCGCAATTGCCGCATCGATTTGCCTGTTTTTCGCCTGACCCGCCGCTATCTGGTCGGTCAGCGAGCGTATTTTCTGCTCCAGAAAGCCGATTTTCCCATCAGCATCCGCAATGGCTTTAAGCCTTGAATTTATTTCATCTTTCGAAATAGCGACCCCATCAAGTTTCGCCAGGGAGTACCCCCCGTTATGGATGGGTGAAATGGACACCTTTCCCCCGCAATGCGGGCAATCATGGGCCATCGTCGATGATGCGGGCGGCATTTTTGCGCGGGACTCTTTGACCCGGGGCAGTTCTTCGCGCAACGTGGCAAGGGCGGCCTCGGCTTCCGTTGTGTTTGCTTTTCCCGATGCCACAAGAGGTTGCAATTTTGCTTTTTCGTCCGACTTCACCGCACCGGCTCCGATTGCGGTTTCGAGGTTCCTTCTCGCGGTGTGTACCAAAGATTCCGCCTGTTCGGCACTCATGGCGGTATCAACGCTCCAGCCTTCCGGTGTCCATGCTGCCGCTTTTTTCGCGCCATAGGCCTCTCCGGTGATCGCCTGCCAGGTGGCCTTGGCGGTCCTCCCCAGGTCGGAGTATTTTCCATGTACTACGTCCCAATTGTTGTTGAGTTCAATGTCTGCCCAAACCTGGGCAATGATGTTTATATCAAGCCCTTTGAGTTGCGCATCAAGGTCGGATTTTGCCGGGGCCGACCTGACATATTTTTCCATCCATGCGGCCCGGTCGCGAACCGATGCGTGCATGGAAAGGCGATCCAGCCCGGAGGCGACGGGGTGACAGGTCAAAGGGGTGCCGGTTGAAATCAGCTTGGATTCGGGCCACGTCCCGATCACCTCCCATCCATCCCCTGCTAGGGATGCCCGCGCCGACTGGCTTTGCAGGTGGACGAAAACCCGTCCATCCGATCTTTTGACCCCGGCGACCGGAATCATCTCCCCCGATGCAATCGCCGCGATAGCCAGTGCGGTTGACGATTTCCCGACAGCATTTTTTCCGCACAGTAAAACAATCTTGTCGAATGAGAATTCAACATGATTGACACCACAAAATCCGGTCACAACAACTTTCATCTCATCCCCCAAAATATTTTAGAACGACCCGGCGAAGCTATCTTCTTGGGCAGGTGCCGGTGGAGACTTTGGCGCGGCAATGGCTTCCTCCACGACCACTTGATCTTGCTGCGGTTCAGCAACGGGATCCTCATGCCTCGCATAGGCGAGCATCGGCGGCTCTTCCTGCCGTGAGTCCTGGGGAGGCACTGGAATTGACCCATGCTCTTCATAGGACTCCGCGGCCTGGAGCGAGTCCTGCACGTCGGGCGAGAGCTGGACCATCTTCAGCACGCGCCGCAGGGCCGTTTTTTTTGCCATTTCCCCGAAATGCGTGGACCATGGGGAGGAGGATGCAGATTTTTTTTGCGACAGGGATACGTCCCGGATCTTGCAGATTTCCGCCATGGTCATGACGGACCTTTGGACGCCGCCATCCTTGAACTTCACAATGGCGAAAGCCCCGGCGATTTCGCCACGGTCATTCCAAGATTTTGGAATCACTCGAAATTTTGATTCATCCCCCTCTTCCCACTCCACGATATCCGTCTCGTGGATCAGACCGGAATCGATGGACTCGATACCACCGGTCTGTCGCGCCAGCTTCATCAGACCCCGGTATCCCGGGATCATTTGGACCCGCCCTTTGAAAGGCACCAAGTAGGCCTCTCCCAAAAAACCATCGGTGTACAACCCGAGCTGCGCCGCCGCGACGCACGCTTGGAAAAGACTCGTCTGATCAAGCGTCAGCAAGTACGGATTCGCGGACACTGCCGACACCACAACGCGCAGAAACCGATCCATCGGGACGTGGGGGGGAAGGGCTTTTTTAAGCTCCCGCTGCACAGGAACAGACTCAATTTTTGCGCGAAAGTCCTGAACGGTCAGGGCGCGTGATTGCGAGTTAGGATTCTCGATTGCCATAATACAACTCCAAGCAAAATCGCCTCACATGTTTAACATTGTGAGAACATTGACAAAATTTAGAAAAGGCCACACGTGTGCCCCGTTTGATTGGCGATGATCCTATCTGGCGCAATGCCTGCGGTCAACTTTTTTATTGTGATGCTGAAACATTTCAGTATACTTACCGCCCTATATTATTACTAATATGATGTTTTGCTTGCGATAAACCGATTATAGAAAGTATTTGCAAAAATACCTGTTCAATCTTCGCAAGACTTCGCGCAGGCAAAACACCATTGGTGAGTGAATCCGGGGGAAAATTTTCAAAAAGGAAATTTAAATTCCTATATAGAAATTTTCCAAGCGTGGTCCATGCAGTCATGGCAATGAGGCCAATCACCTTCAGTGTTTACCTGCCCTGAGAATCCTCCGTGAGCCACTTCCCCATCGCCTGCTTCCATTTTGCCATTCTGGCAGCATGCTCTTCCGGCGTGAGTTCCCGTATGGAATCAACCGTATCCTCGGCATCCTTGCGCTTCCTGGCGGCTTCCCGGGCCTTGGCAATGGACAGGCCCCCCTCACAGACGAATTCACCTTTGGCGTGCCTTTCGACCATTTTTTGGATCATCGCTGCGGGGGAATGAATCTGCATTTTGCTCATGTTGTACGCCAGTTGGTCGAGCATTTCCTGGGCGGTTTCTTCTGGCAGGCCGCAGAGTGATTTCCAGATAAAATCCCGCTGTTTAGGCTTCAATTCGCCAGCGAAGAACAGGTTTTCGGGCGTCATCGATGCCGTGTGTTTCGACCCTGGCAGCAGGCTGGCCACGACGGTGCCAATGTGAGTTGGCTCCGACTCCGGCCTGGTTGGCGGTGCCACCGCCGTTGCGGTTGGTTGGGTCGGGGAGTCGGTCACCGGAGGAACTCCCGGTTCGGGTTTCCGGTTTTGACTTTCCAGAATTTGAGATCCCTCCCCCTCCTCATCAACCCCCTGGGGGGTAGGGGGGGAGATGTTGTTTTGTCTTGTAATGTCTTGTAATCTGGGACGTACTCTGTCGGTAGGGTGCACGTACTTCTTCGAGTAATTGTCTCGCAAGTTCAATAAGATAGGAATTTGAACCCCGATACTACCCTTTAAATACTCAACCACTACCACCCCATGAACACACAGACTACCCAGGTACCTACTCACCCTGTTGGGGTGGGATAGTAGTAGACGTGACCAGGTAGTAGTGGGGTAGGTAACGACCGGGTTGTTGTCACCTTCGAGCTTCTCCGCAACCACTTCCATGAGGAGACAGAGAAACCCGTAACCTTCGAGCTTGGTCTCTTCCAAGTAGGCGGCAATCTGTTCATTCTTGTGAAATATGGTGGGGTGCTGAAACCATTTCATTGGCGTTCTCCTGTAGCAGAAATTGCCGGAGCATCGCCACTTCTTAAGGTGGAAAAACTCCGGGGGTTAAGAACCTGGCTACAGGAACAGGCCAATGCATCTTTACCCTTGCGGGTTGGACATGCATGCATTGCCCCCGGAGTTGAGAATGCGGGAATTGTGGCCAAGGGGAAACCCAGGCGCAAAAATACCGCCAGACTGACGGGGGCGGGTGGACCGCCTGTAGACAAGGAGTTCTTAAGCTCCGATGCGCACGTTACCGCATGTCTGGTGGTGGTGTCAAATTGATTTTTCCTGCTGGTTTTCCTGCTGAAGAAGGGTGTATCCTTACGATCAAAATGTTTCGGCAGAGACGTATCTTGTGTGGGGATCCCCATACCGATTTGTGTGCCTTCTTGTTGAAAATAGCTATATTTTGGGGCGTATTCGATGAAAATATTATCATTGGTCAGAACTGCCTTTAAGGCGATCTTCCCCCCGTTGCCCCCAACACTGGAAGAGGTTAAGGCGAGGAGGAAACAGTATTTGCGCAATCTCGTTGCTAGATACGCAAAGGGTAACGTCAATCTACAGATGGGAAGGTTTATCACGGAATCGGATGCAAAGGAGATGAAACGCTTGGCGTTGGAGATTAAATTCCAATGACTGTAGATTCTGGGCAGGAGGAGGTTTGTAGACTTTTTGACAAGGCTGAAGAGATTGTAAAAAGGCTTGAACTGCTCATTAATGACGCCCTCCCTGTTCCCCCGATAAACCAACTCAGATATGCTGGCAGGCATATTTTGAATGCCGTCGCAAAGAAGCGGACTACGGAAGATTCTTGGAGGGATGCCAAGAAGCATTGCTTGAGGGCGATATACGATGGATCGCAGATGGGGGTGTCCCACTTGCTTCGTGAAATTGAGAGTTTCAGGCGAGATTATGAAAACTTCCCTATTACAAGGGTGCTCCCGGATTTTGTTGAGATCATAAATCAAGCCAAGGAAGCCCGGAACCTTATCTCCATGGTCGATTCCCAATTCAGAGAAGATCATGCCGATGAATGCTTGAAGCATATTGATATCTTGGCGAACAATGTTGATAAGCTCAACATAGCAAGAGTTGAACTGAACAAGGAAATTCGGCAGCAAAGGACCACTGCAAAGCGGTGGGCAATTGGGATATTGGTTACTTTTGTTGTTGGTGTGGCTACGACTATCTTTAAGATTATACAGTAATGGTTTTTCTCCAAAAATCGGAAAGGTCGTAGATGGCGGTCGGTGCCTGGGGGGGGGCCTCATTGGCAACCTCCTTTCACTATGGCGAAAAACTGATCCGGTTCGTGCGGCATCTTGTAATACCACTCCCCGGTTCCTGCGCACATCTGGCACTCAGAGCCATCCGGGAGTTCACCGTCACTGCAATGCTGGCAGGGAATGTTAGGATCGTTGAAGATGTGGAATTGGATAAAAACCGCCATGTCATAACCGACGTGATCGACGAGATCTTTCCAATCAGTTTCACCGATCTCTTCGGCCAAGTCCCCGAACACACAACAACCAACCATGTCCTTGATCGCCAGACATACCCCGCACTGTTTGTAAGTGCGGAATTCCCCCTCCCACATCCCTTTTGAGAGCATGTAATACTCTCCAGGTTTGATCGTCTTATGGCACTCGCAACACAGGTGGGGTTTGCGTGCTTCCACCACGTCATCCGTGAAGAATGTCGGGTTTGGCCCATCATAATTGCATTCGCACATCATGCCGCACATCCTTCCTTTCTGACTGCGTCGCGTATCAATCGCCACAACTGCCTCGCGGGCTCAAAACAACAAGGTATGGCCGTTATCGGGTCATTAGGGTCATGAATACGGCTCTCAAACGCCCTGGCGAGGATGTAGAGCCGGGCGTCTTCGATTTTTTTGAAAATAGCGATGACACCGAAGGCCGGTGGCGGGGATGCGGGGACGATCCCCAAACCGCCATTGTTTTCGATCACAGCCCACATGGACGGATCCTCCTGTTCAGAAAGAAAAAGAGGAAGCCGATGTGGTACCGGTGGGCCGAGACGTTTATGGATGGTCGTTTTTGGGGGGATGCGGGCGCAGGGATGCGAATGCTCATGATAGGCTCCTTGAACTGAATTCTGGAACCCACCGTTTCCCGATGCCAATCGGAAAATGGCGGACTGGCAGGTTGGCATTACCGGCGTTCAAGGAAACCGGCGACTCTTGCGAGTCCCTGCGCAGTCCACCAAGCGATACGTATGGCATAAAAATAGCGCCAGACGTAGGAGCATGGCGCTTGCGCGCCTTGAACACATTCGGGATGCCAATCCCGGCCACGGTTTGACGTGGCGGGAAGAACTCTACCGGGGTGGTGGTGGATTTGTCAAGGGGGGAAAATGATGGTATGCTGTGATCTATGGCCACTCTTAAAGGAGACTTTCCCGTGAGTACAGCGATTGCGTTTGATACGCTGGCATATGCCAAGAAGCTGAAAGCCGCTGGCGTTCCTGAAGCCCAGGCAGAGGTCCATGCCGAAGCCATGGCCGAACTAATCGAAGAAAGGTTGGCCACTAAGCGGGATTTGAAAGAGTTGGAATTGCGGCTCACGCACAACCTGACTATGCGTCTTGGTGGCATGCTGGCAGCATCCATCGCTATTGTAGCGGCGGTGGTAAAATTTATCCATTGAGTGGTCATTGGACGGCTCCTTTTTCCCAGGTGAGTTGCTCCATCTTCTGGAAAATATCTTTGCTCATGCCGCATTCCGTATCATCACAAGGGCGTCCTGAACATGGACTGTATCGGCAATCCCCATCAACGCGATGGATGTCAGCATGGATTGCACAATATTGAGTTTCTCGGTGTCATTTTCGATCTGGGTCTTGAGCGATGCGGCATAAATTCTGACTTCGGCCACTGTCGATGTGAATATGCCTTTGTAGATAAACGATTCATCCGAAGGCAGACTGATGACCATGGGAAGATCCTCCCATTGCTCAAGGCCAGGAAGCATTTTGGTGGCGGCGATGTCCTGTGGCGAGAATTTCTTAACCATCTCATGTGCCGCCCTGGTCAACGCATCTTCTACCAATGCATTCCCGTGTTCTTTCACGTCAGAGGGATATTTACGAATAACCTCCCTGGCCACGTCCCTTGGTCTGCACACGCCTGACTCCAAAGAGATGCCGATTTCTTCTTTCAATTTTTCGCTCAGAACGCCGAGTTTTTTACCCATTGACTTGCTCCAGTGCTTTTAAATACTGGTTAAATTTCTCGATATTGTTTCTCAGATGTGTCTTATAGTATTCCCGCATGTACTTCGGAATACTTGAAACCAGATGATCTACGTCGTCTGTGAATTCCGATACTTCGATCATCATGCTGTTAAATTTTGCATTGAGCTTGGATTGTGTCCGTTGCTCCGGCGTTGCTCGGGTGTGGAGTTTCCCATTGGAATCGATGACGACCAAATCCGGCTCATCGCTTTCCGCCAAAATCTTTTCAGCCTGCTTGGGTGTTATGCGTAACGGTTCAGGTTGTGCGGACATCGGCCTGGAAATGTTATAAAAGCAGCGGTTTGAAATTGTTCTTC
>JADGCN010000124.1 GCA_015228975.1 Magnetococcales bacterium
CCCGCCTTCCAACTCCCGCTTGGGTAGCGTTGGCAATTTGTGCAAACTTTTCGCCACGTAAACGGAGAATGGAGAAAATCGGGCGCCTTCACGACGGATCCGCCAGGACGCTCTCCAGGGTTGTGGCGTCCAGGACACGGAGGCTCCATTCCTCCAGGGTGGCCAAGTCTGCTGTGGCAATTTTGTCGGTGGCCCGCGCTCAGTTCAGATCAACCGGGGTATGGCCAAACACGTCTTCAAGGGAGTGGGCATCCAACACTCTGTCAATCCACAACTCCAGTTCATCTAAACCCGCCGCACTGATTTTCTCACGGATGCCCGGAGACAAATCCCCAAAACGCTGGGTCAGCTGGCGCGTGAGCATCTTAGCCTCGCCTTCTTGTCGACCCTCCTGTCGGCCCTCCTGTCGGCCCTCCACCCGCTCCTGAATGAACAACGGCCGCAACACGTCGTTTTCCATCACATTGAATGTAAGAGCCATTTCTTCAGCCTCCTTTTTGACAACAGTTTCCAACCGACGTAACCGGGACAGGATCACCAGCTTTGTCAACGCATCTGCTCTGGCCTTGTCCGGCAACTCACTGATTCGACATAAAATCTCTCGGATAGTTTCGTTCTGGTCACCCATCCGACAAAGAATAGCCAGGATGTTTTCCTCCAACATCGGGCTGGCCATCAATTCCTGGCAATCAATGTCACGAATGTCAATCACCTCATACCGGAACGACAGATTCGGTTCCTCGATGCCCGGCGGTGCATTCCACCTCGCCTCTCCGACATACAGCACCTTCTGGATGAGTGTCTTGTTCGGATACTTCTGCCGTATAAACGTGCAGTACATCAGCATCCGCCAATCCATACCCTCGAATTTGCTGTTCAACTCTATGTGGGACAGCGAGTCATCCTCCATCAAGAAAACCAAATCGGGCACCCGCTTCTGGGTGGATGCAAACTCAACCGGCAACATGGCAACGGCCTGCTGTCCTGTCAGCACCTGCAGCAACCGCTGTGGTGGGTTCTTGAACAAATCCTTAAAGGTGGTGTCGTACTGAGATCGATTTTTGTCCAGGTCTTCCATGGGTCTGCCACTATCAAGGGTGCCATTTACAGCGTTTTGGGCGCCAGCGAAGGCAACCAAGCCGACTTCCCGCTCCTCCAACCAGGAACACGCAGCCAGCGTATCCCGTTGGCGCATGAAAAGCCAGCAGATTCGTCGCAGGCGTCAAATCGGGTGTTCCGTTCCGGGAATCTATGGGGGTGCGGTTGGAACGGAACACGGCCACGTGATCAGGGGAGCCTTCCGTGCCACGAAGCTTGCAACGATGTCATGTCAGCGGGCGTGCAACGCAACACCTCTTCGACAGAGTGTCCCTCCTCCTCCTCAAGGATCTCCAACACAAAGGCCCGAACAGACATGTCATCATCAACCACAAGAACGTGTGCCATATTATATCCTCCATTACAATATTTTGATGTCTAGATCATTGATTATACCAATCAGCCTAACTCCAGATGCACAGCATCCAGCACCATTTTCCTGGTAAATGGTTTTTCCAGTTGTTGAACTGCACCTAGAAACTTTGTAATTCTTAACCCGAGTTCAGCACTCATTGTCTGAGCACCACCTGAAATAGCTATAATTTTTATCTTCGGGAAATTAATTTTGAGTTCCACGATGAGTTCAAGTCCATCTTGAACTGGCATGAATATATCGGTAATCACGAGATCGGCTGGATTTATCCGATAACAGAGTGCAGCCTGCTTGCCATCAACAGCCTCATTCACTTGGTACCCATCTTTCTCCAGACACTCGCGCAGAAAGTCAAGGATGGATTGGTCATCGTCAATAATTAAAATTCTCGACACAATGTATACCCATTTCCACATGCTATTTTTTTGTAGTTTGTCAAGACACAAAACAATTTGAATCAAAAATCAATCACTAATTGATATTCAACCAATTTTTCCAGCAAAATATTCCTAGTGATAGGCTTTGCCAAATAATCTGTACAATATCCTTTAAAAAAAGATTCTGTAACCGCATCTGGAGAATCAAGAACGGAAACCATTATGATAACAGCCTCATCGGCACCTGTCATATCGTATTTTTTTTCCATGGCACGTATGGTCTGTAAAACAACCCTCCCGTCCATACCAGGCATCATTACATCCAATAAAATCAGATCATATGGATATTTTAAGGACAATGCCGACTCGATGCATTCCAGTGCATCCTCTCCATTGATGGCCATGTCACACATACCAAATGGAGAAAGAAGATCATTCACAAACAAACTATGTTCCAGTGAATCATCAACAATCATAATTTTTAAACGTCTATCCCCATTCCGGGATGGCGTGTATCGCTTCATGGCGGACATGGCAAGGTCACAATCACTGCTGTTCCACCAGTCTGACCTGTATCCAAGTCGATTTTGCCGCCTTGCGTTTTTGCGGCCAGCCAGGCGGAATATGTTCCAAGCCCGGTTCCATCTTCCTTGCCAGAAGTGATATATTTGTCGAAAAAATGTTCCCGGATGCCATGAGGAACTTCCCCGGAATTGATGATCTGGATGGTTCCGAAACCTCCATTCGTTGTCAGATGAATGCCAATCTTTCCATTCTTGCAAGATGCCTCGACGGCATTCAAGATCAAATTGTAGAAAAGTGGATAGCAAAGCATCTTCTCTCCAACAATAATGAATGACTCAATATTTTTAGAACCGTCTTCACCACCAATATCAATATGGACTCCTTTGTGACCGGACTTGATTTCTAGATCATACACGATCTTTTTCAATATTACCAATAGATCAATTTCTTCAGCTTGAAGGATATATGTGCAGTTTTCCATCTTGAAAATATCAAGTGATTTGTTAATCATCTCCAGCAAAGTATAACCACTTTGTTCAATCCTTTTAATAAACTTTCTTTGTTGTTCAGTGAGGTTATCATCTTCCAGAAGAAGCTCTGGAAAACCAATAATACTGGATAGAGGACCTTTCAGATCATGACGGGAAATAAGTTCAACATCATCTCGAATTTTCATTGATTTTTGAAGTTCTAGCAGCATAAGTTGGAGCTCATCGTTTTTGCGATTGAGAGCAATTTTTGCTCTGTGATTGGAAATTGTATTACGGCATCTTGTGAGCACGACAGCCGGACTGCTGGGTTTGCGGATAAAGTCGACAGCACCTAACTGCAAGCCAATTGTTTCATCATTTTGCGTATCCCTGCTGGTAAGAAAAATAACAGGGATATCTAGTGTTGCTGGATTGTTCTTCAATTGTCGGCATATGTCATACCCATTCATACCTGGCATCATCACATCAAGGAGGATAAGATCGATAACACCGGTACGGCATATCTGAAATACCAACTTTCCTTTTACGGCAACCTTGACAATAAAATGTTGTTCCAACGCCGATTTGATAATATCAATCTGTTCCGGTTGATCATCAACCAGCAAGATGCTGCTTTCTGTTGATTCCAATATTTCAGATTGGTTAGTAATCATATTAAGTACCTTTTACAGTTATATGTTTGAAAGTCTACAACATTTTCGCGCCGCACTTGTTATCATGTCAAGCTGTCTGCATCACGTACTACTGATCTATAATTCTTATTTGTCTTGATACATTTCCATGATCTCAATAGCTTCTGATTTCAAATCGACAAAGAGCGGAGAAAGTCTTGGATCGAAGTGTTCGCCTGCTCCTTTTGATATCAGGCTCAGCGCATCATCAACCGACCATGCCTTCTTATAGGGACGGACAGATGTCAACGCATCAAAAACATCCCCAATAGCTGTCAGACGTCCCGCCAAGGGAATGGAATCTCCACGCAACTTCTTAGGATAACCACAACCGTTCCATTTTTCGTGATGGGTTATGGCAATCAATCCGCCAAGCTCCAAGATTGGGTTGCTTTGTTTACCAATGATTTTGCAGCCGATTTCGGCATGTGTTTGCATGATGGCGAATTCCTCCTCTGTCAGCTTGCCTGGTTTGAGAAGGATACAGTCACGAATACCGATTTTTCCCAGATCATGTAGCGGTGCTGCAAGCATCAACTGCTCTGCCTCTGGCCCGCTCAACCCGGATTTCAGTGCCAGGAGTCGGACATACCGACTCATCCGTATCACATGCATACCGGTTTCATTGTCCCGGTACTCCCCTGCCCGGCCTAATTGGCGAATGACCTCTTTACGGGTATTTTTCAGGTCCATGTTCTGTGACTTAAGTTGCGAAGTCTGTACGTTAACTTGATCTGCGAGCAGCTGCCTTTGATCATGTATGGCCAAATGGGTCTTGACTCGAGCCAGGACGATGGGCGGGCTTACAGGCTTGATCAAATAATCTGCCGCACCAAGATCAAACCCCTTGATTTCATCTTCCATATCAGACTTGGTAGTAATGAACAGGATTGGGATATTCCATGTTCGCTCATCCTGCTTGAGTAAACGACACGCTTCGTACCCATCCATCTCTGGCATCATTACATCCATCAAGATCAAATCTGGATGAGGGAGAGAGAGAGCGGCCTTGACCGCCAAACGGCCGTTGATCGCTACCTGAACATGATAATGGGGAGATAGAATACCATGCAGGATATCAATATTCTCAGAAATATCATCAACAACAAGAATTATCTTTTTCTGTGTGCATTCATAGTTAAGCATCGTTTGTTACTCCTCTAAATTAATCCCTTCCTCTTGAGCCCAGACCAGAAAAAGAGACAGGCATTTCTCAAAGTCATAGGCACCAAGAGCCACCTGGATGGATTCCATCCTTTTCCGGCGAACAGCACTGCGTGCAAGTAGTTCGATCTCTTCCACTACTATTTTTACCGCAGAGTCAAATGCAATAAGCAAAACGACAGCTCTCCGAAACAGAGGAGCCAACTCTTCTGGGCTGACATCAGCCCAAGATTGCTCTTCTTCCGTCACCATGCTGACCTCCTGCACCAGGGTGGTTTCGATAGTCGAGACGATGCGCGCCAGTTCTTTGGATAATTTAACTATTAATTCTGGCAACTCTTTAAATCATTTCGGATTTACTGATTGCTTTTCGATCCTGTCCGCAAACTCTGCCAACTTCAAAATACCAAGGGTGGCAGAAACCCCCTTCAAGGCATGGGCTATATGTTCCAATGACGTGAAGTCCTCGGATGCTAAACACCGTTCCATTTCCAGACAAGCTCCGCACTGATTTCGGGCAAACTTCATCAGCACATTGCGATACAGAGTGGTGTTGTCTCCCAGATTGCGCATTCCTTTGGACAGATCGATGCCAGGCATGGGAGGAATGGGGAGAACCGGCACTTTGACTCTTCCAGGATACGATAGAACAGGTGGTTGCAAGGGCAATTCGGATCGACTAGGAAGCCATCTGGCCAGGGTGGCATACATCATCTCAGGGTTCACCGGTTTGGCAATATGGCCATTCATGCCTTCTTCTATACATTTTTCCCGGTCGCCATTCATGGCATTGGCCGTCATGGCAATGATTGGCAACACTTCGGCACTTTTTTCGCACCGGATGTGCTTGGTGGCTGTCAAACCATCCATGATTGGCATCTGAAGATCCATCAATATGGCGTCAAAATGCTCCTTGTTTGCCAGGGCAACCGCTTCCTGTCCGTTATTGGCAATGACCACCTCAATGCCAGCCTGTTCCAACAGCTCCTGCGCCACCTGCTGGTTGATTTCATTGTCCTCTGCCAGAAGCACTCTGGCTCCCGCCAAATGGCCAAATCGGTTGTTTGAACGACTCACCAGTTGCCTTGTTGGCTCATAGCCGAAGACGATCATGATGACGTCCAACAGAGAGGTGATATGGACCGGCTTCATCAAGATACCGTCCAAAAGGCTCTTCTCTTCCTCCGATGATTCGATATACTCCTGACCATAAGAGGTCATCATGATAATTTTTGGGGGTTTTTGCAGAGTCAACTCCTTCTTGATGTGTCGAACAGCGTCCATGCTACTCATGCCAGGCATTCTCCAGTCCATCAGCACCAGATCAAACCCGGAATTTTCCCCATCGGCCGCGACAATGGCTGAAATGGCCTCCTCCCCGCATGCGACACAAACCGGATGGTAGCTCAAAGATTCCAGATGCTCGGTAATAATCTGCCTGGCACCTTCGTTGTCGTCCACGACCAGGATGTGCATTCCTCGGAGATCGTCCGAGGGCATGGGAATTTCCATCACCTTTGTTTCCACCTTGTTGAAGCGGGCCGTGAATATGAACCGACTGCCACGCCCCGGTTCATTGGCAACCCCTATCTGCCCCCCCATCATCTCCACCAGTCGCTTACTGATCGCCAGCCCCAGACCAGTTCCACCATATTTTCTGGTAATAGAGGTATCTCCCTGTGAGAATTCCTGAAACAGCTTGCTCACCTGTTCTGGAGTCATGCCAATACCGGTATCCCGAACCGTAAACTGAAGCAACACGCTCTCCAGCGTCTCCTCCATCACTTCGATGGTGATGGAGACTTCCCCTTTTTCCGTAAATTTGATAGCGTTTCCGACCAAATTGGTCAAAATCTGTCCCAGTCGGTGGGGATCTCCCTGCAAACAGGGGGGAACATTCCTCTTGGTATCCAGCAGCAGTTCCAATCTCTTTTCATGGCTCTTGACGCTCAGGACAGCGACCACCCCACCCAGGACTTCATCCAGGGTAAATTCGACGGCTTCCATGGTGAGTTTGCCAGCCTCAATCTTGGAAAAATCCAGAATGTCATTGATCAATTGCAGCAGGGTATTGGCACTGACGCTGACCTTGACCAGATAGTCCCTCTGCTGTCCGGTCAATTCCGTTTGCAGGCACAGATGGGTCAAACCAATCACGCCGTTCAGGGGAGTACGAATTTCGTGGCTCATATTGGCCAGAAACTCTCCCTTGGCATGACTGGCCAAGTTGGCCTTTTCCGTCATTTCTTCGGCATGTTTTTTGGCCTGAATCAATCGGGTCGTGAATGCCTTTTGTTCTGTAAAATCGACCAGAACACCAATGACAGCCGGCGTGGCCTGATCCGTTTTTTGGAACTTGAGCAGGATGACGTCGATGGCGTGACTTTGGTCATCGTGGGATTTCAACTCTATCCTCTTATGGATACGATCCTCCTCCGGGTTTTCGAGCAGAGAGCTGACCATTGAATATACCTTTGGTTTGTCATCTACATAAAATAATTCATTGATATTGATTTTATCCAGGTTACTACCAACTATCCCAGTGAATTCTTGAAAGGCGTCATTGGAAAAGATAAGCTTTCCTTGACTTTCAAAGAAGAAAATCGGCAATGGAACAGCGTCGATCAATTGCCTGAGCAACTTTCTTTCTTCTGCAAAGGCGTCCTGAATTTTCAAACGATCTGTAATGTCTCTGATAACGCCCACGGTTCCTACATACTGACGTGTACAGCGAGATTTTTCTTTTTTATTTTCTCCGTACAGGCCTGTGCTGTTGACCTCAACACTGATGACATCCTGTCCGATGTTCCTTATTTCATAGACACGGCTGGATCTTCCATTCTTGAGCTTTAGGCGGATTTCCATTCCAACAGTCATGCGAACGCCAGACCGACGTTCATTGAACAGTTTTTGTTCCGTATTGGCTGTTCCGTTACCAAATTTCTCCAATACCCTTTCCAGACTTACTTCATTCAGATCTGCGCTGTGAATTATTTCAGAGAAATGCTTGCCAATGAGATCTGCCTGGTGATAGCCAAGCCGTTCTATCGATTTATTCAGGAATGTGAACTGTCCTTTCTCATCAATCTTGTAAACAATATCCGGAATCGTCTGAACAAGACTGCGAAAACGCTCTTCCGAGGCCGATAACTGCTCCATGCTGTCAGTCAGATGTTCATTTATCTCAAACAGGCGACGATTTTTCTCCTCCAAGGATAAATGCAGTCGCACACGAGCCTTGACAATGAGTGGGATGATAGGTTTAGTGATATAATCCACCGCACCAACCTGCAACCCCTCCAATTCATCCTTGCCATCCGATTTGGCCGTGACAAAAATTACCGGAATGCCCTGGGTGCGATGATCCTCTTTCAGTTGTCGGCAGACTTCATATCCATCCATGCCAGGCATGACAATATCCAGCAAAATCAAGTCCGGTCTTGGTTCCATACCAGCCAACCGGAGAGCAAATTGACCATTCATCGCGGCACGAACGATATATTCATCCTCCAGGGCATCCCTGAGAACGTCCAAATTTCCAGGAACATCATCCACGATCAGAATGGAATATTTTGTGGTATCGTCATGCATCTTCCGTCTCCAAATCAATACCCAGGGCACTGGCACACTGCGTCAAGGTTTCCGTAGTCCCTTCAAATTCATATTTTTCTACCTGCGACTCCATTCTTATCACCCACTCCAAAGTTTCCGCAGACAGGGCGCAAACATGCATGGACGACAAGGTATGTACGATGGCAGTATCGTACATGGCCAACTGTTTCGCTGCTTTTCTGAATAGATGATTACGCATCTCAATCAGATCGACGGTCTCCTCCATAACAGTTGGCGGTTTTTCCTCTGCGGTTATATTGTACAATAATTGATCGATACCCGTGCAAACGCTGGCTAATTCTGAAGTAAAATCATTCAACAAATATTCGATACGTCCAGATCCGGATTTTTTCTTGATGGCAGATTCAAAAAGTTCAATCCTGCCTGCCAGTGTGCCTGCACCAATGGTAGCCGATACCCCCCTCAACGTGTGAGCAAGCTGTTCCAACAGGATAAAATCATTGTCTGCCAATGCCTCGCGGATGCCAGTGTCCGCACACCCATGGGATGTGCGGAATTTAGCTAAAAGATTCAAGTACCCCTTGAGATTGCCTCCCATGCATAACAAACCCGCTTTAGTGTCCACTCCCTGAATATCTGGCAGAAGAAGAAGGTCTGCTTTATTGTTTTCCAGCCTTATCTCTTGACGTATCCCCTGTTCTGCCATTTTTTGGAAAGGTTTGGCAGATTCTGGCTTGATCCACCGGACAAGAGTAGTAAACATCTCTTTGGGATCCACCGGCTTGGCAATATGATCCTGCATGCCAGCTTCCAGGCAAAGTTCCCGATCGCCCGACATGGCATTGGCCGTCATGGCGAGAATGGGCAAGTGGGCGAAGCGAGGATCCTTGCGAATTTCTCTCGTGGCGGTCAGTCCATCCATGACCGGCATTTGCAAGTCCATCAGTATGCCATCCAGGCGTTCTCTTCTTACTATCTCCACCGCCTGCTTGCCATTTTCAGCCAGAAACACGGTGATGCAGGCCTGCTCCAACAGTTCCCTCGCCACCTGTTGGTTCATCTCGTTGTCCTCGACCAACAAAATTTTGGCACCAGAAAGCAGACCTCTAAAGTCCCGAACACTGGCATAAGCCATTCCACTCTTTTTGCTGTCAATCTGAGCGTGGCCGAATACCTCCATGATGACCTCCAAAAGCAGACTCGGACTGATCGGTTTGACCAGGAAACCATCCACCAATGCCTCCTCGTCAGCCCGCTTGACCACATCATTCTCCCCGTAAGCCGTGGCCATAATCACCAATGGGAACTTGCTCAAACTCATCTCATTGCGCATTTTTGCTATTGTGGTAATCCCATCCATCCCCGGCATCATGTAATCCATAATCACCAGATCAAAAGGTTCTCCGGACATATCCGCCTCACGAACAGCGGCAATGGCCTCTTTGGCGTCCCGTGCCTTGATCACCTGAAAGCTGAAAGAAGTCAAATAATCTGCCATAACAGTGATGGCACTCTCGTTATCATCAACGGCCAGCACTCTTATTCCACGCAGGTCGCTGGGGGGAATCAACGGCTTGACAATTACTTGTTCGGAAACACCCAGGCGCACGTCAAAGATGAAGCTGCTTCCCTTGTCCAGTTCGGTTTCCGCCCGGATGGTTCCTCCCATCATCTCGATCAAACGTTTGGAAATGGTGAGTCCAAGCCCTGTTCCACCATATTTCCGGGTGGTGGAGGAATCCGCCTGGGTAAAGGCCTGGAACAATCCGGCCACCTGCTCAGGTGTCATGCCAATGCCCGTATCCCGCACGGTGAACTGTAATCGCACAAACTCTTCGTCTTTTTCCAGTAACTCGGTAACAATCACCAACTCACCTGCCTTGGTGAACTTGATGGCGTTATTCGTGAGGTTAAGTAGAACCTGGCCCAACCGTGAAGGATCTCCCACAAAGCTTGTAGGCATATTCATGGCGGTCTCTGTGACAACTTCAAGATTTTTTTCCTTAGCCTGCAGGGAAATCATGGACACGACACTTCCCAACACCTCATCCAGAGAGAAGTTTATGAACTCCATAGACATTTTACCCGCCTCGATCTTGGAAAAATCAAGAATGTCGTTGATAATACGGAGCAAGGAATTGGCAGAATTATAAACCTTGCGAATATAGTCCTTCTGCTGGGCATTTAGTTTGGTTTGCAAACACAAATGGCTCAACCCGATGATGGCG
>JADGCN010000125.1 GCA_015228975.1 Magnetococcales bacterium
CGGACTTTCAGTCCGCAATCCAAACCCACCGGCTTTAGCCGGTGGTTGTTTAGTTCCTTGCCCAGGCTTCTCTTTTCAGGGGACAATGCGCACCCGAGTTCGCCCGTTGCCAGGATATTCAACACACTATGAACACCCATGACCTTGGCTATACCAGCTTTTTTCTCACGCCCGAATGATCCAAGACCTCCTGGTTGGCTTCGTGCAAGAAGATTGGGTGGAGGGATTGGATTTTTCTACACTGGAAAAGGTGAACACGGTCTTTGTCACTGATGATTTCCGGAAAAGAATTGATGATCTGGTATGGAAAATCCGCTGGCAAGGGACGGACCGATGGCTTTTCATCTACGCGATTCTTGAGCCACAATCCACAGTCGATGACATCATGGCTGTACGCAATATCCTCTATGCCATGCTGCTCTACCAGGATTTGCGTCAGTCCAGCAAAATACTGAAAGGTCAAAAATTTCCTCCGATTGTCCCTATAGTCTTGTATAATGGGAGCAGCCGATGGACGGCATCGATGGATGTTGCCGATTTGATCGAGGAATCACCCCCGGGCCTTGAAGCCTATCGACCGCATATGCGTTACCTGCTGGTGGACGAACACAGGTATCTGGAGAGTGACCTGAAGTCTATGCATAATGTGGTTGCGGCGTTGTTTCGATTGGAGAAAAGTCGTTGCATTGAGGATGTTCGGCAGGTCATCCAAGAGTTGGGTGCTTGGTTGCGTGATCCGGAACAGCAAGAATTGCGTCGAGCTTTTGCCAACTGGTTGAGTCGAATTTTGCTGCCAAGACTGTCAAAGAATTATTGTGCCGTCCCGGAATCCATTCCGGAGATGAATGACCTTGTGGAGGTACACACCATGTTAGCGGAAACAGCGGAAAGATGGACCAGAGAATGGATGCAGGAAGGACTTCAGGAAGGACTTCAGGAAGGACTTCAGAAAGGACTTCAGAAAGGACGACAGGAAGAGGCTGCCACTATGCTTCTCAGGCTGATGCGTCGCAAGTTCGGCCAGGTTCCCGATGAGATAACCGAAAAAGTGAAGTCTGCGAATCTGGAACTGATTGAATTGTGGAGTGACAACTTTGTTTTTGCCGATTCTCCGGATGACGTTTTTGCATCTTGACTCTAGTTTAGAATTATGCGTCTAAATGGATAACGTCAGATGAAAAATGTTAAATTTGTCACCTTATCAAGATAAAAACACATATTTCCCTGTTGTCATGTAAAGCCAATAGGCTTCGCCCCCTGGACCCGACAAAGATCAAAAACCAACCAAATCAAGGATCAACCGTGCTGGCGGGGGCGGCGACGCGAAAGCCCAGGTAGACGTAGCGGTAGACGGCATGGTTCCCGAAGCGCACGGCGGCCCGGAGGATCCCGACCGGGTCGTCCCAGGACCCGCCCCTGATAGGGTGGGCATTCTTATCGCCTGTGCTGACAACGGGATTTTGAACCGGGGATACCCCACGGCGTTTTTGGTAAGCCTTGGCATTCCAAACATCCCGGCACCACTCCCAGACGTTACCCGCCAGATCGAGATGACCGAAGGGTCCACGGCCAGCGGGATATTGCCCTACCAACGATGGCTTGCCTTTATTCCAGTCCAAGCCAAAACAGGCCAATTCGTTTGTAGGCTCTTTATCGCCCCAGGGGTAACGGAGACTTTCCTCTCCTCGTGCGGCATACTCCCATTGTGCCTCAGTAGGCAAATGGATTTCCTGACCCGACTCTTGGGTGAGCCACGCACAAAAAGCCATGGCATCATGCCAGTCTACCCCGACTACCGGTTGTCGGGGGTCGGCATATCTTTGCTCGCGCCAATAGCCAGGTTCCCGATGTTTTGTCGCTTTGAGAAAAAGACCGTACTGCTGGTTGGTCACCGGCGTTTCCGCCAGATAGAAGGGCGAGAGGATTACCTGGTGTTCCGGTTTTTCGTTGTCTCTTCCATTGTTATCCCCCATGTTAAAAATTCCCCCTGGTACCGGCAGCAAACGCAGACCCGGCAGGGGTTCCAGAATGGGTAAGTCGGTACTTTTCCGAATAATCACTGTTGGGGTACCCACAGATTCATAACTGAGGGTCGATTTTGCTTCAAGGGAGAGACTTTGTCTGATCTCCTTTTTCCCGTTCACATGTTGTACAAGTTGGGTAACAACTGCTTGTAGAACGCTGGAGCGCAAATCCATCTGGATGAGATTTTCCCATTTTACGAGCGAAGCTGGATCCACCGGACTACTCGGCAACAAAAGGGTGAACAAACGGCAATGGTTATCCAAATACATCAATCCATCCTCGGTATCCGCCTCCGCAAGCGCATGTCCCTCCCCAACCAGAAAGAGGACAACCTGGCATTCTTGCCGAATTTCATCCAAATGTTGCAGCCAATCATGAACAGCCCACTCCTGCTCTTTTTTCGGCCAAGATAGTAACCCTTCCTTAGCCAACAGAGGGGCTAGTAGATTGGCGATCTCCTCATCCACAGGACCATGGATCAACAACAGGTCGTATTTCTTTTTCGTTATTGCCGTATCCTCTCCCAGAAGCCCCTTTGCCAGTCCAGAGACGTTGGGGTTATCATGCCCTTTAAGAGTTGCCGCCGCCTGTAGCACTTCGGGGTCAGTCACACCGTTGAGCAGGCGCAGTATTGCCGTTAGTTCTCCTACCTTAGTTTTGCTATTCTTGAGTGAGGCAACAAACACGGAATAATCAGGTTGCACCGCCTCGGTCAGCATGGTCCACATCAGTTCGTTGCGGCTTTCCTCCAGGATACCCGGTAACAACCGCTTCATCATCGGCGCAAACAGCCTGTATCCCGGGATGGCGACCAGCAACAACAACACTTCCCGCCACCAGTTCTCATCCGCCTGCTTGGCCAGAGAATCCAACAATGGATCATCCGCCGACATGACCAAATGCCGTGCCGCCAAATATTCCTGCAAACCCAGGTGCATGAAGCCGTATTGTTTCTGCGCGTATTCGATGAAAACACCGGTATCCCGGTTGAGCCACTCCAAAATGGCAAGTCCTGTCGGGGCATCCTTTTTTCCCGCCAGTCGTTGTTCGGCAAAATTGGCAAACTCCAACTGTCTGACATTATCCCGCCGTTTTTCTTGGTGAAGTTTCCAGGCCAAAGGTTGCAGGATATCCATGGCTGCTTGCAAATCCAATAACGGCTCCACGTCTGCTTGCTCGCGACGCCACTTGTTCAGCATGATCTCCAGGCATTTTTGGTAAAATGCCGCCCGGTTTCTCGGAATCTCTCCCCCCCTGAGGACGACCAGGCACAGCAAGGTGAGCAGCAAGGGATTGCCCATCAATAGCTTGATGCGTTGGTCAGCAAAGGCTGTTTCATCCATGGTACCGAGCAAGCGCAGGGAACGGTTCTTCGCCTCTGTTGCTTGCGCATCGCCCATATGTTTGCAGGCTTCGTCAAACCAGACGTGAACGAATTCTTCGACTTGTTGCCCGTCCAGAGGTTTGACATCCAAAGGAAAAAAATTCTCTAATCGTACATTACCTTCATATCCTGCATAACGGCAGGAGACGGCGGCGTAGATGTTTTTGTCCTGCAAGCCAATCAACTGGTTAGCGATACGTTGTGCTACCCGAGCCCGCAACTTGGAATCGGCAATTTCATCCAAACCATCAAACAGCAACAACAGATTGCCCGATTCCCAAAGATCGCGTTGGAACTCCACTGGAAAACGCCCGCCGGATAATTCCCGCAATTCCTTGTTGATGTAATGGATTAAAGGCTGATGCAAATATTCCTCGGTAAAATGACGCAACCTTAGAAATATTGGCGTCATGCCGTGGGGTAGAGTTAATTGTTTTGATCATTGGGTGAGGCAAAGATGGAGAATTTTTTTCAGGGAGGTCGTTTTACCCGCCCCCGGTTCACCAAACAACACCACGCATTGCCTGAGTTTTCCATGTTTGTCCTTGAAGATATCCTTCAGTTCCACATCGCCAAAGCTTTGTTCCCTGGCTTTATCGCCCAGACTCTTTGTGAGTCTACTTTCAAGATCGACGCCAAAGGCCCGTTGCGAGATGCGTAGAGGGATAAAGACCCGCTCCAAATCCAATGAAATATCGCCCCCCCTCCACCCCCAACAGTGACACCTTGCCAAATTTGGCCAATGCCCAATTAGAGTAGGAAACACATAGATTCAAGGGAGTATCTTGAGTAAGTTCACGGATGCGTTGACTTAACTCCAGGAAAACTTGCTCTCGTTCAACCACCTTCATCATTGCCAACGTCCGTTGCGGAGTGGCGAACCCCTGAAGGGTGGTCAGTGTTTTGGTTTTGCCCGTTTCGGGATGAGTAAAAGGGAGTGAACGTTCTTTGGCATCTGAAGGTCGGACAAAAACAGGAAAAATGGTTAGCGTCTTTTTTTCCCAAGCATCAACGAGCGGCGGCAGCTCCTTTTCCCAGATGAATGCAGAAGTCAGAAAGGTTTGCGATATAAAAAGTACAGCGACATTGGTCTCGC
This sequence comes from Magnetococcales bacterium, assembly GCA_015228975.1. Classification (GTDB taxonomy): domain Bacteria; phylum Pseudomonadota; class Magnetococcia; order Magnetococcales; family UBA8363; genus UBA8363. The sequence continues at coordinate 4,506 of JADGCN010000125.1, forward strand.
GGATAGCCTGATTGATTTCCGATTCCCAGTCTTGCCCCTCTTTGAGCTTGCCGTCATGCCAGACGGTTGCAGTACCATCGTTTTCCAATGAGGTTGCGTAGGGCAAGAAAGTTTTTAATATTTTGGCATCAGCATGGCTATAACTGATGAAAACTTTTGCGTTTGGCATGTCCGGGGTATCCATGATAAAGATACAGGTCTTTCACTTTTGGTCACAAACGGCTGATATCAGCCACTTTGTAGAAGGCGCCGCGTACCCGGGCAAGTAATGCCAAACGATTCAGTCGCTTGCCCATGTCCGGGTCCATGACCATGATCTGATCAAAGAACGTGTCGATCCCTGCCCGTAAACCGGCCAGATGACCAAGGGCGTGGGCATAGTTGCCGTGCTGAATGGCGGCATCCACCTGTTGTTCGACTTCGACCAAACGCCCGAGGAGTTCGCCTTCGGCGGGTTCGGTGAATTGGGCAGGATCCAGGGGGTGGTGTTGCCAATTTTCCGTAGCCTTGGAAAGAATGTTGGCAATGCGTTTGTTGGCCGCCACCAGTGCCCCGTAGGATTCCATCGTTCTGAACTGGTTGAGGGCGACGATACGTTCGCGTATATCGTAACAATCATCAAGCCCCAATGTTTGCACCGCTTCGATCAGGTCGTAGTCAAAGCCGCTGGTTTTAAGGTGGTTTTGCAAGCGTCCATCCAAAAATGCCGTCAAATTGGCCACTGTCTGCTGCCGATTGTTGGTCAAGACGCCCGGTGCGAAGGCATCGTAGGCCGATTCCATCAGGGTAACCCAATGGAACCGGACACCACCATCGTCCAGCAACATGCGAATGATGCCCAAAGCGGCACGACGCAAAGCAAAGGGATCTTTGGTGCCAGTGGGGACCAGACCGATACCGAAGCATCCCGCCAGGGTATCCAGTTTGTCGGCCAGGGAAACCAGGCGGCCCTCCAGGCTTTCCGGCACGCTGTCCGCCGCACCCATGGGCCGGTAATGTTCGCGTATCGCCTGAACGATAGCCGGATCGGCCCCGGCATGCCGGGCATAATACCCGCCCATGATCCCCTGCAATTCGGGAAATTGTCCGACCATGCCGGTGACCAGGTCGCATTTGCACAAACGTGTGGCTGTCAGTACTTGGTCGCTGTTGACGCGAGATCCTGCAATGGCTGCCAAGCGTGTGACCAACTGTTCCATGCGGACCGTCTTGTCGTAGAGGGTGCCCAGTTTGGCCTGGAAAACGACATTCTTTAAAGATTCCAGTCTATTGATCAAAGGTTCCTTGCGATCTTCATCCCAATAGAAGGCGGCATCTTCCAGGCGGGCACGCAATACCCGCTCGTAGCCGCGTTTGACCAACGTGTGATCCGGGACATCGTTATTGGAGATGGCGATGAAGCAGGGCATCAAGGATCCGTGGGAATCCAGGATGGGAAAATATTTTTGATGATTTTTCATGGAGGTGGTCAAGACCTCCGGGGGAATTTTGAGATAGTCGGGGGAGTAATGGCCCAACAGGGGAATCGGCCACTCGGTCAGATTGGCATTTTCCTGCAACAGCTCGTCTGGGATGACGGCTTGACCACCCACGGTGTTGGCCAACCGTTCGATACCTTCCCGGATGATTTGTTTACGGCGCTCCATGTCGAGAATGACATGCCCCGATGCCATCGCTTGGTGATAATCGGCGATGCTCGACACACCAAAAGGACCTCGCGCCATAAAACGATGTCCCTGGGTGGACTGACCCGTATGTAATCCGTCACTGGTGGCAAAAGGCAATACACGCCCATTCATCAGGGCCAGCATCCAGTTGATGGGTCGGACGAAACGGGTTTTGCCGCTGCCCCAACGCTGGGTTTTCGGCCAGGGGAATCCTTCAAGGATGCCCTTCATGAGTTCGGGTAACAGGGATTCCGCTGTCAGCCCGGGACGGTGGATGGTATGGCACAGATACGCCCCCTTAGGTGTGTCGATGCGTTGTAACTCCCCAACCGATACGCCGCAGCTTTTGGCGAAGCCCGCAGCAGCCTTGGAAGGGTTACCCTGGGCATCGAAGGCACGATCCACCGGTGGTCCACGCATTTCCTCCACGCGATCCGCCTGCTGTGTTGCCATGTGGGTGACCATCACGACCAAACGCCGTGGGGTGCCATGGCTGGCAATCCGGGTTGATCCACTGACGAACAGGCCCGCTTCCGTCAAACGTTTTTCCATGGCGTCCGCAAAATATCGGATTCCTGTCGCCAGCATGCCCGCCGGAATCTCTTCACAGCCGATTTCCCACAAAAATTCCATGACCATTCAATCCTCTCTTCTCAATAGGGGTGCCTATTTCCCTAACAAGGGAAATCCCAAGGCTTCTCTTTGGGCGACATAGGCTTCCGCCACCAAACGCGCCAGATTGCGGACGCGACCGATATAACCCGCCCGTTCCGTGACGCTGATGGCCCCACGGGCATCCAACAGGTTGAAGGCGTGGGAACATTTGATCACCTGGTCATAAGCGGGCAGCGGCAGTTTTGCCTCGACCAGGGCGATGGCTTCCTGTTCGTGCATGGAAAACAATTGAAACAACATGTCGACGCGGGCCATTGTAAAATTAAAATGGGAGTATTCCACCTCATTTTGATGAAACACATCGCCATAACGAATTCGTTCGTTCCACTGCAAATCGTAGACGTTGTCACACCCTTGAATGTACATGGCCAATCGTTCCAAACCGTAGGTGATTTCCCCGGATACGGGATCGAGATCGATTCCACCCACTTGCTGGAAATATGTGAATTGCGTCACTTCCATGCCGTCGAGCCACACCTCCCAACCCAATCCCCAGGCACCCAACGTCGGGCTTTCCCAATCGTCTTCGACAAAGCGAATGTCATGATGGCTGGGATTGATGCCAATGGCGATCAGCGAATTCAGGTAAAGATCCTGGATGTCGCTCGGTGAAGGCTTGAGAATGACCTGGAATTGATAATAATGTTGCAAGCGGTTGGGATTTTGCCCATAACGGCCATCACTGGGTCGCCGTGAAGGCTGTACGTAAGCCGTACTCCAGGGTTCCGGTCCCAGGACTCTGAGGAAAGTACTCGGGTGAAAGGTTCCAGCTCCCACTTCCATATCCATGGGTTGCACCACGACGCACCCCTGTTGCGCCCAGTAATGTTGCAGTGCAAAAATTAATTCCTGAAAGGTCACGATTTAAGCTCCGCTATCAATTTTTAGGATTGTTTATGGTTACGCTCTATTCATTGCTGTTTTTCATCGTCATTGTGGTCACCCTTCCCTTGTGGATTTGGCGCTACTTTACCACACCCAAATATCGGGGCACAGTTTTGCAACGTTTGGGTTGGGGTATCCATGCGCGTGCCGCACGGCCCCGTATTTGGATACATGCCGTCAGCGTTGGTGAAACCCTGGCGGCTCAGGGATTGATTCAAGCCTTGCAACGCGCCCATCCCGATTATGAGTTGGTGGTCTCCACCGTGACCAAAACCGGTCAGCAAATCGCTCAGGATAAATTAACCGGGATAGCCCTTGTTTTCCACCTGCCCATCGACCTGCCCTGGATCACCCGGCATGTCATGCGACGGATTCGCCCCAGCCTCCTGCTGATCATGGAAACCGAATTGTGGCCCGGATTATTGGCAACCGCCAGGGAGGGGCGGGTACCGGTTGTTATTGTCAATGGCCGCATTTCACCCCGATCCTTTGCCAATTATCGCCGGGTACGCTTTTTTATGCGACGGTTTCTTTCCCAAGTGCATCTGTTTGTCATGCAATCGTCCATGGATGCCAGCCGTATACAGGCAATCGGTGTCCCACAGCAACGGATTCGCGTTTCCGGCAATATCAAATACGACCAGGCGTTGGTGCGTCCCAATGCCGATGCCATGCGGGAACTGCACATGCGGATCGGCCAGAAACCCGATGAGCCGGTTTTTCTCGCAGCGAGTACCCACCCGGGTGAAGAGGACATTATCCTCCGTGTTTTTGCCCGTCTTCGTGACATGCGGCCAACGCTACGCTTGATCCTGGTTCCGAGACATCCAGAACGGGCCAACGCTGTGGAAATGATGATTCAAAAACATGGTTTTTCGGTGCAGATGTTATCGCAATCCCGGGGGGCGTGGCCCGATGCGGTTTTGTTGGTGGACCAGGTCGGTTGGCTGACCCGCTTGTACGCCATGGCCCACCTGGTCTTTGTTGGTGGCAGTCTGATCCCCCACGGAGGTCAAAACATGCTGGAACCGGCGGGATGGGGACTCCCGGTGACCTTTGGACCGCATACGTTCAATTTTAAAGATGCGGTCCATCTGCTGGTGGAGGCGGGAGCGGCGCTGGTGGTTCACAATGAGGAGGATCTTTTCCTGGCCTGTCGTCGCTTGTTGCAGGAACCGGATGTATGGCATCAGATGGGTCAGAAGGGACGCGAAGTCGTTGCTGCCAACTCGGGTGCTTTGGCACGCACACTCCAGGAAATCACGCCATTGCTTGAGGAGTTGCGGCGTGCGCCGTCTCTTCCCGTTGCTTAAAGGGGAACGCCAGCCGCATGGGTGGATGGAGCGGGCCGGAATGGCCCTGCTTGGCATTGTGGGTCACGGCTATGGCCTGCTTCAGGCGGGACGCGTGCGCGCCTATCAAAAAGGTATCGTGTTACAGCCCTGGCAAGCCGATTGCCCGGTGGTTGCGGTGGGCAACCTGACGGCGGGTGGCACTGGCAAGACACCCATGGTGGCTTGGCTCGGGCGGTTTTTTCTCAGTCGGAACGTTCGCCTGGCCATTGTCAGCCGGGGATACAAACAACGATCCCGTAGCCCGATAACCCTGGTAGCTGATCCCAATGGGAGAATTTTGCGGGCACCCGAAGCTGCTGATGAAGCGGTACTTTTGGCCCATGAACTCCCCGGGGCGACCATCCTGACCGGGGCCAACCGTCGGCTTCTCATCCGCCATGCCACGCAACGCCTGGGATGCCGGTTGGTCCTCATGGATGACGCCTTTCAACATGTACCGGTCAGGCGTGATTTGGATGTGTTGCTCTTGGATGCCCACAATCCCTTGGGAAACGGTCGCATACTTCCGGGGGGCCTGTTGCGCGAATACCCCGCTGCCATGGCTCGGGCGCACGCCATTATCATGACGCGAGCCGCCCAAGAAGAGGATCGACTCGCCACATCCGCAGTGATTCACCAGTTTGCGCCGGGTATGCCAACGGCGTATTGTTATCATAAGCCTTTGCACTGGATTCGGGTCAGCGATGGCCAAATTCTCCCTTTGGATGCTTTGAAAGGCCAACAAGTGCTTGCCTTTTGCGGCATTGCGCAACCTGAAAGTTTCCGAGATACCCTACGCGACATTCAGGTATCCCCGGTTCATTTTATCGCATACCCCGATCATCACGTTGTTACGGCATCTGAAATACGTCAATTGGAGGCGCTTGCACACTCCTGCGGTGCAACGGAATGGGTCACTACCCAAAAAGATTGGGTTAAAATTCCACTCAATGCCACCCATCTGCCGCTTTACGTCCTGGTGATCGGCATTTGTTTCCCTGAGCCTTTTTCCTGGCTTGTGGAGCAACTTGAAAATCTTGCATGCTTGGCCGGTGGGCATACCATAGAGAGAAATAAAAGTGTGTGTAGGAACACCGTCAAAATGTTGTCCGATGTGTCCGATGTGTCCGATGTGTCCGATGTGTCCGATGTGTCCGATGTGTCCGATTGGGTGGGAATTTCATACCAATCGGACACATCGGACACATTGGACATTGAGAGCGGTTCCGAATGTCAGTATAAAAAATAGTTAAAAAACAATCAGTTGCATAAATCGGACACATCGGACACGAAAAAAACATGGCGTTACTGAAGATCAATGCGACTTATTGAAGGTAATCCAGCATCGTTGAACCCGGAAACTTTCCTTGCAATGATTCACTACCGGACACTTTTTTAGGAAAAAAATTGGAAGTGGCTAAATTTGATT
>JADGCN010000126.1 GCA_015228975.1 Magnetococcales bacterium
AAGGAACTCCTGAATTTTCAGATTGTTGAGTGTGGATGACTGTCAGGCCACCAAGGGAAATTGCACGGAATCCAATGTGCGCAACGACAAACTGGATCAGGGCCAAATAAACAAGATCAACCTTCAGTGGGTTGAACACCTAAATAACCATGAATACGAAGAATCAACTTACGAGACAATCATAAAAACGTTAACGAAGCCCAGATCCCGAACAAGGAAACTGAGCCAAAGGTAAGAGGGTCTTATCAACCAACAAAAAGCACTCTGAATCCGACAACTCCTCCAAAAGGAGGGTCTGGCGTTCCTCCCAAAGGTTCCGGATCTGGCTCTTCAAGTGGTGGGCAAGGGAAAAGTTGACTGGTATATCTGCCTGGGTCAGAAAGCAATGAAACCATGATCGATGCCGCCATATAATTGAAGGATTTGCAGGGGCTGCTGCCCGGGTTAGAGGATGATATCCGCGCACGGCTGGAAGAGACGTCCGAAGAAAAAATGCTGATTGCGGGGAAGTACAAAGAGGCTTGGGAGAGGGGGCGTACCGGGGTGGTGTGGGAGGTGTGGCGGGAGAAGGAAGGCATGAGATTCAATGTCCAAACCCAGGTGGATTATTGGCGTACCGGATCAGATCAGGATTGGAGCGTTGCCGTGGATTTGATCCAACGTGGTAGTCAGCGTCACGGTCTTTTTTTTCTGCATTTGGCCATGGAAAAGCTGCTCAAAGCACATGTTTGCCTAGCCACGAAGGATTTTCCACCCAAATTTCATAATCTACTGCTCTTGAGGAGTAGGACCGGGTTGGACCTGTCCGTCAATGCTTTGGAACTGCTGGGGCGTCTGAATGCCTTCTGCTTGGTTGGTCGTTATCCAGACGACCCCGTTATCGAAACGATTCCTCCACATGTAGCCCAGCGCTATGTTATCGAGGCTGGAAAGGTACGAACATGGTTACTCCAGGAACTGTCTCAATTATTAAAAATTATCTAACCTATCTGGAGAAGGATGGCATGCCCGTGGCTTTTGGCGTGTTGTTCGGTTCCCAGGCGCGTGGAGATGCTACGCCCGATAGCGATTTCGACCTGGTTGTGGTCTCCCCTCTTTTCGACAAGAGCAACCACTGGGATGACACCGAGCGCCTGTGGACCGCGACAGTCCATACCGACTCCAGGATTGAGCCCATTGGCGTTGGCGTGAGGCAATGGGAGGAAGACGACCGATGGCCCATCATCGAAATCGCCCGCCGCGAAGGCCAGATCATCTACCCTCACTAACCCGGAAATTTGCCACATGACGCTGATCCAGGAACTCATCAAAATGCCCGAGCGGATCAACACAACATCGACGCCCGGGCTATTGAACTGACGCCGGTGGTGGCCAAACATGATGGATGGCTTTCTGGCAAGAAACTCCTCATGGTCCCATACCACAATCGGTACCATCAGCATGGAATCAGTCATTCATAAAACAAATTTATTTTGTTTCCTCAATTGATACGACTTGACGAGGTTTTGGGAGACTTGGTAAGCTGTTTTGAGAAAACCGTGATTTGATATATGATATTATTAATACTATTAGAATAACTATTAGCAATATTTGTGAGGAAGCAGCAGATGTACCTTCGGACTGTGACTTTAAAGAATACTGGACCAATTGAAAATTTCGATGTCGCACTCCCCTTCCAAGGCGAGCAGCCAAAGCCGGTATTACTGGTCGGAAAGAATGGCAGCGGCAAGTCAACCGTTATTTCTTTTATTGTTAACGCTCTAATTGGTCTGAAACAGCGAGTATTCGAAGACATGGAGGTTGCGAAGGGCCGAGTGTATAGGATTCGCCTACCACTCGCTATTAACGGCTCAGCGGAATTTTATTTCGCACGACTGGCTTTCGACAAAGGAGTCATGCTGACCGAATGGCAACTCAACAAACCCAAGAAAGCATATTCCGATCAGAGCGCCATGCAGGATCTACACCCTACTTGGCAACGAATACAAGACAATGACATTAGTACTTTCAATCTGGATCCGGGCGAGTTTGCTGAAACTCATCGGATGAAGGAAATGTTGGACAATAACTGCTTCCTTTACTTTCCGGCAGACCGGTTTGAGCCACCTGATTGGTTGAATATCGGAGATCTATCTCATGATTTAAAGCTTCCTGAACCAGAAAGAATAGAGGGAAAAACATCCCGCCGAATAATCTTAAGGAATCGCTTGAAGACTACGCTTGAATGGTTGCATTCAGTCGCATTCGACATGGTGGTTGCTGAGTATCATGACACTCAGTTTCCCCTCCCGACCGCAGAGGGGACGCAGACACCTAACAACACTCATATGATTCCTGTAAGAATAGCCTTTCCTGGAAAAGCGCACGCCATCATCAAATTGATCCGCAATGTATTATCTAAAATTTTATGCGAGAATGATATAGATAATCTATACATTAATTTTGGAGATCGTAAGACACGCATCATCCAAGTTACCTTAACCCGCGATGGCCAACAGATTAAATTCATCAAAAATTTGATGAGTCTGTCTGCGGGAGAAAGCGCCCTGTTCTGCCTGTTCGCGTCGATTGTTCGCGATGCCGATATGTCTGACATGCCTTTTAATTCGCCCAGCGACATCACGGGAGTGGTTGTGATCGACGAAGCCGACATGCATTTGCACGTTGATCTTCAGTACCGAGTTCTTCCCGAACTGATCGCCTTATTTCCAAAAATTCAATTCATCCTCAGTGCGCACGCACCAATGGTCGCCATTGGTCTGGAAAACACACTTGGGAAAGATGGCTTTGAAATCATTGAGCTGCCCAACGCACAACACATCCCAACGGAGTCGTATTCCGAGTTTCGAGAGGCTTTCAACGCCTTCTCAAGAACCAAGACATTCCAAGAGGAAATCCGTCAGGAACTCCTCAAGACATCAAAACCAATACTCTTTCTGGAAGGAAAAACTGATTCCCTTCTGATACGGACTGCATGGCAAAAACTCAAGCCAGGAACACCCATGCCGTTTGACGCAATACCTTGCGGTATTGAGCCCGATGAGGAGAAAAGATCCGGTGGGGCTGATGTGCTGCGTCGAACACTGGAATTTCTTCACGCATTAGCTGACAACAGATCTATGTGCGGTCTCTTTGACTTTGACGATGCTGGATATAATAGTTTCAACGGTTTAAATAAGCAAGTGTTCAGCGAAGGTATTGATACGTATCATAAACGCCATTGCAAGGAGAATATACACGCGTTGTTACTTCCAATTCTTCCACAGCGCACCAATTTCGTTAATACCAGCGATCCCAATTTCTGCGTTATGTCAATTGAGCATTATTTCGCCGACAATGTGCTGAAAGATTCCGGTTTTGACCTCAAACCAGTTATAGCTGATTCAAAGGTTTTCAAGATAAATAGCACTTCCAAACAGAAGCTTAAATTTGCCAATGCGGCAGAACATTTTGAGGTCTCTGAATTCAAAAATTTTCATGTCCTGTTTGATAGGCTTCAATCAATCGGATTTATCTGAAAAAACGAGCTGTCCTGGTCGTCCAAAGCCAATACCCGTTCCGGGACCAGAAAAACACGATGATCAAACAGAACGTGATAGAATATATTCTCAGGATCATCGGCAAGCACCGCAACCACCCGACCTTTGCCGGCACAAGGCACGACAACCCGCCCCTCCACCCCCAGGGCGGTCTGGCAGATGACGCTGTCCCGGAGCCAAAATGCGCTGGCTACCCAGGGGGCATTGCCCTCTTGCAGCTCCGCTTCGCGAATGCCTATGGTCATCCCTTGTTCGATGAAATGGACTTCATAGACGATCTCGTTTTGCAAAAAAACGCCATAATGGCGTACAAAACCGACCGACCCACGGCGCACCAACAATTCCCCCGGACGTTTGCCCATAAAGGTGCCATCGTTGCGGATGGGGCGGGTGACCCGAACGGCTTGGCCATAATCGTAGCGAGGATGCGGCATCGACATGGGGATTCCTTTCGATTGAATCCGTTAATTACAGACCGGATTGACTTCGGCCCTGGCCTGCTCCATGAATCGGGTTAATTCTTCCAGCACCGGGGGACGTTTGGTTTGGGCTGAATCCACGCTACCACGATGGTCCATTGGACGATTATGAAAGCGAACCTTACCAGCGTTTCCTCTCCATGCAGAGTGCCGGGCTGTACAACACCAATGCCCTGGAAAGCCAGCTTGATGTATTGTATCACTTTTGCCAGTACGAATTGGCGTTGCGCCACGACAACAAAGATCACCTGACCCTTTACCGTGGTGTCAACGCCATCGACCAACACGACATCCTGGCCAAAGGACCAGGAGGCACCGCAGTCGTTTTGTTAAACAATCTTAATTCATTTTCGGATGATCGCGAACGGGCCAGCGAATTCGGCGACTATATCATGGAAACCAACGTCCCGTTGGCGAAAATCATCTTTTACCGGGATTTGTTGCCGGGAACGTTCAAGGGAGAAGGTGAAGTCATGGTGATCGGAGGGCTGTACCGGGTACGCTTGGCCACGTATTGATTCCATGGCTGTACTCACTTCCCGGGTGATTCAAATCACTTATAGAAAAACCTTTTTAATAAAGTTGCTGTTATTTCCCCTCCTTGACCAACCAAACATGGTAGTTGCTTGTTTTGACGTTATTGCTTACAAAACCATTGGCAAGGTTCATGCTCCAGGCACTGGGTACGCGTGCGGGTGCGGGAGAGGACGACCAATAGCTACGGAGTAACACACCTGTGAAGGGGGCCGTTGGCGGCAAAGCGGGTGGATGTTGCGGGTGAAAGGTTTCAACGATTTTTTTAAATTCTTCGATGGTGGGTAAGCGCCACTCTTTTTGCTCTCCGGTAAATCCCGGACAGGTGACGCTACCATTGTTAAAAGCGGTAACCTGGGCGATGGCATTGGACCAACTCATAGCATCCCAGCAATGGGCGTTTTTCATCCAAATGATTTTACTCGTGGTATCGGTCACGGTACCATCCCCGTTATCGATAAATCGGGGTGTGGTGGCATGGCCCATCAAGATGACGAAAAAAACAACGACCCCCACCATGAGGAATAGCGTCCCATTGGCTTTTGGAAAACTAATTTTTATCATGATACGCCCTTTCATTTATCAGTAAATAATATCATTCCCCGCTTTTAAAAATGACCACGTTTTTTATAGTGTTTTACAGGTTTTTTGGGGTGCGGAATGTCAGGTTTTTTCAGCGTTTCAGCCGGCAAGGGGGCCACTTTTTTGCCTCCCAAAGCATCCAATACCCGTTGCAAATGTTGCAAACGAATTATGGGATCATCCCAGTGGCGTTCTCTGAAAGAGAGTATGTTTTTTTCCTGATTAAATACCACCGAGCCACCCCCGCTTCGGATCAGGTCAATCAAGGCCGGGGTATGGATGTTGGGCTGGGGATGAAAGGTGATGACCGCCCCTTTGGGACCGGCGTCCAATTTCATGATTTTCAGGCGGGTACACTCTCTTTTAATGGTGACCGCCTTCAGAAGATTATCCACCGAGTCGGGAAGGGGGCCAAAACGATCAGTAAACTCTATTTTCATTTCGGCGGTTTCTTCAGGTGATTTAAGCTCCGCCACCCGTTTATACAAGGTCAGGCGCAGGTTCATGTCGGCAATGTAGGTGTCCGGAATATTGGTGGAAAGGTTTAAATTGATCGCAGGAACGATTTCCTCCTCTTCCTCGGCCCCGCCCAGGGTGATCCCGGCACCAAACGCTTCTACCGCTTCCTTGAGCATTTGATTGTAAAGTTCAAAACCCACCTCCCGTATATGTCCCGATTGTTCCTCGCCCAGGACGTTGCCAACACCGCGAATTTCCATGTCCTGGCTGGCGAGCATGAAGCCCGCCCCCAATTCGCCCATGGTCTCAATGGCTTCCAGGCGTTTGCGGGCATCCGGAGTCTGCGCCTCCAATGGGGGGGTCAGGAGATAAGCGTAGGCCCGGTGTCGCGAGCGCCCGACCCGGCCCCGTAACTGATGCAGTTGCGCCAGCCCAAAATGATCGGCACGGTGGATGATGATGGTATTGGCACTGGGGATATCCACACCGTTTTCAATGATTGTGGTACACAGCAGCAGGTTAAACTCCTGACGATAAAAGGAGATCATTATGCGTTCCAAACGTCCCTCCGGCATCTGACCATGGGCGATGCCCACCTTCGCCTCAGGAACCAATTCCATCAGGCGGGCTGCCATGCGTTCAATCTCCTGCACCTTGTTGTACACATAAAACACCTGCCCACCACGATAAATTTCCCGCAAGATGGCTTCGCGTATGCGGGCAGGGGAATATTCGGTGACAAAGGTGCGAATGGCCAGACGATTGGCGGGTGGGGTGGCAATAATCGATATGTCGCGAATACCCGACATCGCCATGTGCAAGGTGCGGGGGATGGGCGTGGCCGTCAGGGTCAGAATGTCAACATTGGCGCGCATTTTCTTGATTCGTTCCTTGTGGGTCACGCCAAATCGTTGTTCCTCATCAACCACCAACAAGCCCAAATCTTTGAAGGCAACATCTTCCTGCAACAAGCGATGGGTGCCGACAACAATATCCACTTGGCCGTTGGCTGTTTTTTTGGCCAGCTCCGCCAACTCTTTGGGGGAGCGAAAGCGCGACATGACAGCCACATGGACTGGATAGGCACTGAAACGGCGCGCAAGTGTTTCATAATGTTGTTGTGCCAGAATGGTGGTTGGCGTCAACACCGCCACCTGTTTGCCATCCATGACACAACGAAAGGCAGCGCGTAACGCCACCTCCGTTTTACCAAAACCAACATCGCCGCAGATCAGGCGATCCATGGGTCTGGTGGAGGCCATGTCGGAAAGTACGGCCTCGATGGCCTGGATTTGATCCGGGGTTTCGTCGTAGGGAAACGCCGCGGCAAATTCATGATCGGCAGCATGTGGTGCTGAAAAACGAATCCCCCCGGCAGATTCCCGCTTGGCTTGCAGGGCAACCAGCTCTGCCGCCATTTCCAATATTTTTTTCTTGACCTTTTGGCGGGTTTTTTTCCATTTGCTCCCCCCCAACTTGTCAAGCATGGCTTCGTCAGCGCCGGAATATTTGCTGACCCGATCCAGGTTTTCCACCGGAACATAGAGTTTGTCCCGGTCCGCATACGTCAATAATAAAAAATCATTGACCACCCCACCAACCGTCAGGGTATGCAAACCACCGAAACAACCGATGCCATGATCGGCATGCACCACAAAACTCCCCTCTTTCAAATTGCGAAACGAGGCGAGAATGCGATCCAAAAATTCGGGATCAGAACTCCTTCGGCGGGCGCGAGTTCCCAATACGGCATCATCGTTGAGAAGCGTCAGATTGAGTCCGGCGTGGGAAAAACCATGGGCGAGATCCCCGATTATCAAACGCACCGGCTGCGGCGCCCCCGACAAGGATTCCCGCCAGGTTGCAACATTGGTCGTAGTGACACCGTGATCGGCGAGCAATTCCGCCACCCGATCGCGTTGACCCATGGAACGCGAGGTGACAACGATGCGTCGTTGTTCCGCTTCCTGGCGAATAAAAACCACAACCTTGTCCAATACCGAATGAATGGCGGTACCTTCGTCGAACTGATGCTCAAAAAAGTCCGGTAGCGGCGAAAATCCCAGGGATCGACTCCCCTGTGAAGAATCTTTCCCAACGTTGAATCGGTCAAATCGACTCATGACATCCCGTAATTCTGCATGCGTCAGATAAAACCGCTCCAAAGGCAACAGCCGTGGTTCGGTAGGATTGTCATCCTGCAGCAACAAGGATCGTTGGCCACGCACCTTTTCCTCGAAAGCGATGGCGGAACTCTCCACATCGCTGTCAACGAGGATCTGCGTCCCCTGGGGCAGGTAATCGGTCAACAGGCTGGTCGTTTCATAGAATAACGGTAAATAGCGTTCCATTCCTTGAAATTTGCCACCGCTGGAAACCACCTTGTAAATCTCATCCATGGCCGCCTTGCCACCAAAGGTTTCCCGATATTGGGTACGGAAAGCACGGATGGTCTCTTCGGTGAGCAATACTTCGTTCATCGGCAGGGTTTCGACCTGGTTGGTCCGCTGGGTTGAACGTTGTGTGTGCAGATCAAAATAACGGATGGTTTCAACCTGGTCGCCAAACAATTCCACCCGCACCGGTTCTTCGAGTCCAGGGGGATAGAGGTCGATGATGCCACCTCGGACGGCAAATTCACCTGGTTCCTCGATCTGGGCGCTGGCACGATAGCCGGCAATGGTCAAAAATTGCTTAAAGACGGGCAGGTCGATCTGGTCACCTTCGCGAATGACAAAGCCATGCTGCGCCAAAAGAGCGCGTGGCATCAAACGTTGCATCAGGGCCATGGGGGTGGTAATGACGATGGCCTGTTTTTTCCCCAGGGCATTTTCCGCCTTAACCGGTCCGAGCCCTTGCATTTGCGTCAGGCGATACAGGGTGGCTATGCGTTCCCCGACAATGGGCGCGTAGGGCGATAAAGGTTCAAAGGGCAATATTTCCCAGGCGGGAAACGGCAGAAGCGTGACCGGTTGATGCCGTTCGCCCTGAAACAACAACAATTCGCGATAAATCGCCTCGGCACGGGGAGTCTTGCCAGTCACAATCATCAGCGGAGTGGCTAACGTACCAGCCCATTCCTTGGCAAACAGGCTCAGGCTTGACCCGGGCAGGTCGTGCAATACTTCCTGGAATGTGCCACCTTTACTGGAACGGGTCGCCAATCGTTTGGCAAACTCAGTGGCTGGAGAGGTTTCGTCCATACACAATCCCTGCCGCAGTGGCAACGTTTTCAGGGTAAAGAAGAATCATCACGCCGACCAAATTCGGTTATCTCCTGGAAACCAAATAAAAACGGTACGTCCAGCATGACCAGGGGATGATTGTAGGATGCCTTATCATCGATGGCGGGTACGGATTGCCCCTGAAAAACAGACCAGCCCCCCTCTTTGGGAAATACCGAGTACCCAACCGGACTCTTCTCACCGTTGGTATCAGGAACCTGGAGTGTTGGCAGGCGATATACCGGCACGATCACATAGGCGGTCAGCCAAAAACGGAAATCACCCATAGTCCACACGATGGTACTGTCGGTCAGTTGTTTGCGTAATTCTCCCCGCTTTTTCAAAGGGGCTGTCGTAATAATCAAGCTGACGCGAATGTCTGGATCCAATATCTGGTTATCTTCAATTTTTTTTCTATCCGTTTCAGATAGGCGGAATAATTCTGCGGTTACATCCAGATAGTCGGTGAACGGATGGGTATGGAAATCCCCCAACAATTCAATGTGTGGCCAAAAATAGTTGACCGCATCCCGTTTGATCTCCAACCCGGTATTCGGTAACACCGATGCGCCAGACCGCAACGTCATGGCATCCAAGGTTACATTGTCCACGTTGAACAATACCAGGTCGTCGTCCAGATCAACCTCACTCCCCCAAATCAAACCGTAGGTTTCACAATATTTCGCCCCGTTTGCCGATTTTTTCTTGTTGTCATCCTGTACCACGTAGGACTCCATGGTGGCCAATACCAGCTCCATCAAGGCATTTTCTGATATTCTAACCAAATAATCCTTATCAAACATGCCCAATACTTTCACGATGGGTCCATGGAGTGGTACAGAGACACCGGCAAGCAACCCGGAAAGAACGCTATCGGATTCCTTCCAAATGGCAAACAACCTCTCGACCGCTTCCCCCCCTGTCAGGCAAGCCAATCTATCACACGAACCAACAGCCAACAACGATCCGCCAGTACACTGTCTGTACGGATTTCAAGGTGATCCGTTGCTATTTCTGTGCTGGTCGATTTGCGCACTGGGCGAGGTGTGCCACAAACAAAAATGGCCACCTTGAGAGTGGCCGTAAGTGTTTGTTTGATTTGGTAGCGAGGGGGGGACTTGAACCCCCGGCACACGGATTATGAATCTTAGCCCGAGTTTAACATGGCACTTTATATTTTCATAATAATCAACCGGATACATGATGATTTTTTTTGGAGTGGCACTACAAACGCATCATTCTTTGATTTTTCCTGTCAGACGACCATCTTTTTTACCCTCCCAGGAACCATATCCATCCCGAGTGCTTGATAAATGGTGATCTGTTGATATTCCGCTCTGGTCGATTCACCAGTGGACGTGTTGCGAGTTTTTGTTCGGCGAATGTACATGTCCCCATGATAGCCATATCGGAGACATTTACACAAGAAATTTATAAAATATTATGGCACTACTTAGAAAATTTGGTGGTGCCTTACATTAACCTAAGAATTCTTCGATCTGCTTGTTATTGAAAAA
>JADGCN010000127.1 GCA_015228975.1 Magnetococcales bacterium
GCGGTGACGTTTACGGACCAGATTTTTATAAAATATAAATATATCAATATGTTGAGATGAATTTCAGGCTTTTTATGAAATATCCGGGTAAAGAGCAATTGTTTGTTCGGGTCTGATGATAATAGCGATTTTTCTTATGAGATTACCAAGTGGGTATATGATAATGTAGAATTTGCATTTAAAGCCTTGAAGAAAAGCGGATCAGTTTAATAGGGCATGATCATCGTTTCGGCCATTTTGGTTCCAGATCATCTAATGAGGAACGGATCTTGATGATCTTAACCCGTTGAGGCTCCTTGTCTGAAAGGCTGGAACCTAGCGGAAGACCGGGAAAATTGATCCACAAGATGGCCGAAATAATGATCATGACTGTCACAACCTTCCTGAATGATTTTCCTGGTATAACGATCTCCAAAAATGCCTGAATAAACCCGCAATTTTTCTGGGGAATCTCTGGGGTTGCTTCATGAAGTACCACGCTGAAACCATGTTTGAGGCCAGCAACGTGGTCTTGCCGATGTTTTCCGTTGCAACATTGCTGTGTGGCTTTCGCTCAATCGGATGTTATGCTACACTCGATCAAGTGTCTGGGATTTGCATCTATCCTATTGAAACCATTTGCAACGGGAGTTTATTGATACATGACGGAAAACAAGAATGAGATGCCGCAAACGGTAACGGGATCGGACGCCATTCAGGCACCCACGGATGCTGATGGTCGTAGCGTCCGGGTACGGTTTGACGACCGGCAGATGGTCACCCATTATTCCAACGTAGCCAACGTTGGCATGAGCAAGGATGAGGTGACGTTGTTGTTCGGTACCAACATGACCTGGGGTACGGTGAGCGAAGAGATCATCATCCAACTCTCCTCCCGTATCATCATGACACCTTCGGTTGCCAAAAATTTGGTGGAAACCTTGCAGCGCGTTTTACAGGAGTATGAAACCAAGGTCCGTAAGATCGTTTGAACCAGCCATTGTTTCAAGCAACAACGTCCGAAGAATACAATCATAACTGGTCCGTGATAATGGCGAATGGTAAAATGATCATGGCGACACTCCTGGGGCTGGCGTGTTCGCCCCTGGGTGTGTGGGTTGTGGACGGTGGATCCTCGGTTTTCGCCGCTGATGCCCCGGTCCTTTCTGCATTGGGTACCAGGATTGATCCAAACCGTTCCCTGGTCACCATTTATCCAGTTACCAACGCCCTGGAACCTATCAAGATGGCACCCCGGACGGCTACGAAGGGTGCGGCCCGTCGTTCGACTGATATGTTTGATGATCAGGACGATGTGTCGCCTTCCGCCGCAACGGTGGACGCGCCCATTATTTTTCCCGCAGCGGCTTTTTCAATTCCCACACCCCTTGCCCACTCCAACGAGCGGCAGGTAGTGAATGATTCTATTCCTCTACCGGCCCCTGTTTCTGTGCCCCGGTCGCGGGAAGTCGGGCAGGAGGCCGTGAGGGCGGAAGCGCCGGTTTCGCCTCCAGCACCCGTGATACCCCCACGGTTGCGGGTGGCCCAGGTTGATCAGGTGGCACCCCCTGCTGGGATCCCTGTAGCAGCCAACATCACGGAATCGACCATCGACTTGCCTGTTCCGGCGCATCCTGGGGAAGCAATCGATTTTGCACTGGCGGTGGAAGAGGTTCCGAGTATGCCGCTTCCCCCCGGCAAACCCAAGGTCAAATCGGTACCGATGGAGCGGCATGAGGGTACCGAAGCTAAGTCCACCCCGGAATCTGTGAAACAATCTGCCGCCACCAAGTCCACCTCAGCACCTGTAAAACGATCTCCTTCCATTGCCGATCCCGAAGCCCAGGGAATTACCCTCAAGGAGTATGTCAACTTGCTGGCCAAGGCGGATGAGATGATTCGTGCGCAACGCCTGGAAGAAAACATTGCCCAGGAGGGGGTCCGTGGCGCCGAAGCGATATTCGAGCCTGTGGTTTCGCTGTCTACCGAACGGGAAGGGAGCCATGTACTCAACACGGCGGCGGATGCCTTGCAACGAGGGCAGCGCCCGGGCAACGTCTACGATTCTGCAGAAAACCGGGCGAAACTGGGGGTGAGTTCCAAAGTGATTACCGGGGCAACGGCGGAATTGTCCTATAATCTGACTGAAACCACCAACAGTTTGCAGGCCCTGGCCAATAGTCCCTCCCCGGAATATAAGGGATATTTTGGTTTCAATATTAACCAGCCCCTGTTGCGAGGTGCCGGCCCCGGTCCGACCCGGGCGGGTATTATTTTGGCCAAGATAGAACAGGATGTGGCCAAGCAGACTTTGCGTCAGGTGATGATGCAACGTCTCATGGAAGGGCTGAACAGCTTTATTGCCGTTCAGCGGGCGATCACCCAGGTGGGGTTGCGCAAGGAAGCCATGGAGGTTGCAGAAAAAATTGAACTGGAGGTCAGTAAGCTCAATGCTGCGGGATTGCAGCCGGAGCCGGAGGTTACGAAAGCCCGTTCCTCGTTGGCCTTGCGCAAGTCGCAACTGTCAGAAGCCCAGGAAGACAGGGAGGAGCAACTGAAAACCATGCGCTCCTACGTCAGTGCCGCCGAACCGGCCAGGGGAGCCAAACTGGCAGCCAACCGTCTGTTGCCAGTGGGTCAACTGGAGTTCCCGGACGCCAGCGGCGTTGACAAAGAGGGGCGCGTGGACGATGAGGCGTTTTTGGATCGGGTGATCGAACGCCGCCCGGAGACCCGTGTTAAATCCTTGATGATTGAGATGAGCGAAGAGAAGGTGATTCAGGCCCACGACCAAACCTTGCCGGATTTGGCGTTCCAGGTTCGGGCGGGCCGGGATGAATTGTCGGCCAACAACCGACCGTTGCAATATATGACGAGCGACGAATCCTATCACAGTTGGATGGTGGGTGTGGTTTTCAAGATGGGTTTGTTTGGTGACGAAAAGAAAAAGAGTGAATTTAAATCGGAATTGTTGCGTAAGGAACAGACCGAATTAACCCTGAGCGCATTGCGCCAGCGGGTGGCCAATGAGGTTAATTCGAGTCGTTATGTCCTTGATAAGGCGTTGCAACGTTTGGCCAAGCAGAAAGAAATCGTCGATGCGCAACAAAACCTGCTGCAAGTGACCGAAGGCTTGGTTGCGGAAGGGAATCGATCGGGTTTGGATGTGTTAAAACAACGGCTTGATTTGTTGTTGGCCCGGGAGGCCTTATCGGATGCCGTGGCGCATGCCAATCGGGCCAGTTATCTGTCGCAGCAGGTGGATGGCAGTTTGCTGCAACGTTTGGGATTGGAGTAGTGCCGTGGCCTGGAAGCATACTGGATTCATGATCGTAGCTGCTTTGGCTGGATCGTGGGTTTTTGGAGGGTGGGGGAGCGCATTGGCCAAAACGGAAGGCGCGGCGGCAAAGGGGGAAACAGGCGGGCAGATTCGTGGGGTGACCCGTTGCGATGCCGACTTGAACCTGGCATTGCCGGTGGCTGGACGCATTGCGTCGGTTGCGGTGGAAGAGGGCGCCGTGGTCGAAAAGGGGGCGGTGCTGCTGTCCCTGGATCGCTTGGCGGAAGAGTATGATGTGGAACGGCGGCGTATCCAATGGCAGGGCAAGGGTGAGTTGAAAGCGGCCCAGGCCCGCCGAACCACGGCGGAAAAACAGGTGCAGGCGGCACAAAGAATTTTCAATTCTTCCCAAGGGATCAGCCGCGAAGAGTTGGAAAACCGACAACTGGCCCTTTCTCTGGCCGAAGCGGAGGTGACACGTATTACAACCGCTGAAGAGGTGGAACGCCTTGATTATCTGACCGCCAAGGAAAATCTGGAACGGCGCACCCTGCTTGCGCCGACACGGGGCATCGTCGTCAAGTTGGTCAGACAATTGGGTGAAAGCATCCAGGCCAACGAAACCGTTTTGCGCCTGTGTGACCTCAGACGAATTTTGTTCGTTGTTCACCTCCCCCTGGATCGCAGCGAACAATTCCACGCCGGTGATCAGGTGGTTCTGAAGGTGGGCAGCCAACAAACAAAAGTGCAAGGCAAGGTGTTGTTTGTCTCTCCGGTGGTGGAATCCTCCAGCGGCCTCAGGGAGATCAAGATTGAGATGATTCAGCCCGACCCCGGTATGCGCCCCGGGATTCCCGCAAGCCTGGAATTGCCGGCGGACCCCGCCCCATGAGTCGGACGTTTTCCGATAATTGGTATCGCATAGCCGATTTACGCCTGAGTTTACGCCCCGGGGTGGCGATTCGCTTGCACCATTATCGTGGTGAACCGTGGTATGTGTTGCACGAAAGGGCGCATGCCGGTTTTTTTCGCGTCAATGCGGTGACCTACCGCTTTCTCATGAAGCTCCATGTGACCCGGACTATCGGAGAAATATGGCGTCAGGCGGTGGATGACGCCCCTGAAGAGACCCCGGGTCAGGAAGAGGTGTTTGAATTGGTGATCGCCTTGTATCGGGCCAATCTGGTTACCGTTGTCGGGGGGGTGGACGAGAATAAAATCTTGGAACGGGCTCAGCACAAAAAAAAAAGCCCCTGGCGGCACGTCTTTCCGAGTTGTTCTTTCTTAAAATTCCCCTGTGGGATCCCAACCGTTGGCTGAACCGGCATCAGGCAATCATTGAGAAGGCATGGGGTTGGCCGCTTTGGCTGCTGGCGATTGGCATCGTCGTTTGGGGGGGGATTGAAGTGGCCCTGGGGGGGCCGCGCCTGGTGGCGCAAGCCAAAGATATCTTGCAACTGAATAATTTGTTGTTGCTCTATGTTGCCATTTTTCTGTCGCATATCCTGCACGAGATGGCACACGCAACCACTTGCAAACATTTCGGCGGCGATGTGCGCACCATGGGGGTGATGCTGTTGCTCCTGACGCCGTTGCCGTATGTTGATCTTTCTTCGGGTTGGACCTTTCGCAACCGTTGGCATCGGGCATTGGTGGATGCAGCAGGCATGCTGATGGACCTGGTGCTGGGTTCGCTGGCCACAATCGTCTGGGCCTATACGCCACCGGGAACGGCAAACGAATTGGCTTATAACCTGATCTTTGCCATTGGTGTTCACACCATCGTTTTTAACATCAATCCCCTGATGCGTTTTGACGGTTATTATATTTTATCCGACTTGATTGAAATACCCAATTTGCATGAGCAGGCCAAAAAAGCTTTCATGGGGGTGTGGAATCGTCATGTATTGAAAAAAATGGACGACAAAGAGGAGGGGGGGAGCTTTAAGCAACGGGTACTGTTGGTGGCTTTTTTTTTGGGTTCCAACTGTTACCGGGTATTGGTCATGTTTGGCATCATCCTGTTTGTCAGCGATCAATATTTTGGTGTCGGGTTGGTCGTGGCCATTGCCATGACGATCACCTCCTTTTTTTATCCACTCAAGGCAGCGTTGGCACCGTTTAAGAATCCGTTGTTTGTGCATCAACAAAAAGGGCTGCTACGTGGCGGCGGTACGGCCATGGCATTGGTGGCGGCTTTTGTTTGTTTCGTCCCCATGCCCGACAGCCGGGTGTTGGACGGGGTGGTGAATGCCGAACACAATTCGCCAATCCATACTGAAATTGGTGGTATCGTGCAACGGGTTCTGGTGGATTCGGGGCGTTGGGTCAGTGCTGGTGAATTGTTGGTTGAACTGGTCAATCCAGAAATCGATGGTGAACTGGAAAGTGTCGAGGCGCAACGAATGCAGGCTTTGGTCCAGGAGCAGAAAGCCCTGGTGGAGGGAGGCGTGGACCTGGATCCAATCCGCGAACGGTTGAACTCCCTGGAGAGTGTGCGCCAATCCCTGGAACGACAACGGATCTCTTTGAAACACCATGCCCCGCATGCGGGTTATTGGGTGACGGCGGAAATACCGTTTTGGCGAAGCAGTTGGGTTGCGCGTGGTGCGGAATTGGGACGGGTGGTCGATGATCGCAGCCATGTTTTTCTGGGTGTCATTCATCAGGAAGCAGCGTTGGCATTGTCGGAATTGCAAGGGGTGGGTAGTGAGGTGCGTATCGAGGGCGAACGTGCGACGATTTATCCCGTGACCCGGCTTAACCTGATTCCGCATTCGCAAAGCACCTTGCCGTCAGCGGCTTTAAGCCCACTGGCCGGAGGCAAAACGGCTATCAAGACCAACGACCCTTCCGGCAAACAAAGTGCCGAACCTTTTTTTTTGTTGCGGGCCGAATTCAGCCCCGATCCAGAACACCGGTTTACCTACGCGCCGCGTAGCGAGCGTTCGGGCTGGATCAAGGTTCGTCTTCCGTCCCGTCCCCTGGTGGTTCAGGCGGAACGGGCGATTTTCCAATTCTTTCAACGCCGGTACAGCCTGTGAACAACTCTCCTTTACAGCGTATCCTGAACCGGCGAAAGCATATGATGGCCGAAGGGCAACAGGTTGCGCTTCCATCCTTGTGGTATGGCGCGGCCAGTGGGGGAGAAGGTCCATTGCCGGGAGATCGTTTGGCGGTACTCGCGGCCCATCGCCCCGATCCGAAAATCTCCTGGCTTGATCAAACGGGATATCAGTTGGCGGCGTTGTTGAGTACTTGGCATCGCCCGCTCAAGCAATTGCGGCTGCGTTCCCGAATCATCCTTTCCTTGGCCGATAGACACCGATCTTTGAGTGATGAGGCGTTGCAGGGGCATTTGCGGCAACTGGCGGCCGCCTGCCGCATGGAACGTGAAGGTCCAGGGAAGGGAGGCGGCACCCTGGCGACTCAGGGGCAACATCAAGGCTTGGCGGGAGTGGTGTTGGCGGTGGAGCGGGTCTACGGTTTCACTCCGCATTTGGAACAGGTTATCGGTGCCCTGGCATTGCTCGAAGGGCGCATGGCGGAAATGGCCACGGGTGAGGGTAAGACGATTACGGCGGCTATGGCGGCCATTGTCGCCGCCTGGCGTGGCAAACCGTGTCACGTGGTGACGGCCAACGATTATCTGGCCAAGCGGGATGCGGAGTTGGGGCAACGTTTGTTTGGTTTTTGTCAGGTGTCGGCGGCGAGTGTTGACGGGGAGATGGCACCGCAGATACGGGCTGCCGCTTATGGTCACGATATCGTTTACAGCACAGCGAAAGAATTGTTGGGAGATTATTTGCGCGATCGGCTGGCATTGGGCAAGGGAGCCTCCCGTACCCGCTTTGCCTTGGAGGCGGCACGTAGCCGTGGTGGACAAGGGGAGCTGGAAGGGGTGGTGATGCGGGGCATGGTCCAGGTGATCGTCGATGAGGCGGACAGCGTGCTGATCGACGAAGCGGTGACACCGCTCATTATTTCCAGCCAACACCCCGATGATTTTTTGGATCAGGCGGCTCGGGATGCGGTTCATTTAGCCAACCAGCTTCATGAGGGGGAGGACTACACCTTGCAACGCGCTTTGCGCCATGTTTCCCTGACCCCGGCAGGACAGGGGCGTCTGGTGGCATTGGCAGCGGACTTGGCACCCTTCTGGCGGCATCGGGATCGGGCACGCGAATTGGTGGAAATGGCCCTTTATGCCACCCGGTTTTTGATACGGGATCAGCACTATGTTGTGGATGACGACAAGGTGGTTTTGGTGGACGAATTGACCGGGCGTCTGGCGCGGCAACACACTTTGTCGCTGGGGATGCAGCAAATATTGGAAGCCAGCCAGAATCTGCCTTTGTCGCCGCCAAGCGAAGTATCGGCACGGTTAAGTTTTCAGCGTTTTTTTCGCCTTTTCATCCGCCTGGGCGGTATGACCGGTACGGCAGAAGAGGCGCGCCATGAGTTTGGCCGGGTCTATCGTCTGTTGACCGTGAAGATTCCCACCCACAAACCGGTTCGGCGTGTCCATTGGCAGGTCGTTGTCTGCCGCAATCAAATAGAAAAGTATACCGCCATTGCCAAAAGTACCCTGAGCCTGATCGTGGCAGGTAGGGCGATACTCATCGGCATGCGCAGTGTTGGTGCCAGCGAAGAACTCTATCGCCATATGTGCGCCGTTCTGCCTCGGGTTGACATTCAGATATTGCATGCGGTCAACCACGATCAGGAGAGTGCTATCGTTGCCCGAGCGGGACAGCCGGGGGCATTGACCATTGCCACCAATATGGCGGGACGCGGTACCGACATCGCCCTGCACCCGAGCGTGCGTGATCGGGGCGGTTTGCATGTCATCATCGGCGAATCCAACGATTTCAGCCGCATTGATCGGCAATTGCTCGGACGTTCGGCCCGACAGGGGGATCCGGGATCTGTCCAACGTTTTTTTTCCATGGATGAAGATTTGATCCGGCGTTTTCTCACCCCCTGGCTCAAAAAGGTGTGGCAATGGCAACATGACCACCTGCCCTCCTGGGATCCCTGGGTCAGCGGTTTGGTACTGCGTCATGTGCAATGGCGGGCGGAACGATTGGCGTTTCGCCAGCGCAGTTCCATTTTGGAACAGGACATGGCTTTGGACAGGAGCGGATTTTGAGTCAGGACGTGGTCACTTTGGCAAAAGAACGCTGGCAGCAATGGGTGCAGGTGAGTCGTTTTGCCGGTGCTCCGGATGAGTTCTGGCCACTCTTTACCAGGACGGTAACCCAGGCACTGGGAGGGGAGCTGGGTATTTGTTACGCCCGGAATTCAGATCCTGAAGGGGGGGAGCGTTGGCAGGTGGTTGCCCATTGGCCAGGAGTTCCGGTTGAGCAATTGCCGGCATTGACCAAAAGCGTTGCCGCCGCCGTGATCGAGGAGACACGGAGTTGTGGTATCGCCCATGGGGTGTCGTTACTCGGGGGGTGGCGTGTGGGATTGATGGGTATTCGTGTCGAGGAGGAGCGCACCTTTCTGCTGTTGGCAGTGCATCTGGGAGCCGGCGCGTTGCCGGAAATGGAAGTACGCCAAGGTTTGGCCACGTTTCAATCGGCACCCAACGTATACGAATTGCATCGTCAGGTGCGTCTGGGCGAACGGGATGCCCTGCGTCTGGCCCAGGCGATTGAGCTGTTGGGACGAGTGTTGTCAAGTGACCATTTTGATAAGGCCGCCTTGATTGTGGTTAATGATTTGGCCGAACGCTTTGCCTGTGAAACTGTCTCCATGACGTGGCAGCGGGGTGGCAATCTCAGTTTGTGTGCATTGAGTCATTCGGAAAAGATAGATCGGCGTTCGGCGTTGACGGCACTGTTGGAGGAGGCGGGTCAGGAAGCGTTGACCCAGGGTGTTGAGGTGGTGTGGCCGGGTAGCGGCAAGGTTGTTGTGATAGCCCACGAACGGTATGCTGAAATGCAGCGCCCCGGTCATCTTCTAACCTTGCCGATTTTTATTGGCGAACAACCATTGGGGTCCCTGACCCTGGAACGGCAGCTAATGGGATTTTCGCATTCGGAGCAGTGGGCGCTCCGAATGTTGGCTGATCTCCTTGTGACACCATTGTCCCTGTTGGAGGGGCGATCGCGTCCCTTATGGCGGCGTTTAAGCGTCGAAACTTGGCGCAGTGTTGACAACCGCTTCAAACCAACCACACGGGCGGGAAAAAACGTGGCCATGGGGCTGGTGGTGTTGCTGTTGGGGATATTGATGATTCCTGTGCCGTACTCCATCAGCGCCACGGCTATCGTCAAGACCGACACCATGGCCTTTATCGGCGCGCCGTTTGACGGTTATCTGGAATCAAGTCCCCTGACGCTGGGGGGAGCGGTTGTGGCGGGAGAAGTGGTTTTTTCCTTGGCTACCCGCGAATTGATATTGGAAAAGGCAAGTATTTTGGCGGATATCGCCCAGTATCAACGCGAGGCGGAAAAACGGCGTGGTGCGGGACAAATGCCGGAGATGCAGATTGCCGAAGCCCAGGTGGCCCAGGCCCAGGCGCGTCTGAAATTGGTGGAATACCGGTTGGACAATGCCCAGTCCCACTCCCCTATCGATGGCGTGCTGGTGGAAGGGGAACCGGCGAAAAATCTGGGTGGTGCGGTACGGCGGGGTGATGTCGTGGTTAAAATTGCTTCGGTATCGGGTTTGTACGTCGAGGCGGCGGTGCGGGAACACGATGTCACCCAGATTGCCTATGGCCAGCCCGTCCGGTTGACTTTGCTGGCCAATCCGGCAATGACTTATGCGATGACGTTAAAACGTATCATTCCCGCAGCAACTGTCAAGGAGGGGGAAAATACGTTTCCGTCTCGTGCCGAACCAAACGAAGCGGTACCCGATTGGTGGCGCCCGGGAATGAGTGGCGTTGCGAAAATTGATGTTGGCTACCGGTCACTTTTCTGGATTGCCACCCACCGTTTGGTTGATTATTTTCGAATGTTGTTTTGGTTCTAAACTCAGAGTTCTTGATCCCTACTTGTTTCTATAGGGTTTTTTACCAATCAGGCAGG
>JADGCN010000128.1 GCA_015228975.1 Magnetococcales bacterium
AAATCCGGTGGGACTTGGTAAACTGGCTCATTCCGGGTGGGCGTTTGGCGGTTCACGAGGCATCCCCCCTCGATGTTGTGCGGACTATTGTTGAGGCGGTCGGCGGTTTGGTAGAGTCTTTGCCGGATGGGACACTCCGTGTTCGGCATCGGTTTCCGGTGGCAGTTCCTGGGTGGGCTGTGGCGAGTGTTGACCATGTTTTGACCGATGAATCTGACAACTTATCGTGTCGCGAGTCCCATGTCCTGCGCAACAGGGTCAACAAGGTTTTGGTTCGTGGGTACTTGCCGACCGGAACCGGGTTTCTTTCGGTTGAAGTGGATGCACGGCCAGATGGCTTAAACCACGGACAAACCACGTTCTACAGTGGCGACACCGCTCATCTGCTTGTTCATGCCGGTGATGATGTTGTCCTGGATGATCCAGTCGTCTCTGCCGGTGTAATTCTACCGGGTGGGTGGGATGAGGTCAAATTGACGCAAGACGTTTTGTTCGACGGCACATCCACCGCCATGTTGGATAAACCCGCCATGTCCATCGACTCGGTGACTTGGTTGGGCAACGACCTTGGAAGAATTTCCAGGGAAGCAGACAATCGCACCCTTACGGTGCCCAACGCCGGTGTCGCCATCGCCAGGGTGACCTATCGCACTCGGGTGAGGTCTTGGAGCCTTTCCTCGCCATCGACCCTCGCCGGGCTTTCAGAATTTCCGGTTCAGGTTCGTTTTACCGGTACCACCGAAAAAATCCTTGGCTCTGGCGAGATTTTTTGCCAGCGTGGCGATGGAGCCTTTCGTGGCCCGGATATTTCCGATCCATTATTGACTTCTGACGAAGCCAAACGGTCTCGTGGCCGGTCAGAAATTGACGCCGGAGAGGCCTTGCAGGAAGTGTCGTTAACCTGTCTGCATCGGCCAGGGCTGATGCCGGGACAACTGATTGAGGTACACGATGCCCTCATGGGCCAGTCCTGGCGTGGGAAAATAACATCCGTGAACCATTCCGCCAATGGGCCAAAACTGGTAACTTCGTTGGAGGTTTTGCGCTATGTCCAATCCAGTGTTTGACTTGCAAGGGATTTTGACGGCGAAGGTTCCTTTGGCCGGGATGGTGCTGTCAATTGATAATAGCGTGGCACAGGTGGCAACAAGGAATGGTGTGGTCGAAGTCGCGTTTGCTGAAGGGATAAGGGCTGGTGACCGGGTGGCGGTTCGGGATGGACGAGCTTTTCGGGTTCAAGATGTGGTTGATGCACCGGTGTTTTTTGTGTGATGACGCTGAAAACTCACAGTACTACCGTCTCTTGGACAGCCAAGTCGGGATCGCCGACATTCCAGCCCTTCCCCTTGAGTCATCTCCCCCAATGGCACTCTCCGGGACTCCCCGAGCATACGCATCCGGGTCCGCGTGCAAGGTTCAACCCAGAGGGAACCTTGCAATAACTCGTCAACTCACCAAGTGCGTGGTACGAACTTTCCGTCATTGGCCAGCTTGACGCTGTCGCCAGACTGGACGATGACGAACAACCCCTCGTTCATGGCGAATTTATCTACATCTTTATCAATCAGGATACCGGCCACAGCACCAATCACCCGTGCCCCACCTTCGCCTTCATAGAACTCCTTGAACTCGCGCACCCGTTTCAGATGATCACGGACATCCTCGGCGGTTAGGCGACTCTTGACTTCCACTAGGACAACACTGTCGGTGTTGTTCACCAACAGATCAATCTCCATGCGGCGGCTGCCGTCCAGACTTATTGCCTTGACCCGAGGCGAAACACGATGCGCTGGGATGCCCCGCTCGGCAAACAGTGTTTCGCAGGCCGGAGCAACGATGCCTTCGACGAACTCACCCCATCGGCTACCCAGGTTGCCCACCTGTTGGCTGACTTCTTTGACTTTACGGTCAGTCTCCCGCATTTGAGCGGAAACTTCCTTAATCTGCTGGTCGGTTTCCTGGAATTTACGGTCGGTTTCCTGGGCCCTACGGTCGAGTTCCGCTCTCCGCTCACGGTCTTCCCGAACCATCTCCTGGAATTTACGGTCGGTTTCCTGAAACATTTTCCAAACATCATCAAAGGTTACGGCCTGCGACATAACGATGTCTCCTGTTCACGGTGTTATCGACCGCAGGATACCCGGTTTGTCCGGCATAGGGAACTCATTTTTCAATTTCGCATCGATGAAGCCTCCGTTGGTTGGGCGTAACGACAACAGCACCGCCGACGCATGCGCATAACATGCCAGAATAAATAATATTAATTATTTTAAACATCTTTCAAAATCTATTGCCTCGCGTTGTAACATTCTTTATCGTTAACATGCTACATCTAATGATCTGGTTTGGATGCAGCTTCTATCCTTACAACTAATTGTTATCATTTAATTTGAACAAAATGGGATATTCTGTTCGAAAATGGCTCAGAATCTTACCTATACCCTGGTTATCGTAAAGGATCGACATGATGAATGTACTCTCCATAGTTTTTGAATTTTTGACATTCTTGTTAACTATTTGAAATACAAGAACAAGATCTTGTACGCACCTTGAATTGTTGTTTATTTGCAATAAAATTCATCATTGACTTTTTGAACAAAATATCCCATCTTCTTCAGGCTCGAAAATGACCGTCACTTTGCCGTCACGCTGCTCGGTTGTCGGAGGGGGAAACATAAGGCCTTGGCAGGCGCGAGAAGTGGGAAAAGCGGAGAAGGTGGGTCAGTTTTTGTGAGCAGGGGTGGGTCAGTTTCCGTTAGTGGTGAAGTAAGAAAATCATTGTCATGAGCCGCAGGGTTTGGACTGTGGACTTCTGGTGGAATTTAGCTGCGCCGACACATAAAGGTTAACTGGCTTTGGATTTTATTAGAATTATCATGCTGACACTGTTTTGTTTGTCCTTGGCGGGGTGCGTCACCAAGGGTGTTCCTCCGGAGCCTGAGCAAGGCATGGATCGAACACAGGTGATGACAAGTGACAACGACCACAAAACGGGTAGCGTGAGTACACCTGCCCAAAGCGTGAACACACTTGCCCAAAGAAAGCCTGTCGATCCGCCAAAATGGCAAGTTGGGGATCGGTGGTTATGGAGCGATGGCTATGGTCTGACGGTCATCGACAGTTCCCCTGAATGGACCGTGTTTGCACGCACCGACAAAGAGCAAAAGAATAATAATTTTTTAGGAATCGACAATCCCTATAAAAAAAGTATTTGGTATAAGCACCAAGGTTTCTTCAAAGTGGAATCCAATGATGGTCAGGAGTTTCGCCAAGTCGTTTTCCGCTCTCTTGACCCCATGCAGCTATTCCCACTGGAACCAGGGCGCAGTGTAACCTTTGCCCGTGAATATATGAGCAACGGAAAATTGCGCGTCCACCGCACCTCCTGGACGGTCGAAGGGTGGGAAACCATTCAGACCCCGGCTGGCAAATTCGATTGCATAATTTTAATGATGCGAACGCGCAGCAACACCTCCAATTGGGTAGCCTTCGAGCGGTGGTGGTACAGTCCGGAAGTGCGCAACTATGTCAGACTTGAGTACAGGTATGGAAGTCAGCCCGGATCGTCTCGGGTTCTAATGAGTTACCGGTTAGCAAACAATGACAGTTAAGAAGGAGGAATGATGTGAAAAAGAAATTACACAATCAAAGCGGTTTCACCCTGGTGGAGTTGATGGTGGTAGTGACCATCATCGCGATTCTTGCGAGCGTTGGTCTTCCCAAAATGGCGGCCTTCGTACGAACTTCAGAGACTTCTGAGGCCGTCGAAATCTCCGCACGCATCATCAAATCAATGAATGGCTATATAGAATCCCACCCGGAAATTACCGATGTAACTACTCTGGCTGATAACCTTAATAACCACAATATGTTAAATAATGGGTCTGCAAATGCTTCATCCCAGATTACAGCTATCATTCCCCATATGGTACTTGCGACAAATTCAAATTTTAGCTATAAAGTCGCCGCCAAGGTAGATGGTAGTCGTGTGCTTTGGGCATGTGTTACCGCGACCAGAGATGGCGGAAC
Source organism: Magnetococcales bacterium (assembly GCA_015228975.1). Classification (GTDB taxonomy): domain Bacteria; phylum Pseudomonadota; class Magnetococcia; order Magnetococcales; family UBA8363; genus UBA8363. The sequence goes on from JADGCN010000128.1 coordinate 4,030, forward strand.
TGGTACAAATCTATCTATTACAGGTTATAAGCCAATCTACATTTCCAGCGTAACCACTCTTATACCTGGATGGGAAGGTAATGTCTATCGTCGTGGCTATTTAGATGGGACTAGTGCGCTAGTCGTTGGAGGTACCTGTGGTACCGATGGAGCAGCAACCTCCACTCCCATCTAACCCTTAGCAGAATACAAAAATATTTTCGACAGGCGGTCCCGACGTTTAGTTCGGGGCTGCCTGTCAAAGTATGGAACTGGTTTTCCAATGTTATCTGGCGCAATTAGGGATGAACGTGAACAGAGAACATGGCATGGGACTTGATTTTAATTATCGCTCCAGGATGTACTCACAAGGTTTCACTCTGGTGGAAATAATGGTGGTGGTTGCCATCATTGGCATTCTCGCAAGCGTTGCTGCCCCCAAAATGTTCAACTACATATTGACCGCCGAAACGACGGAAGCGGTCGATCAGGCTGGCAGAATCTCACGCGCTATTCAGGCCTATGCTGATCAAAATCTTGCTGTTTCTCCTGGATCCATTAGCTCTTTGTTTACACCAGGCAGCAAAGGCAATCTGGATCCGACCGCGACCGATGTGAATACGCAAATTACATCTTTAATACCTAACCTGACATTACCTAGTAATTTTGCCTATAAATTCCTCATTTATGCCTCAGTCGATACAACAACACGAACGGCCAGTGTCTGCATCAAGGCTATCAAAATTACAGATAACCAACGCTTCATCCTTTATTCAAATCAAATTTCTCCGGTTGCCGGATGGGAAGGCAACGTTTATCGGAAAATCTATCTGGACAAAACAGGGACTCCAGTTGCCGGTGGGGCTTGTACCACGGCTACCGGATGGGTGGGCGTGACATGATGCAACCCCCGCCCACATTTCGGGTCCGCTATTCGGATGGAACTGAAGTTGATTTCCAGGGGTCTGCACATGCCAGCGAATACATACTGGGACGTTGGACAGAAAGAAAACAGCCTCCTGGTTTCATCCCCCTGAAGGACAATCATGTCTCCCACCGACACTGCCGCCTGTTCGTCGGTGGAGATGGCCGGTGGTATGTTGAGAATTTAGCCACCACCCACGGCACTTATCTGGACGAACAACTGATATTTCAACCTAAACAGGTAGATGAAGCAGCAGAGATCCGCCTGGGGGCCACTACATTTTGTATCTTGCCATTTGATCACGATGCCGACACGTTGGTGGCGCAAGACGAGGCAATGACCATCCGGAATGAGCGCACGGTTCACGGAGCGATCACGGTAACTGCCGCCGATCTTGCAAAAGACCTATCCGAAGATGTCACGGCGGTAGCCGATGCACTGACGGAGATGCGTCCGCAAGTCACGGTGAAGATGGAACAGTCGAGCGGCGCGTTTGAGCCGACTGCGCGTGCGGAACATAGGGCAGAACAGGCTACGGTATTGTCGGCGGAAAAGACCGTGGCCAGAACACGTAGCCTGGAACGGAGGAAACGGAGCCTGCCCTATTCTGGCAAGGACCGCCGTAGCGGCGTTGATCGTCGATCCGTGGGGGGAAAACTGGTTTTTCAACAAGCAGGGGCCAATTCCTTGTTCCAGGGATTGGTGCAAGCCAACTTGCTGGACTACAAGGATGTACGTGCCATTTTCGGCAAGGCGCAGGCGAGCGGTCGCTCGGCGCTGTATGTTTTGGCCGGGGAATCCTCCATTCACTTTTGGAGGGAGATCTATACCCACATTGCCATGGCTCTTGCCGTGCCCCTTATTAATTCTGAGGATGAGTTGCGGCTACGAACTGTAGAAGTACCTTGGCTTAAATTCGGGCTGGCCTTGCGTCTACGGGGCATTCTGCTCAAAGGTGGGCCTGCAGGAAAAACTCTGTACGCTACAGTGGATCCCTTAAACCAAGAACTTGCGGATTGGATTGCACGCCAGAGTGGCCAGCCGGTCGAAGCGGTACTGGCGCAAGGTAACCTGTTGCTCAAGGTTATTCGCCAGCTCAAGGAGGGCAGCACGCGCAGCCGCAATATAGATGAGGAAGAGAATGCCGTGGTATTGGATCTTTCCTTGAAGGACGAGGAAAGTATCAAGGAAAATCTGAACGACACCAATATTCCCCAGATGGTCAATTATCTGCTACATCGTGGCCAGAGCCAGGGAGCCTCGGATATTCACATCGAGCCGGGAGATGATTCGTTCATCGTCCGCAACCGGGTGGACGGTTATTTGAGCGAAGAAATCGTCCTTGATCCTCAAATTCACCAGGAAGTCGCTTCGCGTATTAAAATTATCTCCGGCATGGATGTGGCCGAACGACGCCGTCCCCAAGATGGACGATTCTCCCTGAACGTCAAGGAAAGCGGACGGCATTTCGATGTCCGTGTTTCCTCATATCCAACGGTGCATGGAGAAAAATTTGTTTTGCGCCTTCTGGACCAAAGTGCAGTGGTTAACTCTCTGGAAGGGTTAGAGATGCTGTCCAGGGATCTGCAACTGCTCAAAGAACGCATTCTGGCCCCATTCGGTATGATTATGGTCAGCGGTCCCACCGGTTCGGGCAAGACGACCACCATGTATTCCTGTCTTGGTTTCATCAATTCCAACACTTGCAACATCCTGACCGTGGAAGATCCGGTAGAGTTCCGCATGAAGGGAATTCATCAGATGCAGGTGAATCCCAAGATCGGAGTGACCTTCGCTTCCGGTTTGCGCACGATTCTACGGCAAGACCCCGATGTGGTTATGGTCGGTGAATGCCGGGACCAGGAAACTGCTGGCATGGCGATTCAGGCGGCACTGACCGGCCATATTGTGCTGACGACAATCCATGCCAATGATGCCTTGGGCGTAATCACCAGGTTGTTGACCATGGGGATGGAACCTTTCATGGTGGCCAATGCGGTCTCCCTGGCTATTTCTCAACGCCTGGTCCGGGTGATTTGTCAGAATTGCAAGAGCTACGTTGATGGTTGGGACGTGCTTGAGAAACTGGAACAAGAAGGGATTTCCCGCAATCGACTAAAGGAGTTGGACATCCAGGTAGAAATAGGGCGTGATTACGCCTACGGCTCCGGATGCCACTCTTGCCGCAATACCGGTTACAAGGGACGCCGGGCAGTGTTTGAGGTGTTGGCCATGGATGCCGCTATTCGCAGCATGATCATCAAGCCGGATTATGATGAAAAAGAACTGCGCACCTATGCAGCTCTATCCGGGATGACCACCCTTTTATCGCACGGTCTGCAACTGGTCAATGACGAGGTGACCACCTTCGATGAAGTAGTGCGGGTTCTGGGTGAGAAATACTGATGGCTACGGTTCCGCTCGTCCATCTTTCCCTCTTTACAATCCAGCTTTCATCCATGGTGAAAGGGCAGTTGCCCCTGGACCAAGTGTTGGCCAGCCTTTCCCAGGAAACTCAGCATAAAGCACTACGGGCGGCGGTCGAGGACATGACTGACGACGTGCGCTACGGGATGGAGTTTAGCGAGGCCCTCTCCATGCACCCAAAAATTTTTGATGACGTGTACGTCAACACAGTGCGTGCCGGGATGATCTCTGGGCGATTGGACCAATCTTTGGCACGTCTCTCCGAATTTCTGATCGAAAAACAGCGTGTCATGCAGCAGGTGCGCCAAGCTATGACCTATCCGAGCTTGATTCTATTCGCTTTTATCGGAGTGTTCAACGGCATGGTATTTGTGATCCTGCCCCGTTTCGAGCAAGTATTCGCCTCCATGGGCAAAACATTACCGGATCTGACCAAATGGGTTATGGACATCGGACAAAACTGGCGAGAGTCCTGGTCTTCCGTACTCCTGATGATCGTGGTAATCATCGGTTGCTGGGTGATAATGAACTACCTGTTTAACGGTCGCTATCTGTGGCATCGTTTTCGGGGAAAGCTTCCCGTGATCGGTTCGGTGTGGCGTCTGGCAGCTCTGACCGCTTTTCTCAAGACTTTGGGGGTACAACTGCAAAACGAGGTGCCCTTAATCCACTCCCTGGAATTGGCCGGGAGCAACAGTGGCAATATTTACCTGGATGAACTGGTGCAATCGATCACTGATGATGTACGACGGGGTGGAAATCTGGCCTCTGCCATCGGTCGACATGCCTTTTTTCCAAGAATCGTGCAGCAAATGATCTTGACTGGAGAGCAATCCGGCAATCTGTCAGAATTGATCCTCCCCACCGCCAGTTATTATGAGAACATGCTCCTTCTACGCATTCAGACCATTACAGGTTTGATCAACCCCGTGTTGACCATCACCATGGCGATTGTAATCGGCACCATGATGATGGCCACTTTCCTGCCGGTGTTTGACCTCAGTACGGCTATGAGCAGATGAGATTAAACATTCCGGTGCCATATTCCTCGGATAAAAATGACGGAGGCTTCACCCTGATCGAGGTTATGGCGGGGATGGTGCTACTTTCCATCCTGTGGTTAGGAGTGCTAGGCATACTGCGTCATGTAGAACAAAATCGTCAGGATCTATTATTAAAACAGCAGGTTATCTTTGCACTCGATGCTGAAATGAAACGCCTTTATTATCTCTATAATCGCGGCAGTTTGTGGTCAGAGCGTGCCACTCATTCCGATAGCTCTACCGGAGAGGGGCGCTGGATCTATCGCGCCACTCCTGCGGCGGCGACCTGTCCCACAGGTAAGCCCAACTGCTTTTTGCACACCAGCATTCCGAGTTATGCCCAATTCCTACAAGGAGAACTAACGCTTTTACCCCATGCTGTGGGCAGCAGCGACAAAGACTACAATCTTTTCTGGGTGGACCGGGGTGCCAAAATTGTCGGAAAGCTCTTCTGGACCCTGGTCGGGACCGGTCTGGATGCCTGCTGTCGCAAGATAACACTGACCATGACTTGGCCATATCGTTTTCAGGATGGAGGGGAGTCAGCAGGGGATATGGGGCCTGTGCAAACCATAACTCTGGAAGGGATCGTTGGCGTGGAGACGCCAACTTTGACCAGCTGCTGGAATCCCTCGAATCCACCACCTGCCATCAGTCCTGTACCAAAAACCGGACAGACGACCAGTTACGCTGCCGGGGATGATGGCGAGCTTCAAAAAGGGGTTGTCTGGCCCAGCCCGCGTTTTACCGACAATGGCAATGGCACAGTGACAGATAAGCTGACCGGGCTAATTTGGTTGAAAAATGCAAATTGTTTTGACATACAAATTTGGACCGATGCACTGGCCTCTGCACACACTCTGGCCAATGGGACGTGTGGGCTGACAGACAATTCTGTGGCTGGTGCATGGCGCTTGCCCAATATTAACGAAATTAAGAGCCTTGTCGACCACGGGCATGTTACTCCTTCATTGTCACCTGGCCAGCCATTTTCTGCGGTTCAGTCTATCTATTGGTCAAGCTCCACTCACCATTTTGACTCATCATTGGCTTGGATCGTATACCTCGACTCCGGTGGTGTAACCTTCGGCACCAAGGCAGTCAGTTACTATACATGGCCTGTACGGAGTGGACTGAATGAAGGTTTCCCATCACCGCTTCCTATAACTGGACAAACAACCTCCTTTGGTGTCGACGATGATGGTTCTTCTAAACAGGGCATACCCTGGCCCAGCTCCCGTTTCATAGACATAGGTAATGGCACAATAGCTGACTTATTTACAGGACTTAATTGGATGAAAAATGCCAATTGTTTTGGATATATGACTTGGTCTTCGGCGCTGGCCAAGATATCTGATCTTAATAACAATATAGCCACATGTTCTGGATATTCTGGCGGTTATAATGACTGGCGCATGCCAAATATTAACGAAATTAAAAGTTTAATCGATTATGGTAATTACTCTCCTGCACTACCAACTAATCACCTGTTCAGCGGGGTCCAGACAACCGCTTACTGGTCTGGCAATACCCAATTAAATGATATATCTTATGCATGGTATGTAAATCTAGGGGACGGAGACGTATGGCCGTCAGCAAAAAACGGATCGGCAGAAATCTATGTCTGGCCCGTGCGAGGCGGACAATGATACCTAACGCTTGGGCTGGGCTGGGCTGGGCTGGGCTGGGCTGGGCTGGGCTGGGAGAAACTGCCGCAGCCAACGCCAGCATGCAAG
>JADGCN010000129.1 GCA_015228975.1 Magnetococcales bacterium
TGTTCATCCGGGAAAGTCTGGTGGGCAACCGCCTGTCTCCGCAGTTGAAAACCCTTTTCGGGGGCACGCTGATCGCCAACGAAGGATTCAGCAAGGAGTCTGCCAACACGGTGATTGCGTCTGGCGAAGCGGATGCCGTGGCGTTTGGTCAGTTGTTCATCGCCAATCCCGATCTGCCGCGCCGCTTCCTGCTGGATGCCCCTTTGAACACCCCGGATCCGACAACCTTCTTTTCCCAGGGACCGGCGGGTTATACGGACTATCCCACGCTGGAAAACGTCTGACCGGTACTATGGTGGTGTATTGGATTGATAAAACGGCGCATTCTTTGCGCTCGTGGCCTTGCATATTCCGGCAACTGCCCGCATATAATGGGAGAGCCTACGGGCGGGTTACGAAAATTCATGTGCAGCCTATCCTAAGCAAGGACGAACTTCATGGCCGATGATGAAAAAAATACCGGTGATTCCGGTTTGGATGAGAATAGCAATGCAGTTCAACAGGAACCAGTCGAACAATCGGTCACGGAAGTTGCTGACGGAAATCGCGAAGAGTCCCTGGAAAGTGCCGGGCATCCCCCCGCAAAAATAGACGAGATGTTGCCCAGCAAGTTGGTTTTGTATCCCCTGGGGGGACGCCCCTTCTTCCCGGGGATGCTCACACCCATCCAGGTGGAGGGGTCGCCTTATTACGACACGATACGCTATGCCCTCGATTCCCCGGGTAAAATGTTTGGCATCATCCTGTCCCACGCCGAAGAGGGGGAGAAGGTTTTCGATGCGGGGCAACTGTTCAAATTCGGGACCGTGGCACGCATCATGGAGGCGGCGGTCAACGAAGAAAACAAACAGATCAAACTGTTAGCCGAGGGCATTTCCCGATTTGAAATCATCGACATTGCCAAAGCGGATCCCCCCATCGTCGCCAACGTGATCCATCACGAAAAAGCCGGGAATAAACTGGATATAGAAGTCATCAAACCGTATACCTTGGCGGTTATCAGCGCCCTGAAGGAAATTTTAAAGTACGATTCCTTGTATCAGGAACAAGTTAAAATGTTTTTGTCGCGGCACAATTTTGGCGAACCGGACCGGCTGGCCGATTTCGTCGCCTCGATGACCAGTTCCAAACGGGAAGAGTTGCAGGAAGTTTTGGAAACGCTGGATATTCGCGAACGGTTGGAGAAAGTTCTCGTATTGCTTAAAAAAGAATTGGAAATGGTCAAGGTCCAGGACAAAATTTCCAAGCAGGTGGAGGAGGGAATTTCCGAGCATCAGCGACATTTTTTCCTGCGGGAACAGTTGAAGGAAATACAAAAGGAACTGGGGATCACCAAGGATGACCGGACTGCCGATGTGGAGCAGTTTCGGGATCGTGTGAAAAATTTGACCCTCTCCGAGGAAGCGGAAAAGAAAATCAACGATGAGTTGAGTAAATTGTCCGTTCTGGAGACGGGCTCCTCGGAATATGGGGTGACACGCAATTATGTGGACTGGTTGACCAGCCTGCCGTGGGGGGTGTTTTCCAAGGATAAGCTGGATATCAAGCGGGCCAGGCAGATATTGAACCGCGACCATGAAGGGTTGGATGACGTCAAGGAAAGGATCCTGGAATTTTTGGCGGTGGGCAAATTGAAGGGGGAGATCGGTGGTTCTATCATCCTTCTGGTGGGGCCCCCGGGTGTTGGCAAGACCTCTATCGGGCGATCGGTGGCCCAGGCCGTGGGACGGGAATTTTTCCGTTTCTCGGTGGGAGGGATGCGTGATGAGGCGGAGATCAAGGGGCATCGCCGTACTTATGTCGGTGCCATGCCGGGCAAAGTAATGCAGGCCTTGCGCTTGAAAAAGGTCGCCAATCCCATCATCATGCTGGACGAGGTCGATAAAATCGGTGCCAGCTACCAGGGTGATCCCGCATCGGCCTTACTGGAGGTACTCGACCCGGAACAAAATACGGAATTCCTTGATCATTATGTTGATGTGCGCTTTGATCTGTCGAAAATCTTGTTCATTTGCACCGCCAACCAGCTCGATACCATTCCCAGACCTTTGATGGATCGTATGGAGGTCATTCGTTTGTCGGGCTACATCAGCGAGGAAAAGGTCAGTATCGCCCGCAACCACCTGATACCCAAGCAATTGCAAAAAAATGGTTTGACCAAGGGACACCTGCGTTTTTCCCGGGAAGCGTTACGTACGATCATCGAAGGGTACGCTCGCGAAGCCGGGGTACGGCGTTTGGAACAAAAAATCGGTGCCATTGCCCGCAAGGCTGCGGTGCGCATCCTGGAAACCAATGCCGAGGTTCCGATCCATGTGGGGCACAATCAGGTCGTGGAATTTTTAGGCAAGCCGGACTTTCGCGATGAAAAACCAATGTCAGGCGTGGGCATTGTCACAGGTTTGGCCTGGACCTCCATGGGGGGGGCGACCTTGGACGTGGAGGCGGCGGTTTACGCCAGTGGCAAGACCCATTTCGCCCTGACGGGCAAGTTGGGCGATGTCATGAAGGAATCGGCGGAGATTGCGTATCATCATGTTATCGGCCAGTGCAAGGTGCTGGGGGGGGATCCCACTCGCATGGAGGAACAATCCATCCATCTGCACATTCCCGAAGGGGCAACACCCAAGGATGGCCCATCGGCAGGGGTGACCATGGCCACGGCATTGCTGTCCCTGGCACGCAATCAGCCCGTGTCGCGACAGTTGGCCATGACAGGGGAAATCACCCTGACCGGACAGGTGTTGGCGGTGGGGGGCATTCGGGAAAAAGTGATCGCGGCTCGCAGGGTTGGGTTGCGTGAGTTGATCATGCCCGAGGCCAATCGTAAAGATTTTGAAGAGGTGCCGGAATATATCCGAGAAGGCTTTACAGTGCATTTTATCAAGAAATTCAATCAAATCCCCGTTCTCGTGTTTGATTGAAGCGGGTGGTAACCGGCTGTTTGTGACAACTTGTTCTCCTTGGAGTTCAGCCAACATTTGAGGTTGGGTGGGGAGTTCTGGTATTCTTCCCGAGGTTTGGCACTGGTTCATCCGGGGCGCGGACCTGTGCCACCTTGAAGGAAGGATATGATGTGCATGGTTAAATTCGTTTTCATTACCGGTGGCGTAGTTTCCTCATTGGGTAAAGGGGTTGCGGCCGCCTCCCTGGGGTGTTTGTTGCAGGCGCGGGGCTACAAGGTCACCATCCAAAAATTGGATCCCTACATCAACGTCGATCCGGGAACCATGAGTCCGTACCAGCATGGTGAGGTGTTCGTCACCGATGATGGCGCGGAAACCGATTTGGATCTGGGACATTACGAACGGTTCTTGAGCATCCCCATGTGCCGGTCCAACAATGTGACCACCGGGCGCATCTACCAGCGGGTGATCCGCAAGGAACGACGGGGGGATTATCTGGGCTCCACGGTTCAGGTGATACCCCACATCACCGATGCCATCAAGGAAGCCGTGCTTAGTGTGGCGGGAGATGTACAGATTGCCATCATTGAGGTTGGCGGGACGGTGGGTGATATTGAATCGCTGCCCTTTCTGGAGGCGATTCGGCAAATGCGCAATGATTTGGGGCGCAACAATACCCTCTTCATCCACCTCACCCTCATGCCTTTTATTCCCACTTCGGGCGAGCTGAAAACCAAGCCTACGCAACATTCGGTCAAGGAATTGTTGGCGATCGGCATCCAACCGGACCTCCTCATTTGCCGCACGGATCGGGACATCCCTTCGGGTATCCGCAAAAAGATCGCGTTGTTCTGCAACGTCGAACCCAGTTCGGTGATCGCCTGCCGCGATCAGGATACCATCTACCGGGTTCCTTTCGCCTTGTATCTGGAAGGCTTGGCGCGCAAGGTGTTGCAACATTTGCAATTGACCAGCGTGGAAGCCGATATGGCCGATTGGGAGGAGGTGCTGGAACGCACGATCAATCCCAAACATAAATTGACCATTGGCATTGTCGGCAAGTATGTCGAACTGAAAGATGCCTACAAATCGTTGATTGAAGCCCTGAACCATGGTGGCATCGCCAACAGTGCCCGGGTGATGTTGCGCTGGGTGGACGCGGAAAAATTGCTTGAAGACGACCCGGAAGTGCTGTTGGAAGGGGTGGATGGTATTTTAGTCCCGGGTGGTTTTGGCATGCGTGGCATCGACGGCAAAATCAAGGCGATCCAGTTCGCCCGGGAAGGGCGGATCCCCTATTTGGGCATTTGTCTGGGGATGCAGATGGCGGTCGTGGAATTTGCGCGTAACGTGGCCGGCATCCCCCTGGCCAACTCCACCGAGTTTGATGAAAATGCCAGCGATCCGGTGATCGCCCTGATGACCGAGTGGCAGGATGGTCACGAGCAACAAAAACGCGATGCCAATTCCGATAAGGGGGGTACCATGCGCCTGGGGAGTTATCCGTGCAAGCTGACCCCGGAAAGCCTGGCCGCCCGGGCCTATGGCGTATTGGATATCGCGGAACGGCACCGGCATCGGTATGAGTTCAATAATAACTATCGTCAGCGATTGGCGGAGGCGGGTTTGCGGATCACCGGGACCTCCCCCGACGATTCCCTGGTGGAGGTGATTGAACTTTCTGATCACCCATTCTTCCTGGCCTGTCAGTTCCATCCGGAATTCACCTCGCGGCCCCGTGCGCCCCATCCGTTGTTTGCCGCTTTTGTGGCATCGGGTTTGCGGCATCGGGGGATTGTGCCGTCATGACGGCACGGAAAACGGTTGCAGCAGGTGCGGTTTCTTTTGGCAACCATCTCCCGTTGGCTCTGATCGCCGGCCCGTGTGTCCTGGAGGGGGAGGAGTTCGCCCTGCGGACCGCTGCAACTTTGAAATCCTTGTGTGATGCCGCGGGTATGGCTTTGGTTTACAAATCTTCGTTTGACAAGGCCAATCGAACATCGGCGTCGAGTTATCGTGGTCTCGGTTTGGAGTTGGGGCTTAAAATTCTGGATCGGGTCAGAAAGGAATTGCAAATTCCTGTGGTCACCGATGTGCATGATGTCAGCCAAGCCCAGCAGGCGGGGGCCGTGGTTGACCTGTTGCAAACCCCGGCGTTTTTATGTCGGCAGACCGATTTCATTCAAGGTGTGGCTCGGGTTGGAAAGCCTGTCAACATTAAAAAGGGGCAGTTCTTGGCCCCGGAACAGATGGCCAAGGTTGCCGAAAAGGCGGTCAGTGTCGGAAATGATGATCTGATGTTGTGCGAACGGGGGTATGCGTTCGGTTATCATAATCTGGTGGTGGACATGCGCGGTTTGGCGATTATGGCGGATAGCGGTTTTCCGGTCATTTTTGACGCCACCCATTCGGTGCAACTCCCGGGCGGGATGGGCCATGCTTCTTCGGGGGAACGGCGTTTCGTGGCCCCGTTGGCGCGTGCCGCAACCGCCGTGGGTATCGCCGGCATTTTCCTGGAAACACATCCCGATCCCGATCATGCCCCTTGCGATGGTGCCAACATGGTTCCGTTTGCCCAGTTGCCGGACCTGCTCGGTCAGCTCAAACGTATAGACGAGGTCATCAAATCGTGAAAAAAACCATCCTGCATCAACATCATGTCGATCTGAAAGCCACCATGGTCCCTTTCGGGGGCTGGGATATGCCATTGCATTACGGTTCGCAGCTCAAGGAACATCTGCGGGTGCGGGAGGATTGTGGCGTTTTCGATGTATCCCACATGGGGATTTTTGATCTGATTGGCCCCGGGGTTGACGACTTCCTGCGTATGCTGTTGGCCAACGATGTGGCCAAGATCCCCCGGGCGGGTCAGGGACAATACACCGTCATGCTCAACGAACGGGGACACGTTGCCGACGACCTGATCGTCTATCGTCTGGGGGAGGGGTTCTTCTCAGCGGTTGTGAACGCGGGTACCTTGGACAAAGATTTAACCTGGATGCGCATCCATGCCGCTTCGTATGGGGTCGAGGTCACTTGGCGCAAGGATATGGCCATGCTGGCGTTGCAGGGACCCCAGGTCATGCAACGGTTGCAACATTGCTTTCCAATGGAGCTGGAGCGGCGGGTGCAAGCCTTGAAACCTTTTCACATCCTGGTCGAAGATGGGTGGCGTATCGCCCGGACGGGGTATACGGGCGAAGATGGTTTTGAAATCATGATGGAGGCGGAACGGGCGCTGGTCGTTTGGGATAGCCTGATGCGGGCCGGAATCGCTCCTGTGGGTTTGGGTGCCCGGGACACCTTGCGTTTGGAGGCGGGATTGAATCTCTACGGCCAGGATATGGACGAAAAAACCAATCCGCTGGAGTCGGGACTTGGCTGGCTGGTGGCCTGGGAACCGAAATCGCGTGATTTCATCGGTCGCAAAATGTTGGAAACCTACCGGGATCAACCCGATCTGAAACAGCGTTATGGCTTGATCTTGCAGGAAAAAGGGGTGTTGCGCAATCATCAGGAGGTGTTAATACAGGGGCGTCAGGTCGGTGAGATCACCAGCGGCGGTTATTCGCCAACCTTGCAAAAGGGAATTGCCTTGGCGCGCCTGGAACCCGGTTTGCGGTGGGGCGATCGTTGCGAGGTCATGGTACGCGGGCGCGGGCTGGCTGCGGAAATCGTGCGTCCCCCGTTTGTGTCCAAGCGCGGATAATTCCTTCCCGCACTCTGACGTAACAATCACTTTTTTCAAGGAGGATCTAGCCTGTGAAAATTATTCTCAATGGCGAATCCACCGAGTTGGACGAATCGGCCACCATTGCCAGTCTCCTGGACAAGTTGCAACTGGATCCCGGTCGCGTTGCTGTGGAACGCAATCTTGAGGTTGCCAGGAGGGGGACGTTTGCCGAGGTGACCTTGAAAGAGGGGGACCAGGTGGAGATCGTCCATTTCATTGGTGGTGGTCAGGAAACCTTGGACGATCCCTTGATTGTTGCCGGGCGTTCTTTCCAGAGTCGCCTGTTGGTGGGAACCGGAAAATACAAGGATTTTACCGAAACTCGGTTGGCTATCGAGGCTTCCGGGGCGCAAATCGTGACGGTGGCGGTACGCCGGGTCAACGTATCCGATCCCAAATCGCCCATGCTCACCGATTATCTGGATCCGAAAAAATATACCTATCTGCCCAATACGGCTGGTTGTTTTACCGCGGAAGATGCCGTGCGCACCTTGCGTTTGGCCCGCGAGGCGGGGGGATGGGATCTGGTCAAGCTGGAAGTCCTTTCCGATCCCAAATATTTGTGGCCCAACAATCCCGAAACGCTCAAAGCCGCAGAACTTTTGATTCGCGACGGTTTCAAGGTGATGGTTTACACCACCGATGATCCCTATTTGTGTCAGGTTTTTGAAAAAATGGGTTGTGTGGCGGTGATGCCACTGGCGGCCCCGATCGGCTCGGGCTTGGGGGTGCGCAATCCGTACACCATTCGCATCATCATTGAACAGGCACAGATACCGGTGCTGGTCGATGCCGGGGTGGGTACGGCTTCGGACGCTGCCATTGCCATGGAGTTGGGGTGCGACGGGGTGCTGATGAATACGGCCATTGCCGCCGCCAAGGATCCGATTCGCATGGCGCGTGCCATGCGTCGGGCGGTTCAGGCGGGGCGCGATGCCTATCTGTCTGGACGGATGCCGAAAAAATTATATGCCACCGCTTCCAGTCCCTTGGAGGGGACTTTCTTTTAGGGTTTCCATACCATGGTTTCTCCTGCTCCCGCCCCTGGTTGGGATTGTCGCTGGCCCGACCCGGTCGCCCTCAAAGTTGCCACGGACCGGATCCTCGCCGCCAGACCTGAGGATGATACGGACCTGAACCGTCGGCTCGCGGTGACTGTTCGCATGGAGGTTCCTGGTCAGGATGGTGATCCCGTGAGTGCGATTCTGGTGACGCCGTGGGCGGTGGAACGGGTGTTTTGGCATTTCAACGGATCCAGTGCCACGCCTCCCATCCGCTTTGCCAGCGAACTGGAGTTCGACCTCCAGGGGCGTGTTGCCGCGGGTCAGGGGGTTATCCTGGAATCATCGCAGCGGACTTACCCGGTTGTCATCGCCTGGGAGCCGGAAACCGGGCATCATTTTGTGCAAACATTGTTACATGAGGTACACGCATTTCATTCCGTGGAAAAGGCTATACAGTCCGCCTTGTCGGGCAATACCCCCCGTGGGCGTATCACCCAGGCCTCCATGGCGGCCACCCTGGACAAGGAGGTTTCCCGTCGCGGGTTGTTCAGTCTGGGCTCTTTGTTTGGCAGGCGCGATTGACTGATTGATCTTGGATCATCAAGGCGTCGAGGAAATATTTGGTTGCCCAGTTGGGGTATCCAGCCGTCATGTAACTGCCCGTCAGCATGGGAAATGACCCTGCCAATGCCCCGCGTACCCCGGGATGCGGGGTGGTCACGTTCTGTAATCCTTGCAAAAATGTGACAATTCGGTTGCTGCATGCCCGATACTCTGGATTTGCGGTTGCCTCGGACAGACGAAAACCCACGATGGCAATCTGGGCGCTGCCGGTCAGGCAACTGGACCTACAGGCCGGTTGCCAATGGGCGTTGAGCCTTCCGGGTAGGAATCCGTGTTGGTCCACAAGGGCGATGATCCGGTCCATGCTCCGCACCACGGACGCAATCATCGCGTCATGATTCGTAGCGATTCCCGTCTCCAGCAATCCTTGCAAGGTGTAGCCAATGGTGTGGGTCAGGGGGGCTTCGGGTCGGGTCAGGTCGTTGTGGGCGAACCAACCGTTGTCTTGTTGCAGCTCCATGGCGGCCCGGGCCAAACGGAGAGCGGCTTCCCGATAGGTGTTTTCTTTCAGCAGGACTCCCAGTTTGTCGAGGGGCCAGGCACATAATACATTATAGGTTTTGATTGGATCGGTACCGACAAAATGGCCATGGGTGCGAAAATGCCCATTGGCATCCTGATCTTCGAGCAAAAATCGGGCGGCTTTCTGGGCTGCCTCCGCCAGTTCGTCATCCCAGCGATCTTCGAGTAGCCGCGTCCATCCCTGAAGGACCATCCCGGTATTGAAGACAGCGGGCGTCTGGCGTTCCTTATCGACCAGGGTACCCCCCTGGACGGCCCCGTTCGCCATTTGCACGGCAACTTCCCAGCGTCCCATGGCCCAGGCCCGTTCCCTGGCTTCGGGATCGCAATACCGTTCCGCATAGTCCATCAGGGTGACAATGATATATCCCGTGGTTTCGGGATACGAGGGACGCCAAGCCGCGCCATGGCCCTCCAGGGGGAAGTAGCCCATGGATACCCCGGCATCGGGGGTTGCCCCCTGGGCGCGATACAACCAATGCAAGGCTTCCCGCGCCCTGGATGTGGCTTCTGCGGCGGGGATTGTCCCGGGGCGCAGGAAAAAATCGCGTTGGTCTTTGAGTACCAACCTGCGCAGCTCCGGGTCGGTTCCTTGAAAAAGGTGACGCAACCGTGTTCCATGTCGCATCAACTGCCAATACCGTTCACGCCATACCTTGTATTCCATGGGTTGCATTTCTCGATTAGTTTTATTCCTGATTTACGATAAAAAATATTCTATCACAATATCAACATGATGGCGATAACTATTCCGCAAAACCAGCGAATTTGTTACCAATGATCTGATAACGCATAAATCCGGGGTCGATCTATCCGTTTCCCTCGTGACAACCAAAGAGAAAGAAATATAGTCTCCATATTTCCGGTTTTGGATGTACAATCCTCGGTTGTTTCGGATGGGACGACTGCGTTAAAGACGGCCCCTATTATACGTTGAAGTTATCTCTGCCTTGATGGGGATCCTTCGAGGCGGGACTGGGTGTATTCGGGGTCCAATTTAAGGGCTTTATCCAGGCAGCTTTCAGCCTCCTTATTCTGGTGCAGATGGTAATGGGCTGTGGCTTTGTAGAGCAGCACATTCACCAGACTACGTTGATTATCTCTGAGAAACGCTTGTTGTCGTGCAACGTTTTCCTCTTCCCCAATAGATTTCAAGCCTATCTTGACAGCTACATCGTTGGCTTGGATGAAATTCTGATAGGCATGAATGGCGTTGGGAAAGTCCTGACTTCTGAAAAAGTTGTTGCCAAGATTAAATGTCAAGACCCGGGAGATTGTGTACCGATTTTACAAACAAATCTGGTCTTTTTTC
>JADGCN010000012.1:0-15082 GCA_015228975.1 Magnetococcales bacterium
CGCGAAAGCGGGAATCCAGAATGAGTCGGCACGGACGAAACGATGATCAAGGCCTTCTACATAAATAGAAGTATTTCTGGTCGTTTTGCCTGCAATCAAAAGAAATTCCAATCTATTCATCGCTATTGGCAATTTTAATAGCCATGATATCGGGAAAAATATCGGCAAAAACGGAAACCAGATGGGGATCGAATGCGCTTCCGGATCCCTTGATGATTTCCTGAAGGCTTTCCTCCGGACTCCACGCTTTTTTGTAGGGTCGATCACTGGTCAAGGCGTCGAATACGTCAGCGATAGCACAAATTCGCCCTTCAATAGGGATTTCCTCTCTTGGGACACCGATGGGATAGCCGGTTCCATCCCAGCGTTCATGGTGGGTTAACGCTATGATATGGGCGGTATTCATGGGTTCGGCGTCATAGCCATGCAACATTGTGGAACCAATCAAGGTGTGTTTTTTCATAATTTCCCACTCATCATTGGTTAATCGTTCTGGTTTTAAGAGAACGTGATCGGGTATGCCGATCTTCCCGACATCGTGCATGGGGGCTGCATTGGTTATGATTTCGCAAAATTCATCGGGATACCCGGCGGCTTTTGCCAGGAGTGCGGCGTATTTGCTCATTCGTACCACATGCAAACCGGTTTCTTGATCCCGATATTCCGCTGCCATACCCAGCCGGTGGATGATGTCAAGCCGGGTCTTTTTCAGTTCGATATTTTTTGAATGTAATTCCACCTCCATGTTGCGACGTTCGATTATCCCGGAAATGGTGTATGCCATCGTTGAGAGAAAGGCCTCGGTATCCTGGGAGACGATTCCTTTTTTGAGTTGCATATACATGACGCCAATAGGTTGACTGGCTCCAGGTATGGGAATGCAATAGTTGCCCTGTCCCCGTTCACTTTTCAAACAAAGCACATGGTCGGGAACATCGGTTGGCAAGCAAAATATTTTGCGGGAATCGTGTGATTGGTGACAGAGGCACCGGGATGTGGATATCCTTTGGACTTGCAGCATCTCATCGTCTTTGAGCTGAGTATGGGCGACCAATTTCATGTATTTGGATTCGTGATCTGTAAGAAATATCGCCCCTTTGCCAGTCAATCCGACCCAAGGTGTGGTACTTACTATTTGGATGGCTGTACGCAGTTGATTTTCCATGTTCATGGGGATAAGTGACGTTTCGAGCAGGGAACTTAATGTAATTCTGGATTGGTGGGCCCGTTCATTACGGGCATCGGCCTCTCGACGATTGACGATCGCTTGGGAAAACAACCAGCTGCCAATAGCGGATAAGCTGATAAGAAGGGCCTGGAAAATGAGCAGGTTATTCAGGAAAAATATATTTTGTGAACCATGTCCATCTGGTGCAGTCCTGGACACTATTTTCCATGTTGACATTGTTTGAGTTGGATCATTCTGCACTGTGGACGAAATAGTGGTGTTTGGCTGAATCGTTTCGGGTGTCGGTCCGTATTGTAAGGTAGTAAAGAAAAGAATTTCACCACCATCCGCCATGTGGCCACTCTCAGCGTTGGTGATTTTTGTCCATTGCGTGTTGCTTATAGGTAATTCCTTGGCATTTGGTGGAAACGAATAAAGCAGATGATCGTTATCTGAATATATTGAGATCTGGCCAAACATTATTGAAGAGTTTTTATTAAGAAGAGCGATGAAATCTTTCCATAAATACTCCAAAAATATCATGCCTAGCAAGTCCCCATGATTGTCAATCACGGGGGTTCCAAACTGCAGTACTGGAACATTTTGTTGTTGGATTGTTGCGGAGGATTGAGGACGCGTGATGAGAATTTCATCACCATGACTAATTATTTGGGATTGGTGAGCTACCAATGTGGAAAAATCCGTACTATCATTAGGAGCGTTTTTTACGACCCGACCATTTTGGAAAGAGAGATGCAGCAGTGTTACTCCCTGGGAATTGATGAAGAAAGCCTGGGAAAATCGTTTTTCTATCTCTAGCAAATTAGAAATATCTTCCATGAGCATGTCTTCTATGCTTTTCTGTCCAAATAATGACATATAATGTGAAGAACGACGCGCTACCCCGAGTAAACTGTTTGCAACGGATGATATTTCCAGTGTCAAATGGTCTTTAACAAAGTCCATTCTTTTCACATTTTCAATTTCGATTGCTTTATATTTTGCTCGTGTGTCTTGGAAATAGATAGATTCTGTGATAAAGATGAAAAGTATAAGTTGTGGAAGAAACAGCATGATAAATTGTCGTCGTACATTCCTCATTTTATTTGAATCAGAAAAAGAATAAATCTGGTTAGGATCAATTGTTAAAATAAGGTAGATGATGGGGGATGCAAACAGGGCCAGGAATCCAGCATCGAAACTGGCCAAAGAGATCGTGTTATTGGTTAGACCAACCAGTGGAACCAACAACATGATTCCGCATTCTATTGAAAATACTACGGAGAATATTGCTATACCAATATTGAATACGGAGAAACGCAGGGTAGGGCCATTGGTAAGAAATCTCCTTTCCAAAAGATACCCTTTAAGTGATAATTTTACGATGAGCGGTGTTGCGAGAACTGCCAACAGGAGGGCATCTTCCAGGGTGGAAATCCATGTATCCATCCCTTCTTTGCCGACCATTTTGGGAATGATGAGCATTATAAAGAACTCTATGAAAAATATAATCAAGAAAATTCTTAATATAACAATAGATACAATCTTTCTGTTATGCTGCGGTAAAAATAGTCTGGTAAACATAGAAAAGACCCGGTTGCACTTGGTTATGGAACTTTGGAACATAGGCCCTTTGGAGACAAAAATCAAAGTCAAAAACTGGCTTTGGTGCCCAAAGAAGCTAAACAATAATTCATTTGTGATGCGATTGACCTGGCCATGCGATAGGTCTATCTTAAGCTACCTGGAATCAGGGGAACTGGATCGACGATGGATTCCAAGAGCTAAACGGAATCAGGCCTTATTTTGGGCATCCCATGTCATTATGGATAATCACTAGGAATTGGTTTTCAAGAATGGAATCCAAGTGTTATGATTAAATATTTTTCAACGGTGGGTGGTCGCATTTTGCTGCTCATCGGAATTGTGAATGTTCTCAGCATGGCGGGAATGGTCGCATTTTATGCCGATAGGCAGGAAGAGAGTATCCTCCAGCAGAACGAACAAAGCTTGAATCTGACTGCCGAGACCGCGACACAGGGGTTGCGAGCGCTCATGCTGCGCGGTGATGCGGACATTGCCCAGAATTATGCGGATAATTTAAAAAAAGTCGGGACGATAGAAGATTTCCGTATCCTGCGTATCGATGGTAACGAGGCGTTTTATGACAATAAAACAATAATGTCTGTGAATAACAAACTTGGTAAAGAAGAATTTCAAACACGAGAGGATGAATCGGTTATTAATATTTTGCCAAAAAACAATAAATATCTAGAAAAAGTTTTGGCGGATCGACGGCAGATTTCTTATACACAGCGCGAGCAGGGCATTGAAAAGTTGACTTTGCTCTTGCCTGTCATTCCCGAACAAAAGTGTTTTCGTTGCCACGATAAGCAACAGGCGGTACGTGGCATATTGAAAGTGACGACATCCTTGATGCCTGTGCGGGAGGCCATTCATGCGAGTCGTTCTCAGGCACTCTTGATATTGGTTGGCTGTATTCTTGGCAGTCTTTTATTGGTAGGGCTTTTGATTCGCTGGTCCTTGGTGCAACGCATAACAATGGTCACAGCGGCCATGGAGAAAATTTCCCATGGTGATTTTACGCAACGAATTCCTGTTTCTGGATTGCTGGAATTGGTTCGTATGGCTGAAAGCTTCAATATGATGACAGTTGAGGTTCTCCGTGGCTATTCCCGTTTGACCGAGGAACAAAATAAGCTGACCACGGTCATTCGATCAGCACAAGAGGCCATTATTGTTACCAATGCTATTGGCGAAATCGTACTGATCAATCCTTCTGCCGAGCGTATTCTTGAGAAAACGTCAGATCAACTGCTTAAGGGAGGGTTCCTTTCGGTAGTTGATGATCCCGATTATGTACGGCGTTTCATCGAGATGGGCGGGATGGGTTTGCCCGACACATTGGTTTACAAAAATCGCGTGCTGAATTTTTTTGCGGCAACTATTTGTAACAATCAGAATCAGCCAATCGGCAGTGCCGCATTCATAAGGGATATTACTCAGGAAAAACGGTTGGAGGAAAAATTAAGGATCCTCTCTTATTCCGACAAGTTAACCGGACTCTACAATCGGCGCCGTATGGAAGAATTGTTGGAAAAGGAGTACGAACGTGCCCGCCGGTACAGCTTGCCGCTATCGATACTGTTCTTTGACGTGGATCATTTTAAAAAATTTAATGATACGTATGGCCACGACATGGGGGATAAGGTGTTGGAGATGGTTGGCAAGGTTGCCAAGAATCATTGCCGCACTGTTGATTACGCGTGTCGCTACGGTGGCGAAGAATTTTGTATCATTCTAACCGAAACCGAAGAGCGTGGTGCGTTTCATGCGGCGGATCGCTTTCGGCAGCAGTTGGCCTCTACAACCATTCAAGATGATATTCATGTGACTTGTAGCGTTGGTATTGCGACGTATCCCGGGGTCGTCAGTGATCCGGAAGTCGTATGTGATGGATGGGAAACATTCCTAAAATTGGCTGATAATGCCTTGTATGAGGCGAAAGCCCAGGGAAGAAACCGCGTGGTCCAATGGCGGCCTGGCATGATAAAAAAGAAGGGGTAATATAGGAACAGAGTTAATAATATGATGCCTATGGGGCCGGGGGTATCAACCCTCAGCCCCGACGTGATGGGTTGCAAAGCTACGATCAGGGTGGAAAAACAAGATTGATAGTGTCAGAAACGCTCTTATGTTCATTGGCAGCACGATTGAAGACTGCAATTGCCGAAGATATGGTTTTTCCCTGACCCAGTACGGCATCATCGTCGTGACCTGTATTTAAAAGGCGTGACATTTCAAGGTGCCAATACCCATCTTTCCATACGCCCACGGCCCTGACATCAGCAATACTCCCTGATGGATTCGCGGCCAAAGTAATACTGGGCTCTTCATCCTTTTGATGTTCTTTCGGGGCGCGAAGGTTGGTGTAAACAGGGGTGCCCGCATCGCTACGGTTCATAATGGAAACGACACCATAGGGGCTTTCATATTCCGCAGCCCCTTCGGTGGGATTGAGTGAGATGATTTGATAACGGTCTTCGGCAAGACCAGCCGCATTGGAGCGTCCGGCAGTCCAATGCCAGATGTCCACACGATAATCTTTGCCACTTAACATACAGGAGTCATAGTCGCCGTCGAGTTGAAAACGAACGGCGAAACCATCATCAAGCTGTTTGTTGTCTTTTTGATAACCCGTATCTGTCCAACGCCAGGGACGGAAAACAGTATCCGCAGTCTTATCGGGCCAGCGGGCTGCCAAATAATAGCGGTCTCCATGGACGCCGACTCTGATTTCGACATCCAATATTCCTGTTACATTGCTTGAATCTTGTTCCACAGCGGGATGAACCGTTACCGTGAAGCTTTCTTTGCTTAGGTTGGGCCACTCGTCCAATTGACCGTCGATGACGGGAGCGGCGCTCAGAACAGGTACATGGATCGTTTTCGCGGGGCCCATGGTGGCTGGTTTCAGGGGGGCGGAACCATCTTTCGCCAGGGCCGTACCTGACCAAGCCCCCATGATCAGAGGCAGCGTGATACCCAGTGAGGCTAGTTTTCGTGTCCTGGGAGATGGCAAAGATTGCACCTGATCAATCAGGATAGGGACATTATTCAATTTGCAAGGCTCCCTCCATTCCCTGTTTACGATGGTCTTCGATGGTGCAGTACGCCGTATAGTTGCCCTTGATGACGGGTACGAAAAACAATTCCAGAGTACCATTGGCCATGACTTCCAGTGCGAGCAGATGGGGTGCTTTGATTTCCCCTTGTTTGGGGGCTTCCACTTTGCGGGTGCTGATGGCCATGTAAAATTCGGGGGCGGTGAAATAATGCGCCTTTTCCCCTTCATTTTTCAGGACCAGCTTATAGGCTTTTCCAGCTTTGAAGGTGATGCGACCGGGCGTATAGCTATGTTCGTTGAGGGTGATGGTTACGGTCTCCATTTCCTTCCAATTGGCATCGTTGACAATTTTTTCACGTTGCGCGATGGGGTCCAGAACATCGGCGGTTGCAAAGCCGGTGATGACGATCACGATCAATGCGGCCCATGAGGTCAGTGTGATTTTTTTCACGTGGGATCTCTCCATGAAGAAGGTGTATGGGATTCCGGGTCACTGTTTCCAGGTTTCCTATCAGATGGCTGCGCTTGATCCGATGGCGCTTATTATTTGCTACGTGAACGATACTGTTATTGTTGTGCAGGCATGGTGACCTGTCAATGATTTCTTCCGATGAAGCGGCGACTGTAAGGGGGCAGATTATTTTGGATTGTCAGGATATGGTTGAGAATGTCTTTCTGGGTCTGTGGATTATCGCAGGTGTTGATGTCGATGGTGTTCAGGACCGTACGTATAGTCAGCGCCCGTTGACGTTCTCCCTGAAGCCAAGTCTGAATCATCCCCAATGCTTTATGTTTGGTTCCAAGGTTAGTCTGTTGGTTACGAAAATCGAGGTCTGCAATCTGATCGGCATGGGAACCAAATGCGGTCAAAATGGAGCGCACGTAGGTGACCCAGAGGCGATCAGCGATCAACAATGCCGTGAGGTTGACCAGAAGGGATATACCGATGACCCACCCGGTTTCGGTGAGCATGGTTGAAAAAACATCGGAGGAAGTCCCTCTGTGGATGCGGTAAAGGTTGGCGTCAATCAGGGTGCTGAAACGGTAGTAAAGATAAAACAGACCGGCGGTCATGATGGTCAATTCCAGCGCCAATAGTGCCAACAGCATGCGCATCTGAATCTTGTAATCTACGTAGCGGACCCCCAACTGGCTGAACGGAAAGGAGAGGATCGACCGCTTGGCATGAGGTACATTGTTATCTGGATGATCCATCGGGGTGTATCCTTACAAGTCGTGGCAGACCAGGCAAAGTTCCGAATGTTTTTTGGGTACGACCAGTCCACCATGTTCTTTGCTATAACCGACATGGCAAGAGATACAGCTTATTTTGCCATTGGGCAGGACGATGCTTTTGGGTAATTGGTCCACAGGGCGGTATCCACCATAGGATGTCGCTGCCTGGTAGGATTTGCCGATAGGATGGTTGATGGAACTGGATTTGTGGCGCATCAATCCCAGAGAGTCGATGCCGACTTGATTTCTATCGGCTTTTTCATCATGACAGCCCATACATTGGAGCGAGAATGGGTCCAGATGGAGGGTGACAGGGGTGTTTTTCGCGTCCAGATGACCAGATCCGGCGAGAGAGGCTCCCTGATCAGGCATTTTTTCGAAAAATTCTTTGTTGTGGCAAGCCAGACAGAAGGGGGCTCCTGAAACCGTTGTGCGCATCAATCTTGCCTGGGTTCCATGGACACTATGACAGGAGCTGCATGTTAAATCGCCTTTCCAGTCGAGGGGATATTCTTTGGGCAGGGGACGATTTGGGACAAAGCCACTGGGATGACTGAGAAGGATGGCCTGAGCGTGACAGGTTCCGCACAATTTTTCCTGGCTGGCGACCAGTACGGCGGCATTGGCAGCAGTTACTTCTTTGGCCACATGGCACGTGACACAGGGGGTGTTGGCGATATGCACCCCCGTTGTACCCGCCATTCCCAGGAATAGGAAAACGATCGCAATGGGCAGGAGGAGAACAATCCCCATCTTATAGTTTAACAAGGCTGTCCAGTTCCTTGAGCTTTTGCAGATTGTGTCGCAATCCATCGTTTAAATTGGGCTGTTCCAGTTCTAATTGTACACGTATCAGGTCCACCAATTCGCTTAAGGTATCGTAATGAAATTGCAGACGGTTGGCTGCTCCTGCCAAGCGCAGATGTTCATTCTTCAGGTCATCGGTACCTGCCAGGTCGCCAACGGAACAGGGGCCGTTTTCAATTTGCCGCATTAACGCTAAAGTGAATTGGTGCAGAGGACCTGCGACGCGGTAGGTGCTGTAAATGGCAATCATCCAGGTGACCAATCCCGTCATGGTCAACAAGACGGAACCGGAAATGACAAGAGCCGGTTTGAGTTGTTGCCGGGTCATGATTAACGAGTGGAAAATACTCGCATAGTCACTACCTGGAGCCGATTCGAGGTAAAGGAGCGTAGCTGTGAAGACAATACCGGATGAAAGGCCTGTCCACAGGGCCAGTTTGGCTACCAGGTGCAGATGGCCTACCATGACAGGGGGAGGGTGGTTGTGGGGATTGACGGATTCGACAGTTGAACAAGAATCTGGCATCGAGCATTTCCCCGGAATTTGGAATCCTTCAGATTGCGGGCCGGACAACGTGAATTTTTTGAAATAGCGCCCTTTTATTCGTTACCGGAACGTTCATCCATAATTTTCCAACGGCCATCTTCCAATACCATGGCAAGGGTTTTCTGGACGGAGTCTTTATGGTTGGCTGCGCGATAATCCTGTTTGAACACGGCCTGAGCATGTGTTGGATCAATTACGGTGATCTTGATTTTGGAAATGGTAACGCGGATAGTGCCTGCTTGATTGATAACCTGGTTACGCCGAGTTTCCCAGGCGTCCCGACTGCTGAAGGAGGACGGGAGACGAAACTGGGAAGAGTAGGCACTCAGGTAGCCACGGGAATTTTTTTCAGACCAATCCTTGGCCCATTGCAGGATACTGGCCTCAACGTCATTTTTAACGTCGGGCGTGGTTTGATCGGCTGTTTTGGCTGGTGCAGGTTCTGTTTGTGTCGATGTTACGGGTGATTGTGGCGCAGGAGCATGTCGTTTGGAGGGGGTGGGTGGTGCAGCTTCTTTCTGGCTGTTGTTTTCGCCGGCATTATTGGGACCTTGTTGTGCGAACAGTTTGCGGATGACATCCAGCTTGGTTTGGGCCGTGCGGTTTTGGGAATCCTGGGACAATGCTTTGCTATAGGCCTGAGAAGCCATTTTTGCGTAGATATCCCCCAGATTTTCCTGGGCGGTGCCATAGGTCGGAAGAGTTTTGATGGCTTTTTTCAATGATTCGGCAGCTTCCTCATACTGTCCTTTTTCGGCGTAGAGGACGGCCAGATTATTATAGGGCTCTGGGAGGCTGGGGTAATCTGCGCTCAATGATTTGAACGTGGTGATGGCCTCATCGGGATGTTTTTGCTCTGTCTGGATCAGTCCTTTGAGGAAACGTCCCTGGGGATCTTTAGGATTTTTCTGGAGATAGGCATCGAGTTTGGTCATTGCTTCCTGGAAGCGTTTTTGATCGGCCATGGCATAGATATCATCGATTTCTGCTGCGTGGCCCCAGGTTACTGGACAAAGCAGAATACCCACGAGGATGATGACGGCATGTTTCTTATGCGACCAGTCCGGCATGGCTGACTCCAAAGAAGGTAATATTTTTTAGGGAACAATATGCTATTTGGGCGGCGTTGTCAAATAGTGTCAGGATCCAGAGGGGGGGAGTAGTCGATAGAGGGCGTAATGGAAATGGGACACCCGATAGTCGACGACCAGCTCGTGGCGGTAGCGTTCGAGGAGATGGGTGCAAAAGCTGTTTTGCAGGGGATCGGCGACGTTGCACCAAAAATTGTAGTGAAAATAGACGCCTCCGCGAAAGCGTTGAAAATAATAGTGCATGGCCTGGTTGGGTTCCTCCAGGGCGATGGAAGCCTGGGCCGCATTGTTGCCCCACAGATGAAACATGCTGGGGTTATGGGTCAGGATCATGGCATCATTGGGTATTATTTTGGCCATTTCATGGGCGTGGTAATGATCGGCGCGTGCGGCCCAGGCTTCGCTGGTGGTGGCGCGCACCTTGGGAAGAAAGGGGAGAAAGGCCAGCAACAGCAATAACGTCATGATGGTATACCACTGGCGTGCGGGGCGCCGTGTCATCGTCGCCAACCTGTGACCGATGGCTTGAGTGGCTCCCCCTGCCAACAGAGCCAGTGGCAGGTGGGAGGGGATGGCAAACCGTATGTCGGCACCATAATCATACCGACCGGCATAAAAGAATAAAAATATCCCCCAAAGCAGGAGAAACCATATCCAGAGCAGCATCTGTCCGCGCCATGAACGCCGTTGTAATACCCCCGCCAAGGCCAGCAGGGTAAACAGTGTTGGAAACTGTACATTATTGAAATAATATTTAAAATTGACAGAAAAATTATGCCAGAAATAGGCGGGAGCAAAGGGGGTGGTACTGCTGCCCCAAGGATTTTCATGGACCAGGAGGGCATGCATGAATACGGGTAAGATAAGGAAGGCAAACACCCCCAGGAACAGATAACATCGGGATTGTAGGAAAAAACGCGGCCATTGAAGTAATATTAGGACAAATGATACCACGAGTATCAGACTGTTTTCCGGTCGCATGTGCAAACTGAAGGCGGCGATACTTGTGAAAAGCAGCAAGGCGACGTTGCTTTTTTTTTGTGCGGCGTGCAGTCCCGCCAGAACGGCCAGGGCGGCACTGACCGCTGCTGCCGGCTCGGCTGCGGTGGTATTGAACCAGTGGAGATTTTGCGGGATCATGACGGTGATCAGCGCCGCGAACAAGCCGGCCCAAAGGCTATGGAACACATGGATGGCAATGGCAAACACGGTCACTGTTGCCACGCCGAGGAGGAGATTGTTCAACAGGAATGCGGCGTGTTCATGGACCCCGACCAATTGATACACGGTGGATAACAGAAAGGGGAACCCGTTGGGTTGTTTGTTGTATTCACCCCGTTGGCAGTAAAAGACGCCATATTCCTGATATCCTTCATTGCACATTTGCGCCTGGTTGGACCACACCATGTTCATGGCGATGCCCTGATAAATATCTTCATCGTAGAATATGCGATGGGTTGCCGGTGCAACCCATGCCGCCATCAGGGAGCCGGCGACTGCCAACAGCAGCAGCCCCCGTCGCACGGTTGGGGGCAGATGCCGGGCAAAACGAAGCAGGGATTGTCCGTTCAACAAGGTGGCAACGAGGATCAGTGCCAGATGGGCATAAAGCAACCGTGGGGAATGGTCCTGGAGAAAGGTTTGGATATCGGTCAAGGGCCGCGAGGCTACCCACCCATAGAGGCCTGCCAGGAGTCCATAGCCCGGGACAAGGAACCACCATGCCGGTTTGCTGTTCATTCAGGATGGTCTTTCCACCAAAAAATTGCCGATGATCAATGCGGACAAGGGCGTTTGCCGCATCATGTCCAGGGCCTCCCGGGGGGTACGGACCAATGGTTGGCCGTGCAAATTAAAGCTGGTGTTGAGAACCACGCCATAACCCGAGGTTGACTGTATTATTTTGAGCAAATCGTAAAACGGTCCCTCTCCGGGTCGTACCATTTGTGGCCGGCAAGAGCCGTCGATGCTGGCAACTTGGGCCAATTTGCTGCGGACAGCGGGGTGGAGGTGATACCCCATGGTCATGAAAGGGTTGCATAGCCCATCGTAGTCCAGCAAGATTTTCGGTGCATCTTCTTCCAGTATGGCGGGGCAAAAAGGTTGGTACCAGGCTCGGCGTTTGAGTGCCAGGTTCAGTCTGTCCCGCATTCCCTCCTGATCGGCGGCGGCGAGAAGGGAGCGTTGGCCCAAGGCGCGGGGGCCATATTCCATTCTCCCCTGAAACCAGCCGATGATTCCCCCTTGTGTGATTATTTTTGCGGCGCAGACAGCGGGATTGGCCACTTCCCGCGCAGGAAAGCCGCATGCCTGGACGGCGCTGCCAATGGCGTCATGGGAGAACGCATCGCCCAAGGCCACATGGGTGAGTGGCTGGATGGGCGTGTGGGGTTGCCGTTGCCGTTGTACCAGGGCGGCGGCCCCCACGGCCAGACCGCCGTCTCCCATGTGGGGAAAGATGAAACATTTCCCGCCCAGTCGGCGTAAGCGGGCATTCAGACGAATGTTGGCAAATACCCCTCCGGCCAGGGCCAATTGGTTGTTCCGGGTGGTTGCGATGACCTGGGAGGCCCATTGTTCCACGATGGTTTCCATGGTTTGTTGCGCCATGTGCGCAAAGCGTTCCCAAGGGGTGGACCACAAAACCGAACGCAGATAATGAACCAGAGCGGCACCATGCAAACGACCGCGAATGGTCATTTTTTCCACCTTGAACAGGTTGAGCAATGCGTTGTCGGCATCGGCACAGGGGGGGGCGTAGTCGGCCAAGGCCATGACTTTGCCTTCGTCCTCCAGCTCGCGCATATTGAGCAAGTGGGTCACCTGTTCGTAAAACAGCCCCAGCGAATCCCGGCCACCGATGGTTACCAGGGGATGGAGCAAGCCGTCTGAAAGCAGAGAAGCGCTGCCGGAAAGGCCGTCGCCGACGCCATCGAGTGTCAGCACCGTGGCATCCGACATGCCGCTGAACCATGCGGCGGTGGCGGCATGACAAGGGTGGTGTGGGCAGATGTGCAGGGGATGATCCCCCAGTCCCAAGGGGTGCAGTTCCTGTTTGACAAGGTGTCGATTCAGGATGTCGGTTCCCCAAAATCCGGGCCATTGGGTGATGGTGTGTTTGAATCGATGGGTTATCCGCGTCCCCAGGGTGGGGGGGGTCAGTCGCCGCCGGATTTGATAATAACGTTCCCGGGTTTCCGGAATGAGTCGCGCCAGTGTTTTCGCCACATCGCGGGTTGCAATGGCCACATGATCCACATCCCGGGGTGTGATGCGGGCCAGATCCAGACATGTAGCGATGGATTGCCGGGGAAAGCAGGCTTCAAGCTTTCGCCGTGACAGCCGTTCTTCGTTGACTGCGGCGATGAGCTTGCCATCCATGAGGAGTGCTGCTCCGGCATCGTGACCATCCCACAGACCGAGTATAACCATTGAGTGCAACCGCCAGGCGATGTATTAAATTATAAGTAATTTTATAACGGAATAGACATATCTCCACCATACTTGGCTGAGGCGAATGGAGGAGTATCCGTGCATACGTTTGTGTTCGTGGCTGGGAATTTCGGCCAGACGCCCCCCGACTTTCAAGGTTTTTATCACCATTTCCTGTTCAATGGTCGTGATTTTTTCCCGGAGGTCCAATTGTCTGAGCAGATCCAGACGCAGTGCCCGGAAACCGTTTTGACTTTCGCTTAACCGAACCTGGAAGCGCCAGTTGATCAGGGCGGTGATCAAGGCACTGCCTGACAGGCGGAAAAATTCGTCGAAGCCGCCGTGCAGTTCGCTGGAGCCGCCGATGAGTCGGGAGGCCTGGACATGATCGGCGCTTCCGGCATGCAACGGGGCAATCAGTTTGGGAATATCTTCCACCACATGCGAGCCGTCGGCGTCGATGAAGACGACGAGGGGTGTGGTGACATGGTTTGCCGCAGCCCGGATTGCCAATCCTTTGCCCTGTTTGGGGACGTTGACCACCTGCGCCCCTCTTTGTATGGCCAGAGCTGGGGTGCCATCGTTGGAGGCGGTATCCATGACCAGTACGAAGGGGGTCAGTTGCAAGCTGCGCGTGACGATATCGGCGATGGTAGCCGCTTCGTTGCGGGTGGGAATGACGATGGTAAAGGGATCATCGGTCTTGGCGGCGGGTGGTGTATATTGGGTTGTGGCCAATGTTTTGTTCAACCTTTATTAAAAAAACATGCTAGTATAGACGGATAGGCTTCACATGGCGTCCAACATCCCGGACACTTTTTCCCCCGTACTGCCGCACGTATCTCGTGAGACGATTTCAATAGTTCTGGTAACGAAAAGCCATCCCGACGCAGGTTTCCCAAGGGTTGATTCCACATGGTGCAGGGATACACCGTGCCATCGGCCGCTAAAAACAACGAACCCGCCAAGGCCTGGCAAGGGAGTGGGGATTGCTTGGTTTCCAGATATTCCCTTATTCGCAGCAAATAGCGGTTTTCCAAAATGGAAATGGGATCCAATCGCCAACGAACATCTTTCCGGAACTGTTCCATTTCGGTGATGATTGCGGCATTTCCCCCGGGGAAGGGTGGTGCATGGCCTTCGGTTCGGTAGTAGTGTTCCGACCGGTGGTACAGGTTCATGTGAAAATTTTTAAGCCCCACCTTCGGGAATTGTTGTTGCACCGCTGTGACCGTGGCAGAAAAACTGCCCAGGTTCCATGGGCTCAAGGTAAATCCAAAAAAAATACGGAATTTGTTTGACTGCAAACCTTCCAGTTCCCGGTATAGCGCCATGGCCGCATTCCAGTTGCCAGGGATACCGCGCAGTCGATCATGAACGGATGGCGGACCATCCAGGCTGATGGTCAGCGTGAATAATTCCGGCTTACAATCGATAATCTTGCGCACGCCATTCAGGGTACGTTGGGGATCGACGGCGTTGGTGGGAACGTGGAAATGGCAACAGTGACGACAGTGAAACAGGGCTATGCGGACGATCTCCAGGGCGTCCTCGCGCAAAAAATATTCCCCGCCGGTAAAATCCAACCATAAAAAACGATTGTTGATCGAAAAAAAATTTTCGATTTCTGCACAATTCAGTTCATCCCTGGCTTGATAACGCCAAGTGGCGCAAGTCCGGCATCGGCTGTTACAGCGGTCGGTACTGGCAAAAGTCAATTTGTAGGGCTGGATCGATTCGCGAAAATGGTCTTGTAGAATGCGTTTGGCCAGGAAAAAACGATTGCGCATGAAAAAAATCCATACTGGTTTCGTGAAAGGGGCGCAACGAGGCTTTGGCGAGAGAGTTCCCTGGACGGCCAAACCATTAACCCGTGCCGACTGTGAGTTCCTAATTGAATGAGTTGTGTATAAATTGTTTTAAACGCGTTGGTCCACAGTGTGTGGTTTACCGTTTACCAAGTGCGAGGTACGAAAGAGTCGTCATTGGCCAAACGTACCGAATCGCCTGCCTGTATCAAGACGAATAAGCCATTTTTGATGGCAAAACGCACAACGCGTTCCTCAACCACCATACCAGCAACCGCACCAATCGCCTTTTTGTCGGCATACTCTGGGAAGAACTCCTTGAATTCGGACAGGCGTACCATATGT
>JADGCN010000012.1:15723-45415 GCA_015228975.1 Magnetococcales bacterium
CTTTTGTCGGCATACTCTGGGAAGAACTCCTTGAATTCGGACAGGCGTACCATATGTTCCCGTACATCTTCTGTCGTTAATTTGCTTTTTACCTCGACCAATGACACCGTATCGGTATTGACGACAAACAGGTCAATCTCCATATGCCGATCATTCGGTAAATCGGCTTCCATCCGTCGACTCACCTTGTGAACCGGGATCCCTCGTTGCATAAAAATGGTTTTGCATGCAGGAGCAACCAATCCCTCAACAAACTCTCCCAATCGACCTCCCAATTGCCCGATTTGCCTGGAAACCGCTTTGATTTTTCGGTCTGTTTCCTTCATCTGAAGGTCTGTTTCCTTCATTTGTAGGTTTGTTTCTTTTATTTGGGCAGAAATTTCCATGATCTGCTGGTCTGTTTTCTTGATCTGCTGGTCCGTTTCCTTGATCTGCTGGTGTGTTTCCTGGAACTTGCGGTCCAACGCTATATCTCGCTCCCGGTTTTCCCGAACCATTTCCTGGAATTTACGGTCGGTCTCCTGGAACATTTTCCATACGTCATCAAAAGTTACGGCTTGCGACATAGCGATATCCCCTGTCCACGATGTGATAGATAAAAGAATACCCGGTTTGTTCGGCACAGGGAACTCATATTGCATCGTTTCTGACGGTGAAACGTTCAGCGAGGGTCTGTCCAAGGCGTAATCATAGAGGTTATTCCTCTTGGGCCAATTTTTCCAACCATTCGGATAGGTATTGGATTTCCGTGGGGGAACGGATTTCCTGGTGATAGAGCAGGCCACCAATCAATTGACGGGCACTTTCCAACTGGCCGGTAGCCTGGAGGAGGCTTAAACGTATCCCCAATACCCACTGTGGCAGGCGACCCTGTTGGACTTGTGGCAGGAGTTCATCGAGGTAGCGCAGGGCGAGTTGGGGATCGTTGAGGCGATGGCGGGCACTGACTGCGGCCAGGGCAAGCCAGCGCCACCTTTGTTCTGGATGCAAGGGAAATTGCCGGTGGATGAAATCCAGCATGATACGGGTGCGTTGCGGATCGGGTATCCCGGCATACACATGCAGGGCAGCGAACAGGGGATAGTCGCTTTTGGGGTCCATGGCCAATACAACTTCGAGCCATTGGGCCATTTTGTCATAATCAAGATGGCGGAAAGGGATGGAAAGGCCGGGTTGGTTGTCCACGTTTTGCAACCACAACATCAGGATGCGTGCGAACACCACGTGATCTCCGAGTGCTGCGAGTTGCAACACCCCTGGAGATGGGGGCGGGGACAACTCTTCCGCTTTGGCGCTGGGGGAGGGGCGCAGGCTACCCCAAAACAATTGCCCGGCAAGCCCCAAAGCCAGAAAGAGGGTGACCCATGCGGGTGGTGTCCGCGGGGAAGGGGTGGCTTTATAAATTTTTCCGATACAGAACAAAAAGTCCCGCTCCACAGAGAAAAAACAGGGTGACGAGGGTTTCCAAGGCAATCGTTGCCAGGTCGCTCCAGCGACCGGTGTGATAGGCCAGCCATTCCCCGGAGGTAAAGCGCCCCAGATCGGGGACCAGCCAGGAGAGGAACCGGAGTGTTGGTAAAATCAATTTTCCTGGCATGGGGGTGAGATTGGCGAGGGGGCCACTGGCAATAAGTACCATGGTATTGATGGTCCGGGCCAAGAGGTAGGTGGCCATGGCGGCGGTCAATGCGGGGGTGACGTGGGTCAGGGACAGGACCAGAAGAAAGCCCAGGGCCGCCATCAAAAGCAATTCGCATCCCAGGGAAAGGCTCCACAGCAGTACTTGGTCCCAGGGAGCAAAGGGGAGCAATCCCAGGGCAAAGATGGCTGCCATGGGAGCTGCTGTCATGGCAAAGCCGAGCAGTTTACCGGCGAAATAAACAGAACGCGGGATGGGGAGTGCCAGGGTTAAGGCCACCATGCGGTCGTCAAATTCCCTGGCTACCCCGACGATGACCGTGGCGGTCAACAAGAAAACGCCCATAAGTCGGAAAAAAGCCCCGGCAATGGCACCCTGAATCCATTCATTTTCGGTGATTGACGCCGCATCCACAAAGAGGGCCAGCCCCATGCCCACCCCCAGAGCTGTCATGACTGCCCACGGCAGCCGGTTCAAAATATTTTCACGAAAAGTCATGCGGGCAAGAGTCAGCAGAATCCTGCCATGGATGATCCAGGAGGCATTGGGGGCGACGCTTTGTTTCGTGTCAGATTGGATTTTTATAATTGCTCCGTCCGACAAACCAAGTTGCCTCCTTATTGACCGCAAGAGCCGATACACATGTTGGGAAAATCGATGGTGCTGACACCCAGATCGGTGATCTCAATTTCCAATCTGCTTAAGGCGGACATGTTCTTGTTGCCAAAATTAACCTTGATGGTACCGGTACTGCCGGAAGATTTGGTAATGGTGACGGTGTAACCGCTACAGGAGGTTGTCCCGGCACTGGTGAAGTCAAACTGGCAGTCGATGGAGCCGAATCCTCCTTCGGGGCGGATTCTGATCACGTTTTGGCCGCTCAAGTTGGCTGACGCGGTAAAGTTGGTGAAGAAGTAGGTCGGATTGCTGGCTGTCAGTGACAGACAGGGATTGGAAGAACGGGCCCTTTGTCCTTTTGCAAAACGTGAGGCTCCGGTGACAGAGTTCATGACTGAAGGCCGATCATCATAGCAATTATAATTGCTGCCAGAGAAGAGCGTTCCCGCAGGGGCTACCGATGTCGTGGTTGTGGACACGGAAGTCGTAGTTGTCGGTACGGAAGTCGTTGTTGTGGACACGGAAGTCGTAGTTGTCGGCACGGAAGTCGTTGTTGTGGACACGGAAGTCGTAGTTGTCGGCACGGAAGTCGTTGTTGTGGACACGGAAGTCGTAGTTGTGGACACGGAAGTCGTAGTTGTCGGCACGGAAGTCGTAGTTGTCGGCACGGAAGTCGTAGTTGTCGGCACGGAAGTCGTAGTTGTCGGCACGGAAGTCGTTGTTGTGGACACGGAAGTCGTTGTACTCGTCGTGGTAGGCACGGAAGTCGTTGTTGTTGACACCGATGTCGTTGTCGTTGTCGTTGGTACCGAAGTCGTGGTTGTTGATACGGATGTCGTGGTGGTAACCGATGTTGTGGTGGATGATGTGGATGTCGTGCTGGTTGAAGGCGCACAGGCCGTCATCGCCATGCCAGCTTGCATCAACTTGGATTTCAACAACATGGGAGAGGCATACAGGATGACATCATCGCCCGCGCCATGGAGATAGGTCCTGGCCTTGTCGGGATCCGGGTCTTGGGGGTTGGCATTTTCAAGCTCATCACCGCTAACGGCTGTTCGGGTGACATAAGCCGTTGATCCGACCGGGGTCTGTTCTATGTGCCCCCTGCCGTTTTTGCCGTGGGATACGACGACAAACGGCAGATTATCGGCCAACGTTTTGCCATCCTTGCGGACTCTCAAAGTGCTGGTGGCATCGCAGGGTATGATTTGGCTGCTGTCGCTGTAGTCTGGGGCGACGTGGTAGGAATAATAGTTGAGCCAATTATCGACGGGTTTCAGGCTCAGGTTTTGCCACGGCAATACCCCGAACGGATTGCGACATACGTTTCCATTTCTGTCTTCCACGCCGTCAAAGCTGGCCATGGCGGTTCCACCCCCGTCCACGCCCACATCGGGACAGGGCAGGTGGCCATTGGCAACGGCGAATCCGATCAGGGCTTCCTGGATTTTTTCCATGGAGTCCTCGGCTTTGATCCGCTGCTGTTTTTCGCGAACTCCAGAGAAGGTGGCAACGCCGCCACCGACAACGGCGGCGAGGACGACCATGGCCACAGCCATTTCGACCAATGAGAATCCCGATGTCACGCGATCACCCGACAGTTTTTCAGGTCCGGGTGACCGATGGGGGGCAAAGCTTTGGGACTCTCGTTGGGTCATATTTTCCATTCGCGCTTACGTCGTCACGCAATCTTCCCTTGAACACGCCCGCGCAACTGAGGGAAGAGAACATGGAACCGTATCGTCTTGCCTCTCACCCCACTGGGAAGGTGATGCCACCATGATGGATTGATATAACCTATTCAAGTTAGAAACCGGTGCAGATGTGGATGGTTTCGTTGGCGACATAGGCTTGGGCGGTACCGGGCGTTGCGGCGACCTGGCCGTTTACACTGCCGCGAACGTCACCAGTATCACCGACCCCATCATCTTGCTGCGAATCATAGGCTTCGGCATACGCGGATGGGATGCTACCCATGCAGACGACCTTTTTGGCAATTCCCAGGACCATTGTAGGAGTGGGATCGCGACCATCGGCGATGCCCAAGGTGCCACCGACAGGATTTCTGGGTAACACGTTGGCAGTTGCGGCGGCAACACACGATCCCTTAACGAGTTCGGCACAGCGCAAATGGTTCCATGCCAAAGCAGTCTCGTCGGTCGTCAGGTTGGCAGGCTCAAAAAGACCAACGATGACGCCATTGGCACTGCCATTGCCAACCCCGGCAAAATGGGCAGAGGCTCTGTTATCGTCACCGGGCAACTGCCAATAACTGTCGATGTAGGCGTTGATGGCGGACTGGACCGACTGGGTATCCGTGGCGATACGTTTAATCTTGCTGTTTTGCACCATGGTTTGCCCTTTCATGACCCCGCCCAAAAGTAGACCGATAATGACAAGGACGATGGCAATTTCAATCAGCGAAAAACCGGATTGATGGGCGCGTTTGGAGTGGGTATCCATAACGAAATGTTCTCCTAAGCTATTAGTATGTGAAATGGTAGCGTATCTTCCAACGAATATTTCCAGTCAAAGGCTCTGCGAATGATACGATCTTCTCTCTCAAATCACCAGCGAATTATTGACATGCAATTTCCGGTTTTGATCTTAAAGTTATTGGAGAAATAAAGGTGAGCATGTCATCTCCAACACCCTGCACGTAACTGTTATTGGCCGTGGGATCACCATTGTAGAGATAGTCGGCGTTTCTTGCCTCGTCACCGGTGACTGCGGAACGCGTGATATAGGCTGGGGAGCCGGCAGGGGATGTCAACAGGTGTCCAGCGCCATTTTTGCCGAAAGAGACGACAACGGCGACAATTGCGTCTAGGTTTGAAACAACCCCGTGATGGTTGGTTTCGACGTTTAACAGGGTGGGACCTGGGGCGGGATGGTTACACAGAATGGGTCGATTGATATAATTGGGATCGACATGATAGGAGAGGTAGTTTCCATAGAAATCAGTTTTTTGCACGCCCAAATCTTGCCATGGCAATACGCCGTAGACCAGGCGACAATTTCCGGATGCGTCTCGATCCTCTTTACCGTCAAATGCGGATTGTGTTGCATTGTTGCTGTCCACGCCGACATCGGGGCAAGGGAGGTGCCCATTGGTCACAGCATAGGCCAGCAGGGCTTTCTGGACGGCTTCCAACAATATTTCCGTTTTTTGGCGTTGTTGTTTGTCGCGCATATTGGAGTAAGTGACGACGCTGCTGCCGAGAAGGACCCCGACGATTACCAGAATGACCGTCATTTCAATTAATGAAAAACCCAGATATTTCTTTGTATCGGGTTGTAGATTCTGAGTGGGATTCAAATTTTGTGGCGATACCAATTTTTGATTACCGTTTTGCGAGTTAAACCGCAGCCATCTTGGAATGTGTAGTTATTGTCATCCCCGCGAGAGCGGGGATCCAGGAAACCAACACACCATTCCCTAGCTTTTTAGATTCCCGCTTTCGCGGGAATGACGCTGAAAAACTACATGTTCCGTACTGGTTGCGGTTTAAATATGATAAAGATCATTACCCGAGAGAATATCGTCCAGTGACTGGGCATCCAATACTCTTTCGCCCCACATTTCCAGGGTGTCTAGATCCGCTGACTGGATTTTTTGAGTGATATCTGAAGTCAGGAATCCGAAACGACGTTGAAGTAAGCGTATAAGAAAGGAGGACGCTTCTTCCTGGCGTCCTTCCTGGCGTCCTTCCTGGCGTCCTTCCTGGCGTCCTTCCTGGCGTCCTTTTTGCTCACTATCCATCTGCATCTGCATGATTATTGGCCGGAATACATCGTTTTCCATCAAATTAAAGGTTAGTGCCATGTCTTCAGCCTCCGTTCTGACTACCGTTTCCAGTCTGCGCAACCTGGAAATGATGACCAATTTTGTCAGGGCATCCGCCCTGGCTTTTATCGGCAGATCACTTATTCGATACAAGATTTCCTGGATCACTTCTTTCTGGTTGTCGATCCGACACAGGATAGCCAGGATATTTTCCTCCAAGGACGGGCTGTCCATCAACTCCCTGCAATCAATGCTGCGGATGTCTACCACTTCGTAGCTGAAGGATAAATTCTTCTCTTCGATGTCTGATCCGTGATTCCACTCTTTCAGCCCAACGTACAGCACCTTCTGAACCAGAATCCTGCTCGGATAACGCTGACGTATCAACGAATAATACATCAGCATACGCCAAACCATACCCTCAGACTTGCTTTGTAGTTCCAGATGAAAAATCGAACCATCTTCCAACAGGAACACCAAGTCGGGAAAGCGTTTTTGGGTGGAAGCGAATTCCACTGTCAGCAGCTCCACAGCTTCCTGTCCGATCAGAATCTGCAACAATCGTTGCGGCGGCTTTTCAAACAAATCCTTTAAGGTGGTATCGTACTGAGATCTATTCTTTTCTTTCGGATCTTCCATGATTCCTGTTAGCATTAAGTTGCTGCTGCACCACATTTTCCACGTCACCGGATCATCCGCAAACACTCTCGTCCGAAACTTGATGACGAGACGTTGGGCCACGGTGAAACAATGCTTCCACGGTTAGATTGTCCAGGATTTTACCCTGCCAGTCCACTAAAATTGATCAAATTTAGCTCTCATTTCGTCCAAAACCTGGCCGGATGAAACAATCGGAAGGGTCAGGTGGATTGACTTGCTGGCATGTGTTCTTTAGATCGATTGCGAGACGGCTTGAGTCCGGGGTGGGCGGGTGATAGCATCTTGAGTTTGTGTCGGCTGGAGGACATGTTCGGGGTGACGTGTCGCGGGGGGAATTGGATTGCCAAGGGCCGTGACACGCAAACGCACTGTTATTCATGGTGCGGGGGCGGCCAGTGAAGACCAACAACCAAGGAGAATGGTATGAACGGTAAGGAGATTGGGAAGCACAGGCGATTTGCTGTTGTTTTTGCCCTGGGAATGGTTTTTATCGGCGCGCAGAATGCGTATTCTGAGAATCGGTTTGCAGATGCAAAAGAAGGTTTGGTTACGGATTCAAAGTCTGGTTTAACGTGGGTGAAGAATGCCGATTGTTGGGGAGCGTTGACCTGGGAGGATGCCTCCAAGGCCGTTGAAGCCCTGAATTCCGGGAAAAAGTCATGTGACGGTCTGACGGATACGAAGGGTGGCTGGCGTTTGCCCAGCAAGGAGGAGTTGGTGACGTTGGCGGGTACCGAAGCCGATGCAGGTTTGATTCTGCCCAAGGGACACCCATTTGAAAAGGTTCAACAAGGGCATTATTGGAGTTCAACAGCAGGTGAACCGGAGAACACCGCTTGGTATATGAACATGCACAACGGGCACACCGATTTATACGGTAAGGCCAGCCCCTATTTTGTCTGGCCCGTGCGGGGAAAATTAACAAAATAATGGCCAGGATGGTATGATGAGCCCGTTGCATACGGGCTTCATCAAACAATTCGGATTCTAAACCGCAGCTATCTTGGAATGTGCAGTTATTGTCATCCCCGCCCCCGATTCAAGCATTCGAGGTTCCCGCTTTCGCGGGAATGACGAGGCTTCAGCGGGAATCCAGAAAGTCAGGGGAGGTAGGAAAGTCCTCTGGATCCCCGCTTTCGCGAGGATGACAATAACTTCACATCCCAAGATAGCTACGGTTTAAGAGAATAGTGTTTGCAGTTTTGTTCGGGGCCGATTCGGGGTGTGTTCCGGTATGAAATACAGGTGTCCGTGATTTTACAAAACAGACCTTTAGGCAACGTGTGTTTCCCATGAGGACAATCGGAAGCCCTGAAGGTGGATGCATGCGAAGATGGAGAGGTTCGCAACAGGGGGCGGCACTCCTGATTATTATGGCCGTCATTCTCCTGGGGGGCATTTCCTTGGCCCTGGATGCGTTGTTGATCAAAAGCAAACGAATCCATGGCGACCAGGTTTCCAACCTGACCCTGGCGCGGGCGAAAAAGGCTCTGATCGCCTATGCCGCGATGCAGGCGGGGATCCCCCCCCCTGCGGCAAAGTTGTATGGAAAATTGCCCTGTCCCTACGAGGGTTTTTTTCGTAACAGCGACCCCAATGATGTGGCGGGGGACTACAGTAATAATGCAACCGAGGGTCCCTGTACCATTGACAGTGGTTTTTTACCTTGGAGGACCCTTGGTCTGCCGCCCCTTGTGGATGGGGAAATGGCCCCCATTTGGTATGCCGTGTCGCCAAGATTTAGGACTGGATCTGCTGTCAAGGGTAACTTTCTTTGTAACCAGACCGACCTTACCATCGCGGGTGATGCGACAGCATATGCTGCCATTGTGTTCGCCCCTGGCCAAATACTGCCCTTGATTGCTCCAAAGAGTGACCAAACCCGTCCCAGCGATGTCATCGCAGCCAATCTGCTCCAGGAGTTTTTGGAAGAAGGCAATGCTGATGGTGACAATACCTATGAAATCAGAAACATAAAGACAGACAAATCGGGTGGTTTGGCCGACCCCCCGTTCAACGACCGCTTGTTGGGCATCACCTGTACGGAAATTTTGAATGCCCTGACCAGGTTGTAAACCGGATCAGGAATCGACCTTGTTCTTTATTTTTATTGTGGTGACCATGCGCCTTTTCTTTCGCTCTCGGTTTCGCGTTCCTGCCGTACTCTCAGAAAAAGGCGGATTGAGGTGCCGGAGGGGATTTACCCTGATTGAAATGGCTTTGATGCTGGTAGTGGCGGGCACATTGATGCTGGGGGCTGTTGCCGCGATTCGCTCCCAGTCGAAAAAAACATTGTTGGAGAAGAACCATCAGGCCATGCGAGAGATTGAGGGGGCTTTGTTGGGTTTTATGGCGGTCGAAGGCCATTTGCCCTGCCCGGATTGGTTTGACCCTGTGACCAACAGGGCCGATGGTGCGGAGGATCGGGACCTGACCGTCAACGACAATGGGCCGTGCATCAATTCTCTCGATGGTCAACAGTTGGGGTTGTTGCCCTGGCGTACTTTGGGGATCAGTCCCATGGATAAATGGGGTAATTTTTATACGTATCGGGTCAGCAGTGCCTATACCGTGGCTGGTAATCATACCTTGAGCAGCAATGGAGACATGACCTTCTATTCCGAGAATGGTGTCGCTTTGGTCAATGGTATCCCGGTGATGGTGGTTTCGCACGGTCCCAATGGTTTTGGTGCCTACAGGATGAGCCTGGATGCAAAAGTCAAAGTACCTTTTGTGAATGCCACGCTCCGGGAGAAGGAAAATATCATCAATGACGGGGGTGACAATACCGATAATGCCAATCCTGAAAGATTTTACCAGGGGGGGGATGATGTTCTCATGTGGATTCCCCTGGATGTGATCAAACTACAGGCGGTGGAATCCAATTGGTTGCCCTGAGCGATTTTGAAGTGTTTGCTGAAAATTTAAATTGTCAACGTGTTGGTGGAACCAATGGAAGACGCGGGTACCGAATGGTGAGATTCGTTTTCACCGTTTTAAGTTGTCATCGCGACAGAGGAACAACAGGCTGCGCGGGTGTCGGCGGTGTTGGCAACCGCATTTCCTGGACGGGAGGTGTGTAATACCCGGTGGGTTGCAGATTGGGTTGGTTCATCTTCATTACAGCGAACAACGCACCGATAATCAATGCGGTTTGTGCGACGAACATCCCTGCCGTCCATTTGATTGTGTCCACCTTGGCGGATTCAATGTCCTTCCGCAATTCAAGTTTGCTTGTTTCAATCTTGACATCCAGTTCTTTGGCCCGGTTTTCGGCTTTGACATCCAGTTCCTTGATGTCGCGCTTCAGGTTGGCTTCAATGGTTGCCATATCCTTGCGAAGGCTAGATTCCACATCGGCCAGATCTCGTTTGAGATTGGCTTCAATGGTTACCATCTCCTTGCGAATATCGGCCAAGTCCCGCTTGAGCGCATTCATGTCCTGTTTGGTTGCGAGACGATCTTCAACCATG
Organism: Magnetococcales bacterium; assembly: GCA_015228975.1. Classification (GTDB taxonomy): domain Bacteria; phylum Pseudomonadota; class Magnetococcia; order Magnetococcales; family UBA8363; genus UBA8363. The sequence continues at coordinate 25,904 of JADGCN010000012.1, forward strand.
CTGACAAGAGCTTCTGCCTGGATTTCTGCCTGGCGTTCGTCCACGCCAGCATCACGAAGCTTTTTGACGTAGGCGTGCGTGTCAAAGGCGATGGTTGTACTCATGGTGGCTTTCTTCCAGGGTGAATCCAACAGATTTTCACGGACATGTTATCCCACATCGTCCGGTACCGTCCAACCTTATTGCGTTGGATTGTCCTTATTTGGTTGCTGGATGGCGCGGATGGTTTTAAAGGAATTGATGGCGTTTTCAAAACCGGGGGGGAGCTGAATGCCGGAAAGTTTTCCCATGGGATCGTCGTCATTGGGTTTTTTATCGGCGGTGCTGGTTGCTGCGGGTTGATCCCCATCTTTGGCTGGGTTGCTGGTGGGCATGGCGGCGGTTGTTTTGTCACTTTTTTCACCGTTATTGTTGGCGGCATCCGTTTCTTTCGTTTCTGGGGGTTCTCGGCGGGCCGTGGCGCGTTCCTTCTCCGGGATCTCCCAGGTGGATCGTACCCGTTTTTCCACAAAATCCAGTGTCTGTCCTGGTTTGACCAGGAAAACTTCAGGGGAATCCACAGAGGAAATCGGCAGTCCGTCAAGGGAGGCGGAAGAGAGATAGGCGGCATATCCTTCTCCTTGAAAGGTTGCCTCCAAGGGGATGACCTTGCCGTCCAACCATAACTCTTGCAGCCCCCTTTCCTTCACGACCATTCCGGTAACCGATACATATCGGGGACCTTTTATGACGGGTGGCCGTTTTTCCTCGGTTTGTTCGGCTTCGTTATTTTCCTTTTCCTTGGGTGGTCCGTGCTGGCGCAGACGGTCGAGCAGCATCCGATTGATCGGGGTGTTGAACAGGCGACCCAACAGTGGTGAGGTTGTGTCGATAACCTGGTCATCGTTGGCAGCGGGTGCATTTTCCGCAAACGCCAAATGTCCAAGGAGCGGGAACCAACCGGCCCATAGCACCAGCAGAAAAATACATTTTTTCAACGTGCTTCCTCCTTTCCCCACAGGGTAAACCAGTTGAGTACGCATTCCCCTTCCAGGGAGGTGGTCCACTCGGTACGACCATTCAAGACATAGCGTGTGGATGTTCGTTTGATACTGCAGGAGGGGACGTTGAAAACGCCATGGGCGCGTTGGTCCAGGGCGGCAAAAAAGTTGAACAGATCGCCTTCGTGCAGGAGGCTCATGTTGAGAGTCATGATGCTGGCGTACAGGGTGAGACCATTGGGGGGGAGGATGAAAGGGGCATCAAACGGTTTGCGCACTTCCAGTTTGTAACGAACTGGCGCGGTAAATTTAAATTCCTGGCTGATCTGGTCGATTATTTCCAACCATTTGAGCCGGGGTTCCTGGTTGATGACCCCTTTGGCTTCGAATGATTGGTAGATGGGTTGGTAGCTATGGATCAGAGCCAATTGTTGCTTGTGCTGCAATTCCTTGTTTTCAGTTGCTTTTAATTGTTGTTGCATTTCCTGGAGTTGTTGTGAAACGGTATCACGGTAAAGGATGCCTCCTGCCGTGGCTGCAACCCCCAGAAGGATGGCGACGAGGAGGATAATCAGGGCTTTCCAGAGGAGGCGGGATTCTGGGGAACGTTTAGCCATGATTGTTTTTTCCAAAATTTATCACAATTCTGAGAATGAAAGACGATTGTTTTGTTTTGGCCAGGTTGGAGCTATCCAGGACGGCATTCTGGTTGGCGTCCATGGGCATTTTTTCTGTTTCCACTGCCAATACTTCCGGCATGGAGCGCAGAAGGTTGATAAACCGTTCAATTTTAAGTTGGGCATCATGGGGGGATTCGTTAAACGGATAAATTTGGCCGGTGAGGCGTACCAACTGATTGGGAACGCCATATTGGGCCATGGATGGTTTGACGCGAACGCTTCCAAGGGCACGATTTGGTTTTGGAATAGTGTTATTTTTTGTTTTGGCTGTTTGTTGTGGGTTTGGTATTTCTTTGGGTGGTATTTCTTTGGGTGGTGATTCCCAATCGATGCCGTCGATCCACAGATCATCAAAATTGGCCAGGGCCTTACTGATGAAGATCATGGCGTGTTGCGGCGTGGATTTGAGTTCGTTAATTTTTTGCATGATCTGGGCGGAGGCGACCCGGTCCCGACCGCCACCCACCTTTTCAAACTCTTCGATGGCGTATTTACGCAAGGAGAGTTGGGCGGCATCCAGTTTTTGCAGCAAAGCTGGCAATTGTTCCGAATTGCGATATCCTTCATAAAATGCGACCAGTCCCAACCCGACGCCACATATCAGCAAGATGATGGCCAACGTCCTGAGCCAATAGCATATTTCAGCAATGCGATGGCGCTGAATCAGTTCGGGCTGGGCATAGTGGTTGCTGACGCGGTGTTTCAGGAGAAAGTGACCAAACAGGATATCGACTTTTTCATCCGGCAACCCGTTTTTCAAACCGTAGTCCAGGGCCAGAGTTTCGGCGTCAATGGGGTGGATTTGGTGCGTGGTCATGGGGTGCGGATTGTTGATTATGTAGGCCAACAATTCTTTGGGACATAAGATGAAAACATCGAGTTTTTGATCGTTGGCGAGGAGTCGCAAAGTACCGAGATAACCCATCAGGCGGGAGATCTCGCCGTGAATGAACAGCATCACGGTTTCCGGTTCCCGGGAGGGTAAATGGGAGAGGCGGCTGACCTTGATTTTTTTATTTTGTACAAAAATTTGTCTGAGTCCGCCCGAGTTGGGGCTGACCAGAAGAACAGAAGTGTCTTTGGGCAGGATGCGGTGAAAGACCTGAAGCGCCAGCAAAGGCAGTGACCAGATGCCGACGATTTGTGCTTGGCGGCGGGTGAGGATTTCCATCCAGGGGGTCACGTTTTCGGGATCGGTCAGACCGACGAACAGGGCGTGTTCTTTTTTTTTGTTTCCCTGCACCAATCCCTGGAAGCGATGGTAAACGTAGGGGGTATTGCGAAAAATTCGGCTGGCGCGTTGTTGGAGGATTTTTTTTCGATTGCGTCCCATGAGTTTGGGGACGACTTCCTCATGGATTTCCTCTTCGGTGACATCAATAAGCAGGTATACGGGACCGTTCAGTTGGATTTGATCGAGATACTGTTCAAATTTTTGCAACCCATCCTTACTGAGTTCCAGATGGGGTCCTTCAAAAAAAATTCCTGCATGCCATTCGTAGGCGGTGACGACGTGGTCCGAAAGGAAGAAAAAAAATTTACGAACCATGAAGGGCAATGTTAAAGTTTTTCAATCAGTTGATAAATGGGTCCGAGAACCGACATGATGACCCAGCCAATGACGCCGCCCAGGACCACGGTTAACAGGGGTTCGATAGCGGTTTGCAGACGGGCGATATTTTCTTTGACATCGCGATCATAAAAGTAGCTGATATTGAGCAAGGATTGGTCCAACTTGCCGAAGGATTCCCCGACCTGAAGCATGTTGAGGACCAGGGGTGGGAAAAATCCCACAGCCTGGAAACTTTCGGTGATGCCCTTGCCTTCCGAAACCATGCGTCGGGCCCGTTCCAGGGCTTCACGAATGACCAGGTTGTCGCTTAATCCTTCACTGATGCTCAAACTGTCCAAAACCGGGATGCCCGACTTGTACATGAGTGCGAAGGAGCGGGCGAAGCGTACCAGGATGATTTTGCGAATCAAGGGACCGAACATCCACAGGTTCAGTTTGAATTGGTCGATACGGCGTTGCATGGTGACGCTGATTTTGACGGCAAACTTGATGAAGATAAAGACAAGCAAGGGTATGGGGAGCAGCAGATGCCACCAGGATGAAATAAAGTCGGAGACTGCGATCAGGGCGCGGGTGTGTAGTGGGAGGTCGCCGCCCATTTCCAGGATGAACTGCATGAGTTGTGGCACCAGGTAGATCATCAGGAAGAACACCAGGCCGACGACGGCGGTACCGACGATGGCGGGGTAGGTGACGATTTTTTTGGCTTGGCTGACCAGTTCATCTTCCCATTTCAGGTTTTCGCTCAGGTCGCGGAATATTTCCCCCAGGTTGCCGGTTTGTTCGCCGACGTGGATGAGGCGGATAAAGATGGGGCTGAATGTTTCCGGGTGTGATTCCATAGCTTGGGACAGGAGCCGTCCGCTGCGAATATCTTCGACCAGTGCGGTGATCAGTTCCTTGAAGGCGACATCTTCCACCCCGGTGCGCAGGCTGACCATCCCTTCGATCAGGGGCACCCCGGACAGGGCCATTTGTTCCATGTTGAAGCAAAAGACAATCAGGTTGCGGCGTCCGATGCTGCGGCGGCGGGTCAACAGGCTTAAACCGCTGAAATTTCCTTTGAGGCTGATGAGCATGAGCCCCATTTGATCGAGACGCATCTCCAATTCATCGACATTGGCGGCATCGATGGCCCCTTCGCGGATATCGCCATTATTGTCGGTTGCCTTGTAAAAATATTTGGGCACTCTGACGGACCTCCTTCCATACGGGACGACAAACCAAGGGGCGGGCTGATCGGATTGTTCAAGTAAAGCTTTAGAGTTTCAATCCCAAAACGCGAGTGACCTCATCAATGCTCGTAACCCCATCCAAAACCAGTTTTTTGCCTGAATCGGCCATGATCGGCAACTGTTTTTCCAAGGCGAGTCTGCGAAAATCGGCCTGGGGGGCATTGCGTGAAATGAGATCGTTAAAGTCGTCGTCTATGACCAGGGTTTCCATGATGCATGTTCTTCCATGGTAACCGGTATCGTCGCAAGCGCGACACCCCTTCGCGCCGTAGATTTTTCCCACTTCGGCGTGGTTTTGAAAGAAAGACCCGATGAAAGGGTCTGAAGGAATTTCGTGACGGCACTGGGTACAGAGTTTGCGCACCAAGCGCTGGGCCACGATGCCGATGATGTTACCAGCCAACATATCGGAGCGCAAACCAATGTTGAGCAGGCGGAAGATGGCGGCCATGGCGGAATTGGCGTGCAGGGTGGAGTAGACCTGATGGCCGGTCATGGCGGCGCGCAGGGCCATTTCCGCCGTTTCCAGGTCACGTATTTCTCCGACCATGATGATGTCAGGGTCCTGACGCAGCATGGAACGGACACCCGAGGCGAAATCGAGGTCCACCGCTTTGTTGACCGATGTTTGCAAAATGGAATCCAGTGGAATTTCCAAAGGATCTTCCAGGGTCATGACATTTTTTTCCAAGGTGTTGATGGTGGAAAGCATGGCATAGAGGGTGGTGGTTTTGCCGCATCCTGTGGGACCGGTGACCAGGATGATGCCTTCGGGTCGGCGCATGAGTCCCCGAAGGGTGGTGATATCATTGTGGTTCAGGCCCAGGTGTTCCAGATCGACGAGCCTGCGGTTGCGGTCCAGGATACGCAGGACGATATTTTCGCCGTGGTTCGTAGGTTGAATGGAAACGCGGAAATCGATGCTGGAGTTGGCGATTTCCAGGGAAAAATGGCCATCCTGGGGGGTACGGGTTTCGGAGATGTCCATCCCGGCCATGACTTTGATACGTACTACCAGGGCGGGCAAATATTTGCGGTTGAGGATGCGGATTTCGCGCAGGACGCCGTCGATACGATAGCGGATACGAATGAGGCTTGCCATCGGGTTGAGGTGCAGATCGGATGCGGCCCGTTTGACGGCGTCGGTGAGCAGGGCGTTGACCAGGCGCAGCATGGGGTTGCTGAAATTGCCGTCATCGACGTTCAGACTTTCGCTGTCCACCTCGCCGGTTTCCAATTCGTTGAGGATGCCGTCCAGCGACAGTTCGATACCGTAGGCGTTGTCGATGGCGGCGGTGAGTTCGCTTTCACCGGCAAGCTTGGGTTTGACGGAGACATCTTCGGGCAGGAGCGACTGCAATTTGTCGAGTGCCGCCATATTGAAGGTATTGGCTGTGGCAACGGTCAATGTTTGTGTCGTCGGGTTCCAGTCCAGGGGGAGGATGTTGTGTCGTTTGGCGAAATGTTTGGGTATGAAATGCAATGCCTGATAATCGAGTGTTCCCAGGTTCAGGTTGACGATTTCCTGTTCCAGGGTGGCCCCCAGGAGGTCGCGCATCCGTTCTTCGGAGATGAATCCCAGGGTGATCAGCACCTTGCCGATGGGGTATCCCAGGCGTTGTTGTTCCGCCAGGGCAATTTCCAGTTGGTGGCTGGTGATGGCTTTCATTTCGACCAGGGCATCGCCCACCCGGTTTTTGTATTGCGGCGCTGGTTTTTCCGTTTCCGGGGTGACGCTTGTTTCGAAAGGGCGGACAGGGGTGGGGATGCCTGGATTGTAGTGGCTTCCAGGGAGATGTTGCAGCAGGTATTGGGCAAACAGCAGATCCATGCGCTGCTGGGGTTGGGTTCCCGATGATTCGAGATGTTTCAGCCACGCTTCCAGGGGGAGGTGGGTGAATTCTTTATCGGTATACCATTGGTATCGCTGTGCCGCAGCGGTGAACATTTCATGGTGAAACGGCAGGTACACGTCGAGACGGGCATCCCGGCTGGGGAGACGGCGCAGACCGATGAGGTAGCGACGGGTGCGCTCGATTTCAGCAGTGAGGGCCGTGGCCAGATCCTGGGTTTGTCGGCGCGGGGCCAAGCGGCTGATGATCAACCGGCCCGCCGAGAACAGGCTGTGACGTTGTCCAGCGGCGTGAAGGCTGACGAGAAGAATGTTTTCCGAGGTATTGGGTATGGTTTTGAAAATCTTTTGGCTTAAAAGGGGGATTGACCAAAGGCCGGCAATGGGTCTGCCCTCTTCTTGCAGCATGGTGATCCAGGGTTGCACCATGCGGGGTTCGGTGAGTCCGGAAAAGAGGATTTGTTCTTTTCCCGATGGTAATCGGCCTTGGGGTGTGGCGCGGCGATAAGGGGTATGGCGGAACAGCCGTTCCAGGCGTTTTTTCAAGGCACCGTGGCGGTTGTAGAATTGCAGGCTGGGGATGGTTTGATGGTGCAGGGCATCGTCGATCAAATCGGCCAGCAGGACAATGCTACCCCGGGGCAAATATTCCTGACGAAAAAATGTACGAAATTTTTGTTGTCCTTCGGGGGATTGACTGAAAATTTCTTCGGTATCGGCCTGGCTGTTGCCGACAGGTCGCAGGCGCACTTCCCGGTCTTGGAGAAGAAGCAGCCAGCCCGGGTTTGAAAAGCGGACGGGGAGGAGGGTCTGCAAAGTGTGGATCAAAGGTTTGAAAAAATTGTTATCCATGATTCCGTTACCGTCATACCTTGTCCGAGAAAACATCGTCCAGTGACTGGGCATCGAAGATGCGAAGGCTCCAATCTTCCAAAGAGGGCAGGTCAGCTTTGGCGACTTTTTCACTGGCCCAGTCGGGTATGGAGCCAAAACGGCGTTGCAACAGACGTGTTAGTATCCTGGCCTCACCCTCCTGAAGCTTTTGTTCCAGCCGATTCTCAAACTTCGGCAAGGAAAAAAGTTCTTCCTCAGGTGTCGCATCCACCATAGACTCAAACCATTCTTTCCCAAGCTGCTTGACATACTCCGGCGTGATACCTTCCATATCAGGATTATTCAATGTATTTTTCATCTTTAACCTCCATAAGCCGACAATAATTTGGCCAAACGCCACGGAAAGCTTGAGCAACCCAGCATGACTCATCGTCTCGAATGCTTTCTTTTGTTCATTGTGGCGACTGGCGAAGCATTTTAAAGGAGCGTTTTGTGGTTTGTCCGCCAATTCGTTCAGAAAAATCAACCGAACGACACCGCCACACGTGGGAATGCATTCATAAACACCAACCGGACCAACAGGCTTGAAAGAATGTCGTACCAGAAACTCTTTCCGGGACGTTATGGAACTGATGATAACACTCCGTAATTGGTGACGCTTCAACTTTGCAGTTTTCAAATATAGATGGTCGTATATTAGAAGTTGCATGAGAGCATCTTCGTTCAGGTTCTCAGTTATTTTTAACTCTACCAAAATTTGGTCTGCGTCAAAATCATGGAGTCCATCGGCCAAGCGTAGACGTTGCTCTTGGGTCCAGCCTCTTTTACCAACTTTCTTTCGCTGAATCAAAATAAGATCCGCTACGGGCGGGGCAGGGACAACAGGAACTTCCATACGTACTTCGACGCCAACGGGCTCCAGCAACACTCGCAGTGTTTCGCCGACCAAGCGGTGCCAGTATGTTCTCCCGTCACCCTTTTCCACGTCGATTGATTCCTTAGTTTGGCTCTAAATTTGCTGGTCCAAGTCGGGTGCCCCCTGTCTCAAGGCATGTTTCCCGGTAACGAATGTTAGTGCGAATCCAAGGATTACCGGGATATCGCCCAACGTGGCCAGGGTTGCCCTGTATCTCCTGCGAGGGGGGACAACGTTGTTTCATGGTGGACTAAAGTGAATACTATGTACAGGAAACACTTCGGACTTGACCGGTTACCGTTTGCCAACCCGCCCGACGAAGATTTTTTTTATCCCGGGAGTTCGCATGTAGGGCTTCTGGATGCCATGGAACAGGCTATTTTGGATGGCGAAGGGGTGATCAAGGTGATCGGCATGGTGGGGACGGGCAAGACCACCTTATGCCGTCTTTTGTGCCAACGTATGCCGGAGCGGGTTCATACCGCCCTGATTCTCGATGCCAGAATTGCCCCTGGGGAGTTGTGCAACGCCTTGTTGGAGGAGTTTCAGCAATGTCCAACGTCGGCCCATGACGCGCATGGCAGCCGCCGGCAATTACAGGATTATCTCATTCGATTGTACGCTGCGAGGGAGCAGGCGGTACTGTTGGTGGATGAGGCCCAGTCCATGGCGCCGGAAACGTACCGGGAATTGCTGTTTCTCAGCAATGTTGGGACGGGATATCACCCGATATTGCAAATGGTTTTTTTTGGCCGACCGGAATTGGATCAGGTGTTGGCGGAACCTTCCTTGCGTCCGCTTCGTGATCGTGTAACCCGGAGCTTGACGGTATCGTTTCTTTCCCTGGAGGAGACGGGGAACTTTATCCAGGCCCGTCTGAATCGAGCCTGCGATGAGGGGATCGGGGAATTGTTCACACCCGGAGCGGTGGCAAAAATTCATCAGATGGCTTGTGGAAGTTTGCGGCGCGTCAACGTTCTGGCACATGACGCCATGGTTTACGCCTTTCAGGCTGGGGTAGCGCGTGTGGAAAAGAGACATGTTCGCCTGTGCCAACCGGGGAGGAATGGGATTGTTTCCCGGCTTCGTCGGCTGTTTGCCGGCTTGTTGGATTTAAAAGGTTTCCGGGGTTCTTTGTCCCGGGTGCCTGCGGCGGTGTTTGTGACCGCAGGTTTGATGCTGGTCTTGGGGACGCTATCGTTACGCTGGGGTGTGCCGTTTGTGAAGGAAAGAGTGGCCAATACCAAGGCGGTCTCGCCGGTTCCGATGAAAGTTAAAGTGGGATACGTACCCGCACGGGGGCTGCCCGGTCCTTTGGATCTGGAAACCCGAACGGGTAAGGTAGTGGATGGATCTTTGTCCACGGTGGGAAATGTTGATGTGCCTATTTTCAGTCTTGCATCGCAGAGGGCACCCCGTCTGCCCAAGCAGGAAATGGCCCGGAAATGGGCACCGCAGCCCGGGTTTCCGGCTACGGCTGTGTCGCAAGCCGGTCGCGATGAGACAAAAGCGGCTCATCTCACCGCCAAGGTCATCAATTGATGTGCGCCGAATGGAACGCGTCCGCTTGTTTGCCCCGTAAAGGTGGTCCTTTGGCCCTCTTTCTGGTGGCGGTGTTTTCTCTGATGGCGTGTTCCGGTTGTCGCTCGACTGCGGCCGGGGAGGAGGCCGGGGATGCGAACGGTTCTTCAGCCGCAGTGGTCAGTGTCCCGCACGTTTCCAAGGGTGAATCCTCCCCGGTCCGTGCCCAATCCGTTGTAAAGCGGGATGAATTGACTGAAAGCGATTGGCTTTCGATGCTTCCCGCCCCTCCGGGCTTGCCGGCGGTGGATAATGCCATTCCTGACTTGGCTACAACAACTACTTTTCTCATGCCGCAGGCCAATGCCGCCCCGCATGCCTCCTATTCGGTGACCGTGACCGATGCCCCCTTGCGGGATGTCCTTTTCGCCCTGGCCCGGGATGCCAACCTGGACATTGATATCTACCCTGGCATTGATGGAAAAATTACGATTAACGCCATCGATCAAACCTTGCCGACCATTTTGAATCGCATCTCCGAGTACGCGGGATTAAAATATCGAATAGGTCGCGAGGCGATCACCATCGCCCCCGATGCGCCGTTTCGCCGCAACTATAAATTGGACTATATTTTAAACAGCCGTAAACTTGAAACCAAGATGGAGGTTACCACCAACGTCTCTTCGACGGGTACCGGCAACAACAATTCATCGATCAACCTGTCGACAAACAGCGCCGTGGATTTTTGGACCGATATTGTCGCCAACCTGGAAGCCATGCTTGGTCCTTCGGTTAAGGAACAACCACAGCGTGTGATACTGAACCGCACCGCCGGTATTTTCAGTATCTTGGCAACCAGCCGTCAGCATGAGGAAATCCAAAACTTTTTTGATCAAATCGCCCGTGATTCCCAACGGCAGGTATTTATTGAGGCGGCCATTGTTGAGGTAAATCTTTCCGATCAGTATCAAGGCGGAGTTGATTGGAGCATGGTCCGCTCCAATATCAATCCGGATATGACCAATAACCAGAACATGCTGGCCAGTCGGATTAAGAGTGGTCCCGAGCTGACGACTCCTGGTCTTTCCATCGTGACGCATGGGGTGTTGGGACATACCGATCTGACGGCGACGGTACGCATGCTTTCGCGCTTTGGCAACTCCAAGGTTCTTTCCAGTCCCAGGCTCACGGTCATGAATAATCAGGCGGCTGTGTTGCGGGTGACGGAAAATAAAGTTTATTTTGAAATTCAGGTGACCCCGAAGCAGGAAACAACGAACGTTAATGGTACCACCGCGACCCATTCCGTTACCGATGAAAAAACTGCGGTTACCATTCGGACCGTTCCGATTGGCATCATCCTGCAGGTGATTCCGCAGATCAGCGAAGGGGATGTGATTTCCCTCAATATTCGTCCCACCATCCAGCGTGTTTCCTCTTCGGTGAAAAATCCCGACCCGAATTTTTATAAAGCGGATTCCAAGGTTGAGGTTCCCGAAGTCCCGGTGGTTCAAGTGCAGGAAATGGATTCCACATTGCGGGTGAACAGCGGGCAATTGGCGGTTATGGGTGGATTGATGGAAAACAGTTTTGAAAAGGAAATGGACGCTGTTCCATTTCTCGGCAAGCTGCCAATCGTGGGGTCGCTGTTCAGTTTCCGCAACGATCAGCAAACCAAGAAAGAATTGATCATCTTTTTGCGTCCGACCATCATTCACGAGGCCAGGGACATGGAGCGGCTGGGTGGCCGGGAACTGTACGAATCCAGCAACAGGGGGATAGAAAAAGATTGGGATAAACTGGGTGTTGGTCCTCCATGAGCCTATTGCTTGAAACACTGAAGAATGCCGAGAATCTCCGTCGCGCAAAGCCATCTTCGACGGTGGGGGGTGTTGTTCGTGTTGCAGGGGACGATCACAACAAAGGGGAAGAGCCTGCGGTTGTTTCTGAGCCGTCCCGTTCCGAGCTTGTGCTGGATTTACCGGATGTCGTGGACAAGGAAGCCCGGGCATCTGAAAAAAACGATGTCAATCTGGAAAAGGCGTCGCTTGGGGAGGCTACCGAGACGACCGGGTTTGAACTCACCTTTGAGTCGGAACCCGCCAAAGAGAAATTGCCTGCTGGTGAACCCGTTCCCATCCCGTCGGATAGCACGGCCCCCCCTCCGCAATCGGCATCTATGGAATTGGAGGAATGGGATTTTCATTCCTCCTGGGACGATGGTTTTCCCGACGCCATTGCGATGGAAGAAAAAATTCCCGAGTCCCGGAAAGATGGAAAAACTGTTGCCGAACACGGGGAAGCAGCTTCCCATGTGGACCGGGAGATGGATGCCCTATTCGGGGAAATATCCGTTGAATCTTCCAATCAGGAAGGGTTGCGGCAGGAGGAATTGCATCTTTTGTCTGATGCCCCTCCCGAGAAGGCGTGGGTGGGATTTCAGGCAATTGATGATAATTCAGGCGATGTTGGGGGTGGTAAGGGGAAGGAAGCACCGCTGACGGTTGCTGACCCCGTTTCGTCCCCGCCATTGGAAGGGGGGAACAACGCGGTCGATACGGCAACCGTTTCATTGGCGATCGAGGAGACGTTATCTCCTCCCCTGCCGTCCAACCGTGAACCCCCACCCGGGTTATCGTTGGAGCCCGTTGCTGCGCCTCCCCGGGATTCGCAGCCAATTTCCTTGAAAAAAGTGGACCCGGCATCATCCCCGGGGGCTGATGAAGAGCCGCCGCCGACAACCCCGCCGATATCCCCGCCGATACCCCCGGTGAACAAGGCGCATCGCAGTATGGGCGGTGGCGCGTTGCCCGCCCGGTTGTCCTTCTGGGGCAAAATGGGACGTTGGTGGGGATCCTGGCACCCTGCTGGTGGGTTGGCATCGTCAGGGGGGGGGGTATCCGCACCGGTTCTCCCGAAACCGTCCGGCACGGTGAAAGCGAGTGGCATGGCATGGTCAGAAGCTGCAAAATTAATGAATGCCCGCCGGTTGCATGAAGAAAATGTAAAGAGACGCAAATTATTGTATGCATCGGGTGCGGTGTTGGCGGTGATTGTCATGGTTGTCATAGGTTATGTGACCAATTATTTTTTGGCCCCACTCGAAGAGGAGACGGTACTCAATAAAAAGGTGACCACCCAGCCGCAAATGGGGTTGGGGGCATCGGTCAGACCTGGGACGGATGGCGGAGTCCCTGGCAATCAGGGAGGGGTGATTGCCGTCCGGGGTTCGGGTCATCAACCGGGCTCCAATCAGGGAAACATGGCTAACATGCCCATGGAAACAATCCCTGCCACCCCGGTATTGGCTCAGGAATCAGGGTCAATACCAGGAAAGGATGCCAATCCTGGAAAAGCTTCGGTTGCCACGGGGGCGATGTCGACCGAGGCAAGGCCGGAAACGTCTGTGGTTCCTCCGGCTGGTACGTCTCTGCAAGGGGGAATTGCATTACCCCCGGGGAATGGGCAAAAGGAAGGAATGGGGCAAAAACGGCGGGGACGTCCCGTAGGACCGCGGATGGATAATGCGATGTCGGTGGCTTCCACACCGGCTAAGGAATCGGAACCATCATCGGTCAAGTCGACAGGTGCGCACCGTCCCAAATCAGCATTGGAGGATCGTGCGGCAATGCCCTTGTTTCGACAGGGATCGGCACCGCCGCCCGTTACCGAAGGGGTGCCGGCGGCTGTGGGATCATTGGCCGAAGGCAGGGGGAATGTACCGGGCCAGCGGGTCAAGCGGAAGGATATCGAACTGCGTAATGAGGAGATCATCCAGGGATCCGTTGCGTTCAAGCGAGGGGATTTGGACGAGGCGGAAAGGTTATTTTTATTGGTTTATACGGCTGACAAACGGGATTCCCGTGCCATGATTGGCTTGGCATCGGTGGCACTGCGTCGCGGTGATACGCGCAGTGCGGAGACCTATTATCGCAAAATATTGCAATCCGACCCGAAGAATTCCATAGCTTTGGTGGGTTTGTCGGGGATTCAGGGGAGTGCCCGGGTGGAAGGGGAAGAGGGGCGTTTGCGGCAACAATTGCGGGAAACCCCCGATGCGACGCATGTGCATTTTACACTGGGCAACATGATGGCGGCTCAAAGGCGTTGGTCCGAGGCTTGGGTCTCTTTTGAAAACGCCAGCCGTCTGGATCGCGACAATCCGGAAATAACCTTGAACCTGGCTGTTTCCCTGGATCACCTTCGGCGCATTCCCGAGGCGATCAAGACCTATCAGCGGGCATTGGATGCCGCAGGTCGTTTCAACAAGGTAAACTTTAGTATCGATGCGGTCCGCCGCCGTATTGCCGTGTTGCAGTCGGGAAAACTTTAAGACATTGAACCATGATCCCATCCTCTCCACCTGCCGAGTCTCCTAAAGCGGCCTCTCTGGCTTCCGAGAACAAACCCCGTCGGCTGGGTGAATTGTTGCTGGCGGGAATGATCATTACCCCCGATCAATTGCGCATTGCCCTTCACGAACAAAAAAAGACCAAGGAACAGTTGGGACGCATTCTGGTCAAGCTGGATCTGGTGCCCGAAGCGTTGATGCGCGACCTTTTGGGGGCGGCTCTGGGCAAGGGCAGCATCGATCTGAGTCAAAGCGACATCAATCCGGAAGCGGTGAAGATGATCCCGAAAAAGTTGGTTGAACGTTTTCGGATCATGCCGGTGGATTGGGACGAACAAAAATTGGTATTGACGGTGGCGATGCCCAATACCCTGGATGTGGGCATATTGGATAAAATTCAGGCGCGCCTGAAGCCGGGGACCACGATCAAGCCAGTGTTGGCGGGGGAGTCGGAAATTGGTCATGCCATAGATAAATATTATGGATTTGAACTTTCCCTCGATGGGATCATGCGGGAAATTGAAACGGGTGAGGTGGATTTGGACAGTTTGGCCTCGGCGGAGGCGGGTGAGTTCAGCCATCCCATGGTGCGTCTGGTGGATTCGCTGTTGGCGGATGCCGTACGCCGGGATGCTTCTGACATTCATATCGAACCGGAGGCGGGATTTGTGCGCATTCGTTACCGCATTGACGGGGTGATGGCGGAGATGCGCTCTTTGCACCGGGATTATCTTTCAGGTTTGGTGGTGCGTTTGAAAGTGTTGAGCAAGATGAACATTGCCGAAACCCGGGCTCCCCAGGATGGACGGTTCACCTTGAGGGTGTCCAAGCGTGAGATTGATTTTCGCGTGGCTTCGCAACCCACCACGCATGGTGAAAACATTGTGTTGCGCATTCTGGATCGCAACAAGGGCATTTTACGTCTGGAATATTTGGGTTTGGATGAGCATACCATGCTGACCCTGAAAATGATGATGGCGCAGCCCGTGGGGATTATTTTGGTGACGGGTCCGACCGGGAGTGGTAAAACGACGACGCTCTATGCGATGCTTAATTTTTTGAATACGCCTGAAATTAATATTATGACCTTGGAAGATCCCGTAGAGTATCCCATTCAAATGATTCGGCAGACCTCGGTCAATGCAGCGGCCAATCTGGGTTTTTCCGAGGGGATTCGCTCCATATTGCGGCAGGATCCCGATGTCATCCTGGTGGGTGAAATTCGCGACTTGGATACGGCGCAGATGGCATTACGGGCGGCGATGACCGGGCACAAGGTGTTTTCCACGTTGCATACCAACTCAGCATTGGGTGCCTTTCCCAGGTTGTTTGATATCGGCATCACGCCGGACACCCTTTCGGGTAATGTGACCGGGATATTGGCGCAACGGTTGGTGCGTAAACTGTGTCCGCAATGCAAGCGCCCCAGCGCACCCACATCGCTGGAACGGTCGTTGTTGGGTGTTGGTGACAATGAAGATGTGGTCATATACCATGCCATCGGTTGCAGTGCCTGTTATGAGGTGGGATATAAGGGGCGTATTACGGTGATGGAAGCCATCCCGATTGACGATGATTTTGATAATTTGATTTCTCATCGTGCTACAAAAAGCGAATTTTCCCGAGTGGCTCACGAAAAAGGCTTGCCGTCCATGGCCGATAACGGCATGCATCTTGTTTTGAAGGGTATCGTCAGCCTGGATGAAATCAGCCGTGTGTTGGATCTTTCGTATCGTATTCAACACTGAGTGTTGGCTGTGGTGATAGGGGGCGTACTATTGATGTAAAGATAGGATTTATTTTTGCGTTTCCCAGAGGTTAGATTTTTGTGCCTCCGGTGATGAACTCCTCCCGCCATTGACTCAGGGTATTGCTGCTAATCCCGTGGCACCGAGCCAATATCGATGTGGTTCTTCTTTCCTCAGCAACCATAGGACAGCCGCAGCTCGTTGCTCTGGGGTCAGTTCAGATGGTTTGGCCATGGTCCATGCCCCTGTTTTCTACGGTTGGTAGGGGATAATATCCCAAACTTCCCGCTTCCAGAAAACCGGGAGCGATACATTCATTCGGTGCCGGTTATTTGTCGTAATCCGCTGTCATTCTGATATAATTTTTATTTTCATCAGGTGAGGGATTGTTCCAGGCGATTGAGCCAATGGTTCAATCCTTGGACATTGATGCCCCAGTCCATGGACAACAGTTCCGTTGATTGATCTTTGTTCAATGGGGAACCGATGGCTTGCAACCGTTGCCAACTGAGTTCTTTGATGCCATCCAGGAGACGATCATCCTTGTCCGGCAGGGTGTCGGCGCGGATCCCCCAGGCCAGTTCAGAATAGGCTTCCAATTGTTGTTTGAGATCCACCATCAGGTTACTATCGAAAGGGATGGAATCAAAGTGGGTCAGATGGAGTCGTTCGGGTTTGAGGGCCAGCAATCGGTCAATACTTTCCAGGCTGTTTTTCGGGTCAAACTGGACCGGTGTGGTGGCCGGGAACAAGAATCGACCTTTTGGGCCATCGCATTCCCGATAGGAGATGCCCAGGGCATCGCCGGAAAAGATACCGCGGCTTGTGCGGTCCCAGACCACTTGGTGGTGGATGGCGTGACCGGGGGTGTGGAGGAATTGGAACTCGCGTCCCATGAGCAGAAAGGTGTCTTCATCCTTGGGGGTGACGACCCGATTGGCCGGGATGGGCGTCAGGCCGCCCAATGTTTGTAAAAAGCGCTCTTCGCCGTAGACCGTGATGGCACTGGCCTTTAATTTGGCGGGATCGATCAGGTGCTTGGCCCCTTTGGGGTGGACGTAGAGTTGGGCATTGGGCAGATGCTGTAGCAACAAACCCGCTCCCCCGGCATGGTCCAGATGGACGTGGGTGACCAGGACCGCTACAACGTTTTCCCGGGCAATATTCTTTTGCTCCAATACTTTGAGCAAACGAGGCACGGCCAGTTGTGGTCCGGTTTCAATCAACACGGCCCGCCCCTGTTCCACAACCAGGTAACAGCAGGCCAGTCCCGGGCGGATATAATGAACGTCGATACGGGTGATGCCGTGGCCACAATCCTGTGGATCATTGAACATACGGTGTCTCCCTTGTTCTTTTCTGGTTTGGCCGATTGGGACTCTTGAGAATCGTATTGGCAGTTGGATTGTCCATTTTCCCTTATCCTCCAACCCGATTGCAATGGCCGTTTCTTTTTTGGCGTAAGCTCTGTTACTATGGTGGCAGGTGGGGCATCCGGGGTCAAGGTTGCCTGCCCGTTTGCCGATACGTGATGTTATGGCGTTTGCATTTGATTCCTTCCCCGGGAGTGTTCTACCTGATGGTTGCCATTTCCTTGAATAAAATGAACGGTATCCGGCAGGAGGTGCTGGACCGGGGACGCGCCATGTTGCAGACGGTGGGCGAACGGGTGGCCACGTTCAGCCGACCTTGGGTCACGTTGTCGGGTCAGGTGTTCTCCAAGGACAACTGGTCACGGATTGCCCGGCAGGCGGGATCGCTGTGGCAGGAGTGGACAGCCGACCCGGACGGGAATAAGCTGACCGTACCGCCCCGGGATCCGATGGAACTGTACTCGCCGCAGGGGGTCAAGCGACAACTCATCACTCAAAACCGTGGCTTGAGTCCTGATACTTATTCGTCCCGGTTTCGCTCCTCCTGGCCACGCAACGCCTATGATGTCGATGTTTCCGAGGCGGCCAGACTGGCCCATGGCATTGTCACGCATATGGCGGCTTCTCCAGATCAGCGGGATGATTTCATCCGCCACGTGCAAGCGGTTCGCAAGCAGGGTGGCTATGATCCCCAGGTATTTGCCGAGGCACGAAACCTGTTGAACCAATTTCCCCAATCCGTCCCCACCTACCAACGCGATGGTTGATTCCATGCCCAAAGTTTCTTTGACATTTTTTTCTCTGATTTCGCACCGTGCCCCAACCAGAATGGGGCCATTCCTGTTATTGGTGGTATGGTTGATTTCGTTGCCGTTCGCTGCGCAATCCGAGGAGGCGGGCAAGGGGGTGAAGACGGATAAACCCGGGGTGAAGACGGATAGACCCGTGCAAAATCAGGGTGTTGACAAAAAGGGACCCCCGATAGCCTCCGTCGATGCCAATGCTGTTTTTACCCGTTTGCAAACGTTTTTGGCCAGCATGCACACCATGGAGGCGGAGTTTATGCAACGGGTGGTCAATCCCGCCCAGGGGACGCCGGCGGAAAGCAAGGGGGTGTTTTACGCCTCGCGGCCAGGTAAATTTCGTTGGGACTATCAGTATCCCTTTGTGCAAAACATTGTTTCCGATGGCAAGGATATTTTCTTCTATGAGCCGGACTTGAAACAGGTCTCGGTCGCTCAGTGGACAAGCCTGAACAACTCCCCGGCATCGTTTTTTGTCAGCAACGAACCGCTGGAGTCGGTTTTTACCTGGGCGGTGAGTCCGGATCCGGTATTTCAATATCCGCAAATTCGTCTGACTCCCAAGAAGCCCGGGGATGTGCAATACATCGATGTCCTTCTGGGACCCAACAACGATAAACTGATGAAACTCTCCATTCTTGACTCCATGGGTAATTTGTCACATTTTCATTTTTACAAGGGGATTTACAACCATACGATTCCCAACGAACGGTTTGAGTTCAAGGTTCCCCCTGGTGTGGATGTCATCAAAACCGAGTCCATCAAACATTAGATCCAAGCGTCAACGGAGCGTGTCATGCCGTCTTTCGATATTGTCTCGGAGGTCAACCTTCAGGAAGTGGCCAATGCTGTAAACCAGGTGGCCAAGGAGATTGGCACCCGTTATGATTTCAAGGGGTCCAAATCCAAGGTGGAACATGACGGGGCGATTATTACCCTTTTGGCCGATGACGATTACAAATTGGATCAGGTGGTGGAGGTGTTGAAGGAAAAAATGGTCCGGCGCAAAATTGAACCCGGGAGCCTGGACTTTGCCAAGGTGGAAGCGGCCTCGGGTGACATGGTGCGGCAGATTGTCACCGTCAAGCAGGGGGTGGACACGGATCTGGCCAAAAAAATTTGCAAGATGATCAAAGGGTCCAAATTAAAGGTTCAGGCGGCCATTCAGGGAGATGCGGTCCGGGTGACCGGGAAAAAACGCGATGATTTACAGGATGCTATCGCCAAGGTTAAGGAAGCGGGCTACGAACTCCCCCTGCAATTCATCAACTTTCGCGATTGACCGTTTTTAATTCTACTTTGTCACATTCGTTAACCTGAACGGATGGCTTTTGTTCATTGTTAACTGTTATTATTAAAAGAAAAAAGGGGTCTGGGGGATTGCCCCCAGGGTTTTGCTTTTCCCGCCCCCCTTTACACGAAGCATTTTCGCGTTTTTTTGCGAAAATGCGCCCGGGGGCGTACCTTAACGTGATCGCTTTCGCGTTTTTTGCGAAAGGGATCACACCTAATGCCGGGTTTTAGCCAGGGATTAAAACCAAAACCTTGGGTGACTTCGTCCCCCAAACCCCCTGTGTGGGGAAGTAAAATAAAAAACAAAATCAAAACCCTGGGGGCAATCCCCCAGACCCCTTTTTTCTTTCAAT
>JADGCN010000012.1:45424-54792 GCA_015228975.1 Magnetococcales bacterium
AAAAAACAAAATCAAAACCCTGGGGGCAATCCCCCAGACCCCTTTTTTCTTTCAATCTATTTTCAATCAACCAAGAAGCGCGAATGTGACAAAGTAGAATTAAGCCATGAAACACAAACGGGATGTGGTCAAGGTTGGTGTCATCTCCCTGGGCTGTCCGAAAAATTTGGTGGATACGGAAAAAATGCTTGGTCGTTATGTGCAGGCCGGGCATGCCTTGACCCCCGATCCCGAGGAGGCGGATCTGTTGGTGGTCAATACCTGCGGGTTCATCGCTTCGGCGGAAGAGGAGTCGCGCCAGGCCATCCTGGATATGGCAGCCATCAAGGCGCGGCGTCCCGGGGTTCGTTTGGCGGTGACGGGATGCTTGGCGCAACGCCATGGGCGTCTCCTCAAGGAACAGATTCCCGCCATCGACCTTATCGTGGGAACACACGACACCCCTGACCAGCCCCGGCATGTGGTGGAACCACCGGGTTATCAAGCCCAACTGATGTTCGCCCCGCTGAAAAAAACAGGGGAGGGGGCTCCCCGGGTACTGACCACGGCCAAACATACCAGTTACCTGAAGATTGCCGAAGGGTGTAACAATCCGTGTTCATTCTGCATCATTCCGCAGTTGCGTGGCCCGTTTCGCTCCCGGACACCGGAAGAACTCATGACGGAGGCGCGTGCCCTGGTTCGCGGCGGCGTGCGGGAATTGAACCTGGTCTCTCAGGATACGTCTTTGTATGGGCGCGATCTCAGTCCTCGAACCTCGTTGCGTCATTTGTTGACAGAATTGGAAACTTTGTCCGAATTGCAGTGGATTCGCCTGTTGTACCTCTATCCCACCCTGATTCACGATGATTTATTGGATCATGTCAACCAATCGGCCAAGGTGGTGCCCTACTGGGATATTCCGTTGCAACACAGCCATTCGGCGGTTTTAACCCGGATGAAGCGGGCCGAGAGTGGCGAGTCGGTGCGCCGTCTGGTGTCGCGGATTCGCGAGCGGGTTTTGGATGCGGCGATTCGTTCGACGTTCATTGTCGGGTTTCCGGGGGAGAGCGACGACGAATTCAATGATTTGTACCAGTTCGTTGCAGAATTCAAGCTTGACCATGTGGGGGTTTTCACCTATTCCGATGAAGTGGGATCGGCCGCATGGCATTTGCCCGATAAAATTCCCGCGCAACTGGCCGAAGAGCGTCGGCACCGGATCTATGCATTGCAACAACAGATCAGTCGGGAAAAAATGCTGGCGCGGGTCGGCACGACATGCAAAGTTTTGGTGGAGCAGGGGATTCAGGAGGATCCCTGGGTCTATCGGGGACGTACCCAATGGCAGGCTCCCGAAGTGGATGGGCACGTCAAGCTCAAGGGGGGACATCTGGTCCCTGGGATGATGGTGTCGGCCAAAGTGTTGGACGCGACCGCCTACGACTTGATGGCTGAGGTGGTGTGATCTATGCTGGTTGGCTACATGCTTGTTTCTTCTGACAGCGGTGCCTGAGTCGAGGTTTTTATCCCGTTGCTGCTCATATTACAAAGACAAGGTGTTATTATGAGCTTACATGAACCTATTATTAAACCAAAAGGATTCCGTCACGCCGTATCCACGGAACAGAATGGTTTCATTTCACCAGATACCATTTCGAAGATTATCTACACTATCGTTGAGCATTTCAGCCCCATCAGGATCATTCTGTTCGGCTCCTATGCATCGGGCAACCCAAGGCCAGGTAGCGATCTTGATTTGTTGGTGGTCATGCCATCGGCCTTGCCGCAATACAAACGGGCGCTACCGATCCGCATGCTTTTCCGTCCCTCTCCCTGTCCTATGGATATTCTTGTTTATACCCCAGAAGAGGTAAACCATTGGATGGGGACGGTCAATCATATTATTACGAATGCCTTGCAGTCCGGGAAAGTTCTGCATGAAAGGACGTAACCGTGACTATTGCCAAGAGTGGCTAAAAAAGGCCGATCACGATCTGATAACGGCGCGTACCGTCTTAGCCATGGAAAATGGCCCGACAGATACACCATGCTTTCACGCCCATCAGGCCGTAGAAAAAGCATTCAAAGGCATGCTGACTTTCCACGGGATAGCCGTTGGTAGAACCCATGATCTTCTTGCCCTGTTTGACCTTGTCTTTCCATTTTTGCCAGAACTTTCGAGTTTTGAGGAATCTTTTGGGATCATGAGCAGTTATGCGGTGGAAACCCGCTATCCTGGAAATATCATGGAACCTGACCGGATCGATGCCAAGGAAGCATTGCAAGTTGCTGAACAGGTAGTCGCTATGGTCGAAACCTGTTGTGGGATAATCCATAACACCCAGCGGCAATAGAAAACTGGTTGATTTTGGCGGAAGAGTTATCAAGTTATTCCATGCTGACCAAGAAGTTGTGTTTTTTAATGCTTGAAGAGCCTTCCCCATGGATGCATTGTTACCGCCGTTGGCCGACCGCATGCGTCCTTGTACCCTGGCCCAGGTGCGGGGGCAGGAGCATGTGACAGCCCCGGGACGCCTGCTGCATCATGCTGTCTCCAGCCAACGTTTGCCGTCGCTCATCTTTTGGGGGCCTCCGGGATGTGGCAAGACGACCCTGGCGCGCATCATCGCCGCGCATACCGAACATAAGTTTATTGCCATGTCGGCGGTGATGGCGGGGGTGCGCGAGGTGCGGCAGGTCGTGGATCAAGCGCGTGAAGAAAAGCGGTACTCCAATCGGGCGACCATCCTGTTCATGGATGAAATTCATCGTTTCAACAAGGGGCAACAGGATGCTTTCCTTCCGGTGGTTGAGGATGGCACGATCATATTGTTGGGGGCGACCACGGAAAATCCTTCATTTGAACTCAATGGGGCCTTGTTATCGCGCACCAAGGTGGTGACCCTGCAAGCGTTAAACCGCGATGTGTTGCTGCAAATTATTGCCGATGCCTTGGCGGACGAGGAGCGTGGCTTGGGTGGTGGCATTGTATTGGCGGAAGGTGTTGCCGAGGCGTTGGCTGATCGGGCGGATGGTGATGCCCGTCTGGCGCTGAACATGTTGGAAACGGTCGTCGGCATGACGACGGCGGGTGCGGATGGACGGCTCCGGGTGGGTATGGAAACGATGCAGGCGGCTTTGTTGTCCACCACACTCAAGCATGACAAGCAGGGTGAGGCGCATTACAATCTGATTTCGGCGTTACACAAATCGTTGCGCAGTTCCGATGTGGATGCTGCGCTCTATTGGTTGGCGCGCATGTTGGTGGCGGGGGAGGATGGTTTGTATGTGGCACGCCGATTGATTCGTTTTGCCAGTGAGGATATTGGCAATGCCGATCCCCAGGCATTGCAGATCGCCTTGGCGGCCAAGGAGAGTTATCATTTTTTGGGGCGACCGGAGGGGGAACTGGCGTTGGCCCAGGCGGTGATTTACCTGGCGACATCCCCGAAGAGCAACAGTGTGTATGTTGCTTATGAACTGGCGAAGGAGACGGCGCAACAATTGGGCTCGCTGCCGCCGCCATTGCATCTGCGTAATGCCCCAACCCGCCTGATGAAAGAATTGGGGTATGGACGTGGTTATCAGTATGCCCATGATTATGAACACGCCCTGGTGATTCAGGAGCATATGCCTGAGGGATTGCAGGATCGGCATTTTTACACGCCGGTGGATCGGGGCCATGAGCGGGAGATTGCCAAGCGCCTGGAGTATTGGAAACGATTGAAACGCAAACGTGCTGAAAACCCGGAGCTTAAGTAAATGGTGGGTATGCAGAAGAAAGCGGCTTGGATCGGTGATGCCTGGGGTGGCCTGGCGGCGATGTTGGTAGCGCTGCCGTCGGCGATTGCCTATGGTGTGGCCGCCATGGCACCACTGGGGGCTTCCAGTCTACCCCTGGGGGCGATGGCGGGGGTGATGGGGGTTATCGCTCTGGGTTTGACAACCCCGGGGTTGGGTGGTGCCGCACGCCTGATTACCGCCCCGTGTGCCCCTGCCGCTGCGGTTCTATCGGCTCTGGCCACGGAACGCATCGCCAGCGGTGCCCAATCGCCCGGAGAAATCCTCATATTTCTCACCATGGTGGCCCTGATCGCATCGCTATTGCAAATGCTCTACGGTGCCCTTGGCGGGGGCCGGATCATTAAATTCATCCCGTATCCGGTCGTCGCCGGATATCTGAGCGCTGTTGGTTTGCTCATTTTTCTCAGCCAGGTTCCGAAATGGCTGGGATTGCCGCAGAATGTCAGCCTCGCCCAAGGTTTGACCCACCCGGAGTTGTGGCAAGGCACCGGAATCCTGACCGGCTTGGTAACCATCCTCGGCATGATCGCGGCCCCTCGGATCATCCGGGGTCTGCCCGCTCCCGTCTTTGGTTTGCTCCTGGGAATGGGGTGTTATTTCCTCTCCGGTTTCAAGCATCCGGAATTGTTGCGCTTGACCGACAATCCCTTGCTGGTGGGTGCCATTCAGGTCGATTTATCCACACTGAGTCATGGATTTTCTGGGCGGTGGCAGGCATTGGGACAGTTGCGTTTGCAGGATTTGTTCTCCCTGTTGGTTCCGGCCCTGACGTTGTCGGCCCTTTTGTCGGTGGATACCCTAAAAACCTGTGTTGTTGTTGATGCCATGACCCGATCCCGACACAATTCAAACCGGGAACTCATGGCCCAGGGGGTGGGCAATTTGGTGTCCTCCCTGGTGGGTGGAATGCCCGGTGCCGGCACCATGGGTGCGACACTGGTGAGCATCAACAGCGGCGGTCACAGCCGGTTGGCGGGGATTCTGGAAGGTTTTTTTTCCCTGTTGGTCCTGCTTTTTTTCAGTTCTCTTCTGGGTTGGGTGCCGATTTCCGCACTGGCGGGAATCCTGATCGTTGTTGCGTGGCGCATGGTCGATTGGCACACGTTTACGTTGCTGCGGCGCAACGAAACCTTTTTGGATTTTTTTGTCGTGGCCACGGTGGTGGTGGTTGCCGTTGTGTTCAACCTGATTGTCGCTGCCGGTGCCGGAATGGCTTTGGCGGTTGTTTTGTTTTTGCGTGATCAGGTCAAGACTTCGGTGATTCGCCGCAAACTGTATGGTGGCCAGTATTCCTCCAAGCACCAACGTTTTCCCGAAGAGCGCAGAATTCTTGAGGAAAATCAGCATTTGGTTGTCATTTGCGAGTTGCAGGGCAATCTGTTTTTCGGCACCACCGACCAGTTGTTCAGCCGTCTGGAGTCGGAACTCAGGGTGTGTCGTTTTTTGATTTTCGACATGAGCCGGGTTCAGACCGTTGACTTTACTGCCATGCACATGCTGGGTCAGATGGATGCCATGCTTTCCGAGAAGGGGGCCCATCTTATTTTGACCGAACCGTCCCGGGTTTTGTCTGGCGGTCGCAAACCGATTATTCCTTTGGAACAGCTCGTGTTGCGCCCGACGCAACACCTTCAGACTTTTTCCACGCTGGATGAGGCCATCGAATGGGTGGAGGATCGGATCCTCGCAGGAGATACCTTGGAACGTGCTGCCGAGGAATGGCCATTGCCGATCCATGAATTTCCGTTGTTTCTCGGCCTGGAAGAGGAGGGGAAGGAGGGGGTATTGGCCCTATTGGGCAAGGTTGTGGAGGAGCGTTCGTTCAAAGCGGGGGAAACCTTGTTCAAACGGGGTGACCCGGGGGATGAGATGGTTTTCATCCGCAAGGGGGGGATTCGCATTGTTTTACCGATTCACGGTGGCAACAAGGAGCATACGTTGGCCATTTTTGGTCGGGGTGGTTTTCTTGGGGACATGGCGTTTATTGATCAGGCTCCCCGGTCTTCCAATGCGGTCGCCATCATGGATACGGATGTTTTCATTTTGTCGCGGCGAATTTTTGATCAGGTCAGCGCCGATGATCCCGAAATGGCCAAGAATATTTTCATTCGATTGTGCAAGGTATTGACGTTGCGGCTGCGTTTCGCCGATGCCGAGATCATCGCGCTCAAAGAGGCGTGATTATTTTTCTCGAAACAAATGAATCGCCAATCCCAGTTTGTAGAACAAGGAATTGGGTTTCAAGTGGTGTTCCATGGACAGGTTTTGCCCGGGTTCCAGGTGTTGCAATTGTTCAAACAGTTGCTTGGAGCGCCGTGCTGCCAGATTCGCCAATGACTGTTGCACTGCCGGAGAGATGGCCAGCAAGGCATCGAAGGCCGGGGCGGAGACTTCCAGGAGTTCCACTTCGTCGGCATCCGCCTTGATCGAGGCGGTACGGGGCAGTTCTGTCAACAAGGCCATTTCACCCACGAGTTCCCCCGTTTCCACACGAAATTCCTGGGTTGCTTCCAAACCTTCATAAAATACCATCCCGTGCAGATATCCCCGGGCGACGATGAAGCAGCAGCGTCCCACGTCACCCTGATGGAACAAGTGTTCATTGGGGCCATAAACCCGGTGTTCCAGAAGTGCGGCGAAGGTTAAAAGTTGTTCCGGGCCGGGGAGGGCTTCCCGGGGCATGTCGGCCAAGAGACGGTTGAAAAAGCCGCATTGATGCAAAAGGTGGATATAATCCCCGGGTTGTTTCTTGACCCGTGGAATCAGGCTGGGGGCCACCGAATAGACCGAGCCGCCATCTGGAAACGGGATGGAGAGTCCGTGACGCCGCAAGCGATACCAGACCCGTTCCCGGACCAATCCTTCGAGTTTGGAGCGGTCGAAGTAGGTTCTGCTCCAGAATCGGAGCAGATAGACCACCCCATAATCCCGATATTCGTGAATAAAGGCATCGACCGATTTGCTTTGTTCCACCTCTTCCACGCTCCTGGCGGCATCCTGGAGAAGCGTTTTTACAGTTTGCGGGAAATCACCGAAGGAGAGGGTGAACAGCAATTGATGGCGACGCAGCGGGCTGTTCCAGGTCATATTGTTGATGACGCTGGCGGCAAGGGTGTTGTTGGGGATGATGTAAATGTGACCACTGGTGCTGCGCAAGCGGGTTTCCCGCCAGTTGCGATGGATGATTTCCCCCTCTTTGTCCGCGACGGCAATCCATTGCGACGGCTCCACGGTACCGACCAGGTTCATGGACAGCCCGGCTAAAAAATTGCTTAACACTTCGCGCAAGGCAATACCCACAACGGCTGCTACGACGGCGGTCGAAGTGAGGAGTTGGGAGGTATCGAAATCCAGGACAAAGTGAAAAATGGCAAAGGATGTTGCGCCGATGAGCAGCAGACGCAGCAGGAACAACATGACCGAAGGGATGGGGAAGCGTCGTCGGTGGACAAAGTAGAACAGGCGGCCAATGGCTTCGTTGATGTTGAAAAACAGCAAAATCACCCAAAACAGATACCATGCTTTGATATAGCGTTCATCAATCCGGGCGTTTCCCAACCATTCGGGATGGATGGAGAGAATTTTCAGCAGGCACCAGGTCAAGGCCAGGATCAGCACGGGACGCAATACCGCTGCCAATAGGAGCGTCATCCAGGATTCCCCCTGGGACGAAGGGGTTTCCTTCTGGACCTCGATGGCTGCTGACTCCGATTTTCGCAGACGCAAGGGGAGCGTCAGCAACGTTGCCACGGTAAAAATTGCCAGAAAACCACCCAATGTCAGTGAGATCAGGGATAAACTGTCCAAAACGGTTACGATCCTGGGGGTAGATCACCGCACGGGGGATTATTTCCCGGAGCGGTGGGTGATGAACGATATCGATGCGCTATGCCTGGCGTCCACTCAGTTGATCGATAATGATATTGATGGCATCGACCATGCGTTTGAAATCCCCCTGAAACTGCCCGTCCAGTTTTCCGGGGATTTCGCCACGACTGATTCGATCCACATGGTCGGCAATCAGTCGTAATTCCTGCAAACGCTGGATCATGTTATTCAACGCACCGCACATTTTTTGAAAATCACCCTGAAATTTGGCATCCAGGGGATCGGGGATCGCCCCGCGTGCCGCCAAGGTCATGATCATCACCATGCGATCCGCGATCAGGCGCATGGCACGCATGCGGTTGACCATCTCCCGCATGACAACCGCCAATTGGCCGATTTCATCCCGAGAGTCCAATGTGGTTTTGGCTTCCAGATTGCCCCCAGCCACCTCGTGGGAGAAATGCCACAGATTGGCAATGGCGCTTACGATCGAGCGGACTATCAGGTAGGTCAACCATCCACAAATGACGATGGCACCCAGGCTCACGAAAAAAATGAGCCGGGCGCGCTCTTCGGCGACCTGGCGGGTTTCCTTGGTTGCAGCCGCAGCCAGTTCATCGGCGATAGAGCTGATCTTCGCGACCAACGGTTCGGTCTGATGGACCTCGGTGCGCATCAATGCGATGGTTTGTTGTATATGATCGTCGGTCGTGGCAATGGTTTTCATGGTTTCGAGATACGTTGCCAATAGGCCATACAGGTGTTCCTTCAGGGCTTCCGACACCGTTGATTGTTGGGTCAGAACACGCAAACGCTGCACTTCTTCATAGAGGGTGGGCAGATAAGTTTCATCCTGACGCAGCAGGTAGTCTTTTTCCAAGCGGCGCAGGGTTAAATAGACCATCTGTGCCCCGGGAATGGTTTCGCGGCTGACATCGTTCGGTTTGCCATCGGTATCCATGCTTCGAAATGCCTGTTCCAGGGCATGGGCGGCATCGCGTAATGTTTTTTGCTGTCCATGTTCATGATCCAATCCCCGCGTCTCCCAGGCGGCGACGATGGTTTGGAACAGGTGTTCATAGCGCTCCAGATGATCCGTCAACCGTAATTGTTTCTTGATTTCCATACCACGATCCGTCTGTGGTATCAGGGGTTCCACGGCTTTGGCCTCCTGGATGGCGAGTCGAACATTTTGTACCGCGCTCTGGGCATGGGCGGGATCTTTGCGGGTCAAAAAATCCTTCTCATCCTTTCTGGCCCGGAGAACATATTGAGTAATCCGACCCGCATGCTGACGGATGGCGATTTCATGGTCGAGGAGGTGTTCGTAACCGGTGATGGTTTCACGCAATGTCAAGGTATATAACAGAACAGCAGCACAAAACAATAAAAAGCAAAATCCGGTCGTGTACATTAATTTCTGTTTTATTGAGATATCCGATAGGCGCATTTGTTTTTCCCATGGAGGTAGAACTTACAAACTCAAGACACGGGTAAAAGGAATGTCGTGTGATCTCCAACATGCTGCTGCAATCGTGGTAACGGATCTGTTTCCTCCTCCCCCGCGCACCCACTAAACAACCACCGGCTAAAGCCGGTGGGTTTGGATTGCGGACTGAAAGTCCGGATACCGGCTGAAGCCGGTCGGTCCTTGTCTCATCTCAAATGATTCCTCAATTTATCCGTCATTCCCGCGAATGCGGGAATCCAGGTTTTCCCCAGTTATCATCACCCATAAATCGGCCCATCCAGGA
>JADGCN010000130.1 GCA_015228975.1 Magnetococcales bacterium
CCTGTTTACGGGGCCAAGCATTTCGTTAATGGCCTCCCTGGCAAGGAACAGAGGGAGCTCCTCCTTGGTATATAATCTATCGGGTCCAAACAGGCCTACAACGATCTGTACCGACCAAAAACCTTCCTTGGCCGGTCCAAATTTCCGTAACACATGTTCCTTCTCTTCGGTAGAACATTCACCTTGACCTTCTTCATCCTTGTCTTCGCATTTATCGTCATCTTCGTCTTCTTCATCGATGCTGAATGATGCCGTAGTCGTATCGTAATAAACCACGTCTACTTCCAGGCTGAAAAGGTCAGTTACGTTAAAAAATACTTCTTTCTCAATAATTTGAGAGTGTTCATAGAGAAGGTCCATCGCTTCATACATGTTATCTAATTTAAGATTATTACAAGATGGAAGGTGAACTTTCTTTAACCACCTTTCCCAAACACCCAACTTGGATGTCGGTTCACATAGCCGATTGGCAACCATCGCCAGCAAAGCACAATCATAGGGGACGGTACCCCCATCAGCCAACATTTTTTCCCGCATGATTTTGCCTATTCCTAATCTTTCCCATAACGCCTCAATGACAGTAACCGTTCCAAATTCGAATGTTTTTATGAGTTCCATCCCATCTGGAAGCCCTATAACATGTGAATTATTTTGTTCATTCTTCTGAGAAGGAACTTTCACTTCAATGCCGCAAACCTTAGCTAATGAGGCACAAAGTCGTATCATGGCATCCCGATCTACCTGATCAGTTCGACCAAAATTATAAATAATCTGCTACGTTGGCACCTTGGTTTCAGGGTGTCGCTCATTGTGGGCCAGTTGGTAGTACTCGACTACAGACCCATCTTTTTTTTGCGTTTTGTGGTTCGGATGTACATACCCACATGCTAAGCATTTACTACCATGAATGTCAAGATGTTATCTTTAATGGCGTGTACCTACAGAATTAGTCAAAATTCGCCGTCGTTCTCAGAAAAAATGGCGTGGTTATTGGGTTTAAATTTTCTTTCTGCTCCAAATCTACCTACTCACCCGAAACCCAGGCAGAAGATCCTTTGAAAAGGTCACCTGTCATTCCCGCGAAGAGCCTGCCCCCGAGAGCTTCAATCGGGAGAGGGAAAACCCCGGATGCCTGAGTCGGGGGCATGAATGGCGCTGGAAAACCACATATACCACGTTGGTTGCGGTTTAGAAAACTCCAGTCACGCCTCGTCTGAAAAAACATCGTCCCATGATTGGGCCGAAAAAATGCGGAAACTCCACCTTTCCAGGGTAAGCAATTCGGCCTTGGCAATCTTATCGTTGGCCCAGTCGGGGATGGTACCGAAGCGGCGTTGCAACAAACTTGTCAACATGGTGGCCTTGCCTTTCTTCTCACCCTCCTGACGTCCTCTCTGTTCACCAATTTGCTCGCCCTCCAGTTTTCCAACCCCATAACTCGACAACACCATGCTGGCCTGATCATGCAGGTCTTCCTTGTATCGTTCGTAAGACGTGCGTTCCGGGCCAGAAAGTTTGAGTATGTCCAGTTTCTCCTTGGCCTTGTCAAGACCGCGAGCGGTAAAACCTTCTCGGATTTCCTCATTTTTAAGAAAATAGATCCACTCATCCAAGGTGTCCCGCGCCACATCATTGAAGCGGTTGACTGTGATCAAATAATATTCCGGGTAAAGTTCGGGAATGGAATTGCAGTGGAACACGGCCTTTTGCGCCGCACTGAGATGCAACTCATCACAGGTGTGCATTCCTTTGAAGATTGTCGTCCCCTTGTAGATGTAATCGTCCCCCTCACCCAAATCAAAATACAAGATACTCACCGAAATCACTTTGGGTACATTGGCGTAGGGTTGGGCTTCAGCGACATGTTCTGTAACAGCCTTGGCCGTGCCATACAAAAGACGTTGCAGGTAATCCAGGCGCCGTTGAAATTGTATTTCGATCAGAATCAGTTCGCCGTGTTTGTTTTTAACTTTGATATCAATTCTGTTATACTTATCAAGGGCATGCTCTTTGTTGCCCTCGCTCTCCAAAATTTCCTGGATGCAGATATCGTCCTTGAGCAGTTCGCTCAAGAAACCTTCCAAGATTTCAAAATTGGCCTTGCTGCGCAACAGACGCTTCAAGGCCCAATCAAAGCTGATAAACTGGCGTTGTTTCACAGTATTTCCTAGAAATTTTTACTCACTCCCAACACGAGCTGGTCCCGTGCCAGAAAACGCAGCGGTCCCTGCCAATCTTTGGCGCGACCATCGGCGGTATTCCAGGTCAGCGCCGCAGTCGCCCCCAGGATATCCTTGGAAAGGGCGATGTTGTAATCGGAATAATGGCCCACGGAGTTGGCCTCGGTACTCTTGAAATAATTACCGAACGACAAACCGTAATGCCCGCTCACCTTGAAATCCTCGGGCAAGGGATAGGCCAGCGATAAGTCAAGGTAGGACGCCGAGTTACCCTGCAAGGACCCCCCGAAGCTTGGCGAGTAGGAATACTTGCCATTCATCTCCAGCGCACTGAGTTTGTACCCCAGGCCAAGATAAAATTCATCGTAGTAGAGTTTTAATACTTTGTCCGCCCCTGGATAGGCATAGTGAATGGCACCCGCATCGATGGCAACGCCCTGAATTTCCTTGTTCCACCCCCCGGATACATCCAGTTCCATATAGGGATCGTTATTCGCCGGAATGGCGGGCTTGAAATTGACATTGCCGCCAAACAGCGAAAGGTACAGCCCCGTGGGATCATGGGTAATTTTGCCGGTTGCCTGGACTGCCGGTTTATGATTGGTATTGGAAATTCCCCGGGACACATAATCGCTCATACCCGAAAGAGTCAGCGTCATGGTCAGGTCGCCCACTTTCATCCCAGGTTCTGGAGCAGCCGCCTTTTGATTTTGCGCCGTTTCTTCGGGAGACGCTTTTTCAGCAGCACTGCCGGCAACGGGGGTGAACAACAGGCAGGAAACCGTACCATGGACCAAAATGTGCTTGACTCTGTACACGAGCGCTCCTCCCCAATAAAGGCTTGTTCGGTGATTGATTGACGATCCAGACTTCCGAAACCCATGACATCATCCCACCCGGGATACCCCTGCGGGCAGACCAACCATCGTCGAAAATCACGGGCATTTATTTTTTGATCGGTAGCATGCGGCAAAACTCAATCACTATTATACCGGGCAGATGCGCGACAGAATTGTCTCAACCCGTTCAAGACCCAAGGAGATAGCGCAACAGGGTGCAAGGAAGTTCTGTATCAGCCCGCCTTACGCCGACCATGAACCAGCCACACCGCAAAGGTTCCCAACTCACCCCGTAATTTTTCCACCTGGGGAGAAGCGGAAATGGATTGAATCGGCAGGTTCAGATCAAAGTCGGCATCCAACTCAAGGATCAACTTTTGGATGGCTTCATTGATGGACTTGTTGGATTTTTCAAGGATATCATCGATTCCGCAGGTCATATGTTCTCTCGCAGGGGGGCAGGTTGATGAAACATCGAAGAGGGGCGTCAGGTCTTCATGACCGGATAATCCCCTCCGACTCAGGATTATACCACATTCGCCAGGGAACGCAGCCGGAAATGAAGGACGCGTATCTGTCCCTTGACCATCGGAAATTT
The DNA here is from genome assembly GCA_015228975.1 of Magnetococcales bacterium. Lineage (GTDB taxonomy): Bacteria > Pseudomonadota > Magnetococcia > Magnetococcales > UBA8363 > UBA8363. Next base: position 3,618 of record JADGCN010000130.1, read on the forward strand.
TGGGGAAAGACACACGCGAAGAACTTGTATTCTTGGAAAATGCTCTTGAAAGTACGAAATACATGTGGTAAAATAATGGCATTAAGATTCTTAATACTGCCCTCCCTTGAACTCTGGATTAAAGAGGACGAAACGTGGCTCGTACACTGAAAAAAGCGGCCATCGCCGCCATGATTTTCCCCTTATGGTTTGCCGCCAGCGGATGCGGAGGTGGCGGTGGCGGCGGTAGCTCCAGCAGCTCGTCGAATTCCGTGTCGGGTGCCGTCATCGACGGACCCGTGACCGGGGCGACGGTCACCGTGCGCGATAAGAGTGGTACCGTCGTAGGCACAACCACCACCGGTAGCGATGCCACCTACACTATCGCCATTCCCACCGGCACGTCGTTTCCGTTGCGTGTCAGCATTTCCGGCGGAACCGACCAGGTCACCGGTGGAACCCCGGCACCCATGGATTCGTTGGTCACCGATGCCACGCAAACCACCGCCAACGTCACACCCATCACCTCCGTGGTGTATAACGCCGTTGTCGGCACCGCCGGTAGTCTCGACAAGGTGACGAGCGCCATGGTGACCACCACCAAGGCCAGCGTGGTTGCCAAGTATGGTTTTGGCATCGACGCCGAAAACAGCAGCATCGACCCCTTGACCACCCCGGTAACAGCCAACAACGTTTCCTCCATGGTGCGTTCCTCTGAAGCCATGGCAGAAACGGTACGGCGTGCCGTTGGCTCCGATCCGACAAAAATGTCCCAGGTGTTCACCATCATCGGCAAGGACGTTGCGGGTGTCCCGCAAACCACCGTGTTGCCAACCGGATTCACCGCGACAACAGTCAACGCCGCCCTGGCGCAGGTGGCGCAGCAAAAAGTGACGGTGGGCATGGAAGTCGCTGCCAACTCCATGGCGGTCACCAAGCCTGACGGCTCCCAATATTCGGCCACGGATGCCAAGAGCCAGTTGGCCCAGGCGGTCAACCGCATGGTACCCAGCGTATCCGTAACCACTGCCGCGAGCAAAATGGATCAGATGCCGGTATCCACCAATCAACTGGCCCAGGTGACGGCGGACATCAACAACGCCACGACCATCCTCACGTCCTTGGGGGAAAGCACGGCTCCCATGACCGCCTTGGCCAGCGCAGCCAAAAACATGCAGGCGGGTCAGCCCGGACAGGGCAAAGTCGATAACAGCGTCCTGACTGCTGCCGCAACCACGGTTAAAACCGTGGCGAGCAACATCGGCAACAACCAATACGCACCGACCCTCATCTCCGCTTCCGCTGCCATGGCCGGCAATTCCGGGCAATTGACCATTGCCGGCGTCGTCCTCGATGGCCCGGTAACGGCTTCAACCATTACCGTCACGGACAATAGCGATTCGACGGTTGTGGCAACGGCCACCAGCGGAGCGGATGGACGGTATTTCCTTCAGGTGCCGAAAGATGCCAAATTCCCCCTGCACGTCAGCTCGTCTGGCGGAACCGACCAGATTTCCGGGGGAACGGCGGCGACCATGGATTCCTACGTCCTCGACGCCAATCAAAGAACCGCCAATCTGACCCCCATCACCACCGTGATGTACCGGGCGGCGGTCACCTCGGCGGGAGGTCTGAGCAAGTTGACGGCAACAACGACGGCCACGGTCAAGACCAATGTGGTGGCAAAATTTGGCTTTGGTATCGATGCCCAGGAGAGCACTTTCGATCCCGTGGCAAGCCCTGTCACCCCCAGCAATGTGGCGTCAGTCGGGCGAGCCTCCGAGGCCATGGCGGAAACAGTCCGGCGTGCCATCGGCTCCACGGCGTCCATCGTGGCGCAATCGCTCAAGGTGATCGGTGAGGATATGGCCGATGGCAGCTTGGATGGTTTGAACTATTCCGCCACCCTGACCAATACGATCCCGACAGGCTTTACAGCGAGTACCCTGGTGACTGCGGTGGCGCAACAAAAAGCCCTGGTGGGAATGGAAGCGGTTAACAACACCCTGAAGGTCACCAAGGCGGATGGTACGCAACTGACTACAACCGATGTCCAGACAAAGCTGGGACAGGCCCTCAATACCATGGTGCCGTCCGTAACGACCACAGCGGGAACATCGGCCATGGCAGCTCTGCCTGTCAGCGCCAATCAAAAAAGCCAAGCTTCTACCGACCTGGGCAATGCCATCAATGTGCAAAAGGCCTTGGGTCTGAATACCACCACGTTGACCACCCTGCAGACTGCCGCCACAGGCTTGACAGCAGGTGCGGCGGGCGCTGGAGCTGTCAAGACCGCAGATATGGATAAGGCCTCGACTTCCGCCTCTACCGTCAGCACCGGCCTCAAACAGGGCAATTTCTCGACCACTGCCATCCAATCAGCCGCCGCCGCAGTGGCCCCTACCACCAGCACCAATATCATTACCGGATCCATGAGTGCTGGCGCCATGATCGATACCAAGGTCAAGGTGACCCTGAAAGACAAGAATGGCCAATCCCTGACCTGTCCCGCAGTGGGATCCACCTTTACCTGTGTTCTTGACAATCTGAAGTCCCCGGCAGCCCCTTATTTCATTCAGGTGGTGGGGACTGCGGCGGGCAAGGAATATACCCTGCATTCCGTTGCCCACAAAGCGGGTCCGGCCAATGTCAATCCCATGACCAACCTGGTGGTGGCCAATACCATTGGGGGCGACCCGGCAACGGTGTTCGCCAGCCTTGGAAGCACGGCCATCGCCGACAAAGTGGCCAAGATTGATTCGGCGGATAAACTGGCCGCCAAAGTGACCGCTTTCAAGGCATCCATTCTCAAATCATTGCAGGATCAGGGATACACCGGTGCGCAGGACGATCCTTTCACCGCTACTGTAACCAAGGGTCAAGGTTTGGACAAAGTCTTCGATGGCCTGGATATTTCCCTCACCTCCGGCGGTGGCTACCAAATCGTTGATAAAATCAAGATGAAAACGGCTGGGAAAGCCAAGGCCACCATCCTGAGCGGCAATGTGGCCACGCTGGATGCCTCCAAGGCCACGATCGATACCACCAAGATGACCTCGGGATCGACCGATTTCAACGATCCATCAGTCAAGAAAAAATTGGTGAAACCGTTGTCGATAGCCAGCAAGGTTGCCGTTGCCGACAAAAAGAAAAAAGTCACCACCCCGACGACCTCCGCCAAACGGGCAGCACCGGCGAGACGGGCCTTCCGCATGGCCAGCGATGTTGAAATGGCCACTCTCGACCCAATGTCCGCCTTCTACACCGACGAGCCCGATGTTTCCTTGAACGAACGTTCCGGCGAAGCCCTGAAACAAGTCAACAACATTCTTTGCACCTTTGGTCAGACCCGATACGACGTGGAATTGAACCTGGGGCCTTACACCGCGCAGATTGACACCAACAAATGTGGCGGCGGCAAAAACGACGCCAAGGGTGGGAAGAAAAAGGTCAACAAATCCTCCGGGGCCGGTGCCCCCAACTTTGAAACCTGGGTCATCAATTCAGAACGGGCCAGTGACGATGATCCGCAAACCGTCAAGGTTTGGGTCTCCGACGATGGTAAAAATGGTGGCGGTCAAACACCCACCCCATCCCTGGTCTACGGTTATGCCGAAATCACCCAGGGCGGGAGCGAAACCAATCCCTTTGGCGTTTTCAACATGGATTTCAAAGGGATCTTCCTCGACAGCAAAGGAAAACCCACCGGTGCTGAAAAAATGCGCGGCAACCTGGATGTCGTCGATAATGGCGATGGTCGCGTCAAGGTGGTCTACATGAATCAGTACACGAATGACAGCGGCACCCCTGTCACCGATAAAGTGGTCATGTTCCGCTCTGGCGACGGCAGTGGTGGCAATGGCAGCGTCAGCTTCAACGAATCGGTTTGGGACGACGCCAGCCAATCCAACGTTGCCAAAACCGCCAACTTCAGCTTTGCCTACAACGATGATTGGTTTTTGCGGCAGTCTGACGATAACCAAGCCCAGGTCTGTTTCGCCCGCAACAGCTTTGTGACCGATGTCACCGGCTACAACCTTTACCACCTGTCGGTAGCACCCACCGGTTCCACGAAAAGCTGGGTGCCGGGCGATGCGGTCATGCTGAACACCGGCTTTCCCATCAGTACCACCGATAGCAGCGGTGCCGTTGCCCAAGGGTGGGTCGGCTATTACGGAACTTGGTTCCCGGAAGGGGTAACCATCACCAACGGTACCTCGGTTAACAAGGAAGAGACGGTTCGCAGTGATACCGATGGCACGGTCAGTGTGAAGCAAACGCCATATACCGTGTTTCAGGCGGGTGGCAAGCTGACCCGTCATACCAAAGTGCCCCTGACCCTTGCCGACATCAAAAACATCCCGTTGCAATTCACCGAAACCAATGCATCTGACCAATCCAGTTCCGATTATTTGGTGGAATGGAACGGCACCGGCTTTGTCAAAAAAGCCAAAATGAACGCAACCAGCGGTTTCTTTGAAAAAGTTGCCACGGAATCCGCCATCGACCTGACGACACTGCCCTACGGCGGCATCGACTTTTGGAGCGATGGATTGGGTGGTGCCGTCCGCGTCAAGCTCGCCAACTGCGTCGGCTCCAAAAAATCCCAGTGGGATCAGGTGAGCGCATTGCTCGCCGCAGGTGACGCAACCGGGGCGGAAACCAAGTCGGATGCCATCAATGCCGATACTACCCCGGAAACATGGTCCTGCAAGGCTGCGGACTCCACCGTCGCCGCCTTCTTCCGCGATGATGTGGTACAGCCGGGAACGGATGCCTTCAATGCGGTTCCGGCCACCTTGTTGTGTGGTGAACATTGCCCGGATCCAACCAAGCTCGCCACTGTCGATACCACCAATCCCTTCAAAAAAGACCGGGAAATGGCCGCGGATCAAACCGCTACGGATATCACAAAAAATTTCCATGGTTATGGCTTCAACAAATCGACCATGTTGTTGCGGAACAACAGTGAGGATGTTGTCAGTGCGGTCAGCAACACCAACTTCCCTTACGGTATCCAATCGGGTCCCCTGTTTGAAAACACTGCGGCAAACTTGAAAGCGCTCCAATGTGACGGGGACAGCACCCTGATTTGTCCCTGGCAGGCGTGGGATCGACTGGACGTGTTCTATACCTGGGAAACCGGGCCGAATGATTGGAACAAATTGACGGCCCTCAAGGATACAGCCGGGTCATTCGTCAAGTTTGACGCCCCTCTGAAATTGTCCTACAGCCATCAATGGTCAGCGGACGTCACAACCAAGTATGGCCTGATGTACAATGGACCGGGTGACCTGCAAGGTATTCCCAGCCGCTGCGTTGGTACCGATGGTAGCGATAGCGAAGTATCCTGTGGACCGACATCCCGCCAGGTTCCCGACTTCACCATTGATGATGGTGCCGTGGTAACCGATGCCGATGGGGCAACCTATTTGGTTCGGGGAATGGTGATGGATGCGCGCATGCTCAAAGACGATTCGGGGGCTTGTACCAACAGTGGCTTGACCATTGAAAAACAGAATCTCCCTGCGGAGGTCACATTCCTGGGAACCCCCGATCCCATCGATCCGGCAACGCGTTTGGGAGAAAAGAGTAGTCTGACGGGACTCACGGCAACTCCGGCTGTTATCGCTGGGGAGGTGCAGGCACAGTAGTTAGAAGTTTAAATTTTCAAAAGAGTCTCGCCCTGCGGTTCTGGGGCGAGATTTTTTTTATGGCCTTTTTATCGCACAGTTGTGCTGGTTCAGCGTGAATGTTATACTGTGCGCGGCCATAAATGACGCTTTTCCAACGTGGTGCCAAGTAAGATGGAATGGTGCTTCGTGATATTCTGAAACCGTCATTTATGGCCGCGCACGGTATACAAATAGCCCCGGAATGTGTCAATGAAAATGAGACATTTTCTGTTCAAAAATTACTGTAGCACC
>JADGCN010000131.1 GCA_015228975.1 Magnetococcales bacterium
ATTCCGAACTCGGCAGTTAAGCCCTTCAGCGCTGATGATACTGCAACTTAAGTTGTGGGAAAGTAGGACACCGCCAGGAAGCTTTATTTAAATCTCTCCATTAAAAAAGCGGTAGTTGGACAAGAAACAACGACGCGGGATGGAGCAGCTCGGTAGCTCGTCGGGCTCATAACCCGAAGGTCGGGGGTTCAAATCCCTCTCCCGCAACCAAAATACCGCGTTTCATTCAGAGCGCGGTATTTTTTTGTTTGGGTCCACCATGGGGTCGTAGCTCAACTGGGAGAGCGCCGCGTTCGCAATGCGGAGGTCAGGGGTTCGATCCCCCTCGGCTCCACCAATGAAAACAAAGACTTACAGGTCACCTTCGGGTGGCCGTTTTTGTTCCAGCAATCAAATAGGCACCCAGTGCCTTATAGAATGAACCGGCTTAAATCTTCATTCTCAGCTAAATCTTTGAGCTGTTGCTGTACATAATCGGCTGTAATTTCGAAATGTTCTCCACGTCGGTCCGGGGATGTAAAAGACAAGTCATCCAGAAGTTTTTCCAAAACAGTATGCAGGCGCCGAGCACCGATGTTTTCCGTGGTCTCATTAACCTGGGCAGCAATTTCGGCGATAGCGCGTATGGACTCGTCGGTAAAGTGGAGTGTCACTCCTTCGGTGGCCAAAAGCGCCGTATACTGCCGGGTCAGGGCATTTTCCGGTTCGGTGAGAATGCGGATAAATTCTTCAGCCCCCAGGTTGTCCAGTTCTACCCGGATAGGAAGGCGTCCCTGGAGTTCCGGCAAAAGATCGGAAGGTTTGGCAAGCTGAAAAGCCCCTGATGCAATAAACAGGATATGATCGGTCTTGACCATACCATGTTTGGTGGAAACGGTCGTCCCCTCTACCAATGGCAGCAGGTCACGCTGTACCCCCTCCCGGGAAACATCGCCGCCGCGCATTTCGGTTCCACGGCTGCACACCTTATCCAACTCATCCAAAAAGACGATACCTGACTGTTCCACCCGTTCCAGGGCGGTGCGTCGGCACCGATCACGATCCACCAGTTTTGCAGCTTCCTCATCGACCAGCAGTACCAGGGCCTCTTTGACGGTCACTTTGCGATTGCGTGCCCGGCCACCACCCAGCAGCCCGCCCAGCATTTCCTGAATATTGATCCCCTCCATGCCGCCATGCGGGGTAAAAACCTCCAAAGTGGGACCGGTACGTGGTTCTCTGATCTCAATCTCAATTTCCCGGTCATCCAGGCGACCCTCCCGCAGCATTTTACGAAATTTTTGTCGGGTCTGCGAATCTTCGGAAGTTCGACGTCCTGCATTGGCATCATCGCCGTCAGCACCCAACAAGGATCCGAGTGTGCCCTGGGATTGCGCTGTTGGAAGTAAAATGTCAAGAATTTTCTCCTCGGCCAAATCCTCGGCTTGTCTGCGATTTTCCACTTTGGATTGTTCGGTCACCATTTTGACCGCCATTTCCATCAAATCGCGGATGATGGATTCCACATCTCGTCCCACATAGCCCACTTCAGTAAATTTGGTGGCCTCCACCTTGATAAAAGGGGCATCAGACAGTTTGGCCAGACGACGGGCAATCTCAGTTTTACCCACCCCGGTAGGACCGATCATGAGAATATTTTTGGGGAATACTTCCTCCCGCAGGATCGGGTCCAGTTGCTGCCGCCGCCAACGGTTGCGCAACGCAATGGCAACTGCCCGTTTGGCATCATTCTGCCCTATGATATACCGGTTGAGTTCTGATACGATTTCGCGTGGGGTAAATTCGGACATCTACAACTCTTCAATCACAAGGTTGTTGTTGGTATAAACGCATAAAGAGGCGGCGATTTTCAAAGACTCTTCGGTAATTTGGCGTGCGGAGAGCTGGGTATGGCCCAAAAGGGCCCGTGCAGCCGATTGGGCGTAGGGACCGCCGGAACCGATGGCAATCAAACCATCTTCCGGTTCCAAAACGTCACCGGTGCCCGATACCAGCAGGCTGGTGCCCCGGTCTGCCACGACCAGCATGGCCTCCAAACGCCGAAGCATTCGGTCTGTTCGCCAATCCTTGGCCAACTCCACCGCCGAACGGGTCAGGTTACCCCCATGCTTGCTCAACTTGGACTCAAAACGTTCAAACAAGGTGAAAGCGTCGGCGGTTGCGCCGGCGAAACCGGCCAAAACAGACCCGTCGCGCATAGTGCGCACCTTGCGGGCGTTGGCCTTGACCACAAGATTACCCATGGTGACCTGACCATCGCCACCCATAACAACGGACTCTCCCCGACGTACCGACAAAATGGTGGTTGCTTCAAACATACACTATCCCTTCTTGACTCCAAAGGTCCAACCGAGTACCAGAATGGTGCGTGCTTTAGCAACAAAATGCAAGGTCTTCAAACGTTGGGAGATACACCTTGTGACAGACCATCCCGGATTCCCCATGGAAACCTATTTACCATCGTTGCACCTAACCCAGCCCCATTCTTGCGGTTATCTCCCAGCGCATGATGCCGCTACGTTGTTTGTGGATCCTTCCTGGCCCATGGACTCAGAGCTTTATGGATGGCTGTTACAACAAGGGTTTCGCCGGAGTGGTTCCCATGTCTATCGTCCATTTTGTGACCATTGTCGGGAGTGTGTTCCGGTTCGCCTGCCTGTCAATCAATTCCGGCCCCAACGCACCCTGAAACGGATACTGGCCAAAAATCGTGACGTGACAGTATCCCTTCATCCTGCATCTTACAATGAGGAACGGTTTGTCCTCTACACCCATTATCTCAAGATTCGTCATGCTGATGGACCCATGGCTGCCCCGACACCAAGCGATTTTTGCGATTTTCTCCTGTGCGATTGGGGAGAAACTCAATTTGTCGAATTTCGCCTTCGCCAGCAGTTGGTAGCCGTTGCGGTCATGGACGTTCTACCCGATGCCCTGTCAGCGGCCTACACCTTTTTTGATCCGACCCAGTTTCACCGCAGCCTTGGTTCCCTGGCGATTTTGTGGCAGATCACCCATGCTGTCCAGCAGCAGTTGACCTGGCTCTATCTGGGTTATTGGATTAAAGATTGCCGAAAAATGACTTATAAATCTCGTTTCCGGCCCTTGGAAGGGTACATTATGCACCAATGGGGCACGTTGGTGTGAGAACACGCATTTTCCATTGACGATCCGGTCTGAAAAACTCAATAGTATAGACAACCTCTGGTGATCATTCAGGTTTACTATAACAATCACCCCTGCATTCCATGCCCGAATCTTTTTATCGACGTTTTCTTGAAAATCGATCTCAGGCCCACTGCTTGCGATCGTTGCGCCCTGTGGGGCCCAGCACCTGCGGTACAACCCGCCGGAAAGATCAGACTCTTCTTAATTTTTCTTCCAACAACTACATGGGTTTGGCCGATCATCCCGCCCTGATCGCTCGTGCCAACGAATGGACATCCGCCTGGGGTACCGGTGCAACCGCTTCCCGTCTGGTATGCGGCACCATGGAACTTTTTGAACAAATCGAACGAAAACTGGCAGCAGGAAAGGGATATGAAGCGGCTTTGATATTTAATTCAGGCTTCCAGGCCAACAGCTCATTGCTGGCCTCACTGCTGGATCCGGCACTCCTCAAATCGGCACCCCTGGTATTTTCGGACAGGCTCAATCATGCCTCCATGCATCACGGGATTCGCGCTGCGGGAGTTCGGCAGATCCGTTACCGTCATAATGATTTAAACCATCTCGAACACCTGTTACTTGAGTATCGCCACCATTCCAACCCCAAATTTATCCTTTCGGAAACGGTATTCAGCATGGATGGGGATCGCGCCGATGTCGCTGGTCTCCTGGATCTTAAAACCCGATTCCAGGCCTTTCTCTACCTTGATGAAGCCCATGCCGTGGGTGTTCTGGGCAAAAACGGATTCGGTCTGGCAGCCGACTTTCCCGGGCAGGCTGATCTGGTCATGGGAACTTTCAGCAAGGCACTCGGTGGATTTGGCGCATATGCGGTCTGTTCGCAATCCCTGCGCGATTTTTTTATCAACCACTGCGCTGGTTTCATCTACGCCACCGCCCTTCCACCCGGCGTCCTGGGTGCCATGGATGCCAGTCTGGATTTGTTGCCCACCCTGGAACTCCAACGACACAGGTTGCTGCAAAAAAGTCAGGAGTTCCGTCAGCACCTGCAATCCCTTGGGCTGAATTGTGGCACTTCTTCAACCCAGATCATCCCCCTTATTCTGGGTTCGGCAAGCCAAACCCTGGCACTATCTGGCCACCTGGAAACCCATGCCGGAATCATGGCCATTGCCGTGCGCCCCCCAACCGTGCCACAAGGGGCCAGTCGCATCCGTTTTTCTCTCTCCGCAGCCCATAACGATCAGGCCTTGCATCAGCTCGCCCAGGCCATAACGCACTGGAAAGAGTGTTAGCAACTATGTCAACAACACCGACCTTGTTGTGCGTCCACGGTTGGGGCTTTGGTCCCGGTTTTTGGCGCCCCTTGCTCCGCCACCTGGGCGACTGGAAATCCCAAACCATGGATCTGGGATTTTTTGGACCGCCACGCCTGGAAATTATTGGCAACGGTCCCTGGATTGGCATGGGCCATTCTACGGGATTCTTGTGGATCCTCAAACACCTGAACCAGGAACCCTTGCATTCCCGTTGTTTGGGGCTTGTCTCCCTGATGGGATTTTCCCGGTTTGTCCGGGGGAATGACTTTCCCCATGGCGTTGATCGCCGTATCCTGACCGGCATGCAACGCGAGTTGGGCAACGATAGCAACCAGGTATTGGATCGGTTCATGGCGTTGGGTGGGGTCAACCGACCCATGGCCGGGGTACGCGCCCAGGGAGATGAGCAAGCCTTGGCCATGGGGTTACATTGGTTGCAAACCTGGGACGAACGCGTGACCCTCAATCAGTGGACCCATCCCTGGCTTGCCCTGGCCCATCGGGATGATGGCATCGTTACTGAAAAAATGACTTTGGATTGTTTCGGCCATTTGCCACCCGTTGCTGCTGGAGGATTGCAATGGTTGGAAGCAGATAATCGGGAAAGGGGCCATTTTTTGCCGCTCCTGACGGAACCGCAAGACTATGCTGCCACTATCAACACCTTTCTTGGCAACCATTTTTCATGAAAAGACCAAATCCTGTTCGTACCGCTTTCAATCGCGCCCGGGAGTATGAACTCCAGGCTCGCATACAGGCGCATGTGGCCAAAAAACTGGCTCAAGGTCTCCATTCCATCGACTCCCATACCCCCGTTTTTGGACTCGAACTGGGCTGCGGTACCGGGTTTCTGAGTCGGCTTATTCTCCAGCAATTGCCTGAATCCCAATGGCTTTTGACCGATATTGCCCCCGCCATGATCCACCGTGCTTGGGAGAATTTGCAAAGCGCACCAGGAGCAAAAAGAAATTTTCTCGTCATGGATGCCGAATTTCCTTGTCTTCGGACCTCCTTTGACATGATTACCGCAAGTCTGGTATTTCAATGGTTTCGGCAACCCAGTATCAGTATGCCATCCTTATTCCGGCTGCTCACCCCCAAAGGGCGGCTCCTGTTTGCCACTCTGGGACCTGATACTTTCCGGGAATGGCGAGCCTTGTGCGAACAAAACCAGGTTCCCTGCGGTTTGCATCATTATCCAGACAAAAATTTTTGGCATGACTTGGCCGTCCAGCATGGGATGGACCTGACTTTTTCGGAAGAGTATCTGCAGGAGGTCTACCCTTCCCCGATGGCATTTCTCAAACAACTAAAGGCTATCGGTGCCAAAACACCGGCTCCAAACCACAAGCCTGTTGCCCCGGGGGTTTTACGGCACCTGCTCGTCACAGCGAGTACTGCCAATCAATCCTTTACTGTTACGCATCACGTCTATTTTGGGACCTTCAGCCACCGACCATGAGCTGATTTCATAGTCAGATCCGTCCATCGTTATCCACCTAGAAAGAGTATAAGGCGCCGTGAATCAAGATCTCCAAGCCACCGACCCGTTTCTGCACTCTCTGACACAGGCCGTTCTCTCCGGTGTTTCCCCCTCCAGGGAACAAGCAATACGCATTCTTACTGACCCTGACATAGCTTTGCTGCCACTCCTGCACGGGGCTTTTCAGGTACGTCATCGCTATTTCGGACTGGGAGTCCGGGTGCATATTCTCAATAATGTCCAAAACGGTTATTGTCCCGAGGATTGTAATTATTGTGCCCAATCCAAGAACAGCCAAGCCCCTATTGAAAAATATACGCTCAAATCCGATGAGGAAATTCTCCAGGGGGCGGAAAAATCATACCAAAGCGGTGCTTATCGATACTGCATCGTCCTTTCTGGACGCCAGCCCCCCCCGGCCCGAGTGGAACACATGGCAAGACTGGTACGTCAAATCAAGGAATCCTGGCCCGTGGAAGTTTGCCTGTCCGCTGGATTCTTGGATCGCGATACCGCTCGCAAACTGAAAGAGGCTGGTTTGGATCGTTATAATCACAACCTGAATACCGCCGAATCGCATTATGGCAGCATTTGCAGTACGCATTCCTATGCCGAGCGCGTCAGTACTCTTGAAGCTGCTCGTCACGAAGGGTTGGAGATATGCAGCGGTATCATCATCGGCATGGGAGAAACTGCCGATGACATTGTAACAGTCGCCATGAAACTGAGAGAACTTAATGCCCGCTCCATTCCGGTCAACTTTTATGTTCATGTCCCGGGGTCGCAGATGGGACCACGCAACGACCTGACGCCACAGCGGTGTCTGCGGACCCTGGCGTTGTTCCGTTTCATGAATCCCGATGCGGAAGTCAGGGCTGCTGGGGGGCGGGAGGCCAATCTTGGTGCCATGGAAGTGTTGGCGCTTTATCCTGCCAACTCATTGTTCAGCGAAGGGTATCTCAATGTTGGTGGTCATGGTATGGAAAAAACAAAGAAAATGATCGAAGATGCTGGTTTCTGGGTTGAAAGCGTCGAACAAAAGGACTGACCATGGATTTTATACGACACACTGTTGAAAATTGCAGGGTGCTGATGGTATAATTCACTAAAATTTATAGCCTGAAAAAGGGTATCACGAATAACAGTTTATCAGGAATTTCACCCGACATCATCTTTGAAGATCACTTTCCAGATCTTAAAGAAACTAAGATATTCTTTGGAGAGAACGCCATGATTTCCCTGAGTGTCCGGATCGTGGTAACTGCATTGTTCGTCATGGTTGCCGCTTGTTCAAAGTCTGATGATCCGTCTGGAGGTGCGCAGCCGAATGTTATTGAACGGGTAGAAATTGAAAATCAGAGTGTCTTTGCATACGTAAAAGGGTTGATTATCAATTATTTTGAAAGTCTCACCTCTAGTGAAAACCTGTTTGAACAGGAACCGTTAGCAGAAGACATATTACGTCAAGAAATACCACCTGAAAAATTAAAGCAGTACGATCAAGAGCGTGCCCTCGAAAAGGCCAGATTTTTGCAGAAAAGCGCGGCGGCGGCAGGACTCGAACTGAAAGGTACTTCCCCTGGTAGCAGCCAGAACATCCGCGAAATGGGAAAAAAGTTTGGTCTTTCCGAGGCCCGTATTGTTGAGCTGGAAGCCATGGCCGCTGCCAATGCAGCAAAAAAGGCCACCGACAACCGTCCCGATGCCCGACAATCGTCACCTTCCGATAAAACAACCTCACCTGTTCCAGCCAACCAGGCGCTGGAACGCGCATTGTTGAAGAGTCAATCTTCTGCGACGAATCAATCCATGGAAATGCAGGAAATTGTCAATCGTCGCAACCAACGACTGCATGAAGCTTCCAAAGTTGCCCCAGCCCCATGAAAACTTGGGCACAGGGATATTTTGTTACCGGAACCGACACCGATGTTGGTAAAAGTATTGCTTCCGCTTGGTTGATGTTGCGATTGGCTGCTGATTATTGGAAGCCGGTGCAATCGGGATCGTTGGAAAACACCGATACGCAGATTGTTCAAAGGTTAACCGGATGTGAGGCAAGTCGTTTCCACCCATCAACCTTCTGCCTGTCGCAACCCCTTTCGCCGCACGAATCGGCCCGGCGGGACGGTATTGCCATTTCCCTGGATGATTTTTCATTACCTTCTTGCCACCGGCCTTTGGTGGTTGAAGGGGCTGGTGGCCTTTTGGTACCTTTAAATGACCAGCATTTTATGATCGATCTGATCAGGCGTCTGAACCTGCCGGTTATTTTGGTTGCCAGGACTACCCTGGGTACCATCAATCATACCTTGCTCAGCCTCGAAGCCCTGCGCTTGCGACACATTCCAGTTCAGGGTGTTATCCTGAATGGACCCGATAATCCCGCCAACTTCGATGCCATCCGTACCTACGGAAAGATCCCCATACTCGCCCATATTCCAACCTTGGGGTCATTGAACAGTACAACATTGGCGCAAATTCATCCTTTTGAATCAATCGGCTAGCTACGAAGTTGTTCCACCTTCTCAATTTGGCGGATGATCAGGTTTGCCATATTGTCAGGAGTAAATTTTGGAATAAAATCGTTGGCACCGGCACTGGCCGCTTTCTCTTCATTGGACTTATTGCTCAGGGAGCTGTGTACAGAGAGGAAAATATTATTGAGTTTTGGGTTTGCTTTCACTTTACGCGTGAATGTGAAACCATCCATGACAGGCATTTCGATATCGGTAAAAATCAGGGTAAAGGGACATTTGCCTTGTGAATCGACGGAACTTTCCAGGAGTTCCAGGGCTTTTGGGGCGCTGGTCACGACTGTGTGGGCAATTCCCATCTGTGACAGGACCAAGCGGGTCAGCTCGCATGCCGCTTTGGAGTCGTCTACGGCGAGGATATGATGTTTTTCGGTGGGCAGACGCTTGACATGGGCAATAGCCGCATCGGAAATTTTTGTTTCAATGCCAATAATATCATGCAATATTTTTTCTACGTCCAGCAATTGAATGGGCTGATTCTGGTGCCAGGTCATGGCGGTCAGGCAGCTTGATTCGTAGATTTCCCCTTCTGGCTTGATGATATCGTCCCAACTTTTGGTGATCAGTATTTTGGGCTCTTTGACCATCAAACCCTGGGTGGTGTTGCTGTATTCGCAAACCAACACATAGCTGATGGTTTTGGCATAATCAATGGGGGCCATACCCAAATATTCACCGATGTCGATCAGGGTGATGGGGTGGTCACGAAAATTGATCTCCCCTTTCACGTTGGGATGGGAGTTCGGAATTTTGGTGATATGTTTTGGAGTTTCAATAATTTCGATAATTTTAAATACATTGAGTCCATAGGTCTGGTCGTCGGAGAGCAAGAAGGTCAGCATTTCAAATTCGTTGCTCATCGCCAGATTGGAACGCTGATTGATTTCCTGGAAGAGCTGATCTTGAGTCATGGGGCCTTCTCTCGGTGAACGCAAGGGATGGGATTGTGGAAAGAGAAACATCGATGATAGACCCCATCTTGGAATCCACCATCCGGCCTTGATCATCGTTTCGTCCGTGCCGACTCATTCTGGATTCCCGCTTTCGC
>JADGCN010000132.1 GCA_015228975.1 Magnetococcales bacterium
TTTTACATCAGCTGGTTCAGTTTGGTAGGATGGGATAGTTCTGGCGAACGCTCCGTTTTGCGCCAAGTGTCGTGGTGTGTGCGCGGATTGGTTTGGAGGTGGGTGGGCTGCTCTCGCGGGTTGTGTGTTGGGGTGTAACAATGGCACACCAAGTGATTCAGAAGAACGCCGGTGCTTCCGAGGAGATGGCCGCGACGGCGGAAGAGTTGAGTGCGCAGGCGGATATGATGAGTCAAGCCATCTCTTTCTTCAACCTCGGCCAGCAAGCTAGACCTGCTCGGCGGGAACCGGCCCAAAAGCCAAAACGCTCCGAACCCCAGGTTGCTCATACCCAGAAGCGTGCCACCAAAGCATTGTCGGCACCTGCAAAGAAAAGCGGTGGGGTCAACTTGAAAATGGCTAATTTGGATGAAGAATTCGAGTCTTTTTAGCTCCGGGACTTGGTTGGCTGTACCGGGACAGGGGACAAAAAATGGCAAACATGACAAGACAGGACGTCGCTGATGCCGTGCGGAAGAAGACCGGTATGACAACGCGGCAGGTAGCCTGTGCAAACGGAGTCAGCCTTGTGCGAGGTGAAAGCGTGTTCAACCATACGTCATGGATGGTCTACTTGGTGGTTTTGCTGGCCTTGTGGTCACCGGGTGGTGCCTTGGGCGGGGCCCCCTCTGGTGAGGCAGGTGGACAGCCAAATTCCCGTTTCCCTGTTGGAGCCGTCTCTGTTGACAACAAGGTTTTGTCCCAATTGTTTCAGAGCTATGAGACAGACACCAAGACATTGGTGCGTGTTCTCTCCGCCATGATCCGCAAAGGCGAAACGCCCGACCTGTGGGATGAGGCGCATAAGATTACCATCAGTCTGCGCGATCAGTCCTCCCATCTGCTGGAACTGGGCAAACACAATCACAACCCCACATGGGAACATTATGCCAGCAACCTGTACCACCACTGCCTGGAGTTGGAAGAGGCCATTCAGCATGGCAACGGGGAGGAAAATATTTTATTGGTGGCCATTCTGATCAGTCACCTTGGTCAAATCCAGTCAGCCAATCCCCGTTGGCTAAAATGGTATTTGAATAACAAATTACAAACTATTTTCACAGGAATTGACAGCCGGGACAAAGAAGCAGTTCGCGATGCTGCCGAAATCCTCCATGAATCTGCCAGCAAAATATTGCTGTCGGCCAGCGTAGTGCCCGAAGTTTATACCCATCAAAACTGGCGACGCAATATCCATCAGGTAAACGAACTTGGTGACACCATCCTCGGAGATGTTAACAATGGAAATTGGGAAAAAGCAATGGAAAATGCCTATTTGATCAAGCACATATATCTTAGATGGGCTGGCAGTTTCAAGGAAACCTCCCATGATCAATAAAAAATTGAATCTCACCCAGAGATTTTATCTGTTTATTTTGCCAGCAGTTTTGTTGAGCGGTTTGGCAACGGTGGCTTATCATTGGCGCGAATATCTGGAGACTACCGAACGATATTATCGTGAGGCCATGATGGTCAATGTCCAGGATGCGGTCTCTCTCGCCAGGGAAGATTCCTTCCTGTATTATTTTGAGGATCGCAAGCTCGGTTACAGAAAAAACATGGAGAGCGATCTTATCGACATCCATCTTCATCTGACCAGAACCATGTCATCGATCGCCGAGCATCATGGCAATCCAATTCATATGGTATTCTATGACAGGGAATGGACAGTTATCGTTCGGGAATCCCATGCAGTTTATGACGGGGAGTATCCAGATGGCGATGATAAATATTTTAATAAAGATTATAATGATTTTTCATTTCCATACTCCAGCCTGATAGGCGATCGTCACAAGGTTGTGGTTCCTGTCAGGCTCGACAATAATGAGGTGTTGGGATTTGTCCACTCGGAGGTTGTTTTGCCCATAAAAAAATATCGTGAAGAGGCTTTTTCTCGCCTGCTTGTCAGTTCCCAGTGGGCTGTGGGTCAGATTGTTCTTCTGTTGTTTCTTTTGTATTGGGTTGGAAGGTCGGTTTCCAAACCATTCAAAATTTTTTGTGACCAAGTAGAGAAGGTCACTCTCTCCCGGTTTGAACGCTCTTTTCCCGTTGTATCCAGTATTGTTGAGTTGGAAATGTTGCAAACCACCCTCAACACCATGCGAGACGATATCCTTCTCTACCAGAATCAATTGATCAGTGCCCGGGACGGTGCCATGATCGCATCACGTGCCAAAAGCGAATTTTTGGCCAACATGAGCCATGAAATACGTACCCCAATGAATGCTGTGATCGGCCTTTCCAGTTTGGCTCTCCAGGACACGTTGTCACCAAAAACACACAATTATCTGGCAAAAATATTGAATTCCTCAAAATCCCTGTTGCGGATCATCAATGACATCCTGGATTTTTCCAAAATTGAGGCGGGCAAGCTGGAAATGGAGCAGTCTGATTTTCTGTTGAGAGAGATCTTCGAACATTTGGCCGATATGTTTCGAGTCCAATCTGCACAAAGGCATATAGAGTTGATTCTGTGTATTTCCGGAGAGTGTCAATTCAAAATGTTTGGGGATTCCCTGCGTCTAGAACAGGTTCTTCTGAACCTGATTGGTAATTCCTTTAAATTTACCAATGAGGGTGAAATTGAGGTCCATGTCAAGATAGTGGAAGACAGGGTTGATCAGGTGACGCTGGAGTTTTCCGTTCGGGATACTGGTATTGGCATGACCGCTGACCAGATGGACAAGCTGTTCAAACCATTCAGTCAGGTGGACAATTCATCAACGCGCAAATTTGGCGGGACGGGTTTGGGGCTCTCCATCAGCCTACGATTGGTGGAAATGATGCATGGCCGTATATGGGTGGCGTCCAAGCCGGGAGAGGGCAGCCGGTTTTACTTTACCGCCACCTTTCAACGCCGGTTGGGGGCAGAAGAGGTGGAGATGGTGCCACCGAAAGAGATGGAACTGACCAGGGTATTGGTTGTCGATGATAATACTGCGGCGCGCAATGCCTTGATAAAATTTCTCGAAATGTTCGGTTTTGCTGCTTTCGGGTTTGCTTCTGGAAAGGATGCCATTACATCCATCAAACAGTGCATAGACAAGGGACAGCCTTATCAACTGGCCATTGTGGACTGGTTCATGCCGGAAATGGACGGCATTGCAACGATTCAAAAAATCAGGGAGACTGTTCTTGAAGCTCCTGTTCCCAAAATTCTTCTCCTGACGCCCGATGACGAAGAGAGCGGTGTATGCCAGAAGGGGGGAGTGACGGTGGATGGTTGTCTTGCCAAACCGGTCAACTGCTCCCCTCTGTTCAACAAAATCATGGAAATATTCGGCATGAAAGTCGCCAGGATGTTCCGAGTGGAGAGGGAAGCCACCGATCTGCAAGCCATCACTGAGCGGATCGGTGGATCGCGGGTTTTGTTGGTGGAGGATCATGCCATTAACCGGGAAGTGGCCTTGGCAATACTGTCTGGTGTTGGTCTTGTTGTGGAGATGGCGGAGGATGGTCAGGAGGCGGTCAAAAAGGTGAGAGAGTCCCTTTATGACGTAGTCCTGATGGATATTCAGATGCCGTTAATGGATGGCTATGAGGCGACGCAGGTCATTCGCACGGACCCCTGCTTTGCGCAATTGCCCATCATCGCCATGACCGCCCACGCCATGTCTAGTGATCGTGAAAAATGTCTGGCGGTCGGCATGAATGATTTTGTGGCCAAACCGATTGACAGACTGAAACTTTATGCCGCGTTGATTGCCCATATCAAACCGGGTGACAGGGCTCCGGTTGATTGGGAACGGACGGGGAATGAACACCTCAACACAACTGCAGAGCCCCCCAAATTGGCAGCGGAAATTCCTGGCATTGACATGGAATCCGCCCTCTTCCGGGTCGTGGGCAACAGGGGGTTGCTTGACAAACTGTTGGTTGATTATAAACGGGACTGTGCAACGGTTCCCGATGATCTCAGGCAGGCATTCGCCAGGGGTGACACGGGAAAGGCAATAAAAATTTCCCATTTAATCAAAGGTTTGTCAGGAAATATCGGGGCGGATCGGGTGCAGGATGCGGCGGGTGCGCTGGAGTTGGCCATCAAACAGGAACGTCAGGGTGAATGGCCTGCCTTGACAGAGTTGTTCTTGACCGCATTGGAAGATCTTCTGGCAGCGATAACCGCATGGCAAACGGCCTCCTCAGCGGCAGGTTCCTCCATAGTGCCGGGTGACCCGGGTGATGGGTTGGCAACCATTGATCTTTCTCTGCTTGCATCCGGCATCATGCAACTGGACAATTATCTCAAAAACGTCAACAGCAAAGCGACGGACGCCTTTTTCGCCATCAAGCCGACTCTTTTGCAGGCCGGATTCCAAGAGGAGGTTGCGCAAATAGCGGATCTTGTTCGTGCATTTAAATTAAAGAAGGCCAGAATACCTTTGGCGTCCATTGCGCATGTCTTGAAAATATCGATTGGAGAAGATAGATGATCTCAACTGTATCAAAGCAGAAGATCCTGATCATCGATGATGCGCCCGCCAACATTCAAGTTCTTGTTGAAATATTGGGTTCAGATTATGAGATTCTTGTCGCAACCGATGGGCCGGATGGTTTGGAAGCCACGTTGGCCAACATGCCCGATCTTGTTCTCCTGGATATTGAGATGCCAGGGATGGATGGGTTTGCAGTGTGCGACAAATTGAAGAGTGACCAGGCAACACGTGACATACCCATTATATTTGTAACGGCTGCAGGTGAGACCTTCAATGAGGCCAGGGGGTTGGACTTGGGGGCCGAAGACTATATCAACAAACCTGTATCTCCACCCATCCTCAAAGCACGTGTTAAAAATTCTCTGGAGAGAAAAAATTTCAGGTCTCATTTGGAGTTTCTGGTAGAAGAGAGAACCCGTGATCTTCATGAACGGGAAGAACATCTTAGATCGATTCTGCATAGATCTCTCGACGCCATCATCACAACAGATTTTAATGGCCTGGTCGTCGAGTTCAATCCCGCAGCAGAACGATTGTTTGGCTTTTCCCGGGAAGATGTGTTGGGAAGGCATGTTGAGGAACTCATCATCCCTCCCGAGCTTCGTGAACAACACCGGATGGGTATGGCTCGTTGCTCCAGTCAGGCGCAGAGAGCGTCCAAACTGTCTCGCCGGGTCGATGTCACCGGCCAACGTGCGGATGGATCGAAGATAGATCTTCAACTCGCACTGACCTCGTCATCTTATTCTGGAAAATGTTACTTTACGGCCTTCATGCAGGACATTACTGAGCGCAAGCAGTTAATAACCTCGTTGAATGATGCCTTGATTGCGGCGCAATCTTCCAACGAGGCAAAATCCAAATTTCTTGCCAACATGAGCCATGAAATCCGTACACCGATGAACGGTGTGCTGGGCATGATCGATTTGGCGCTGGGGAGCGGACTTTCCGACAAGGCCCGCGATTTTCTATCCCATGCCAAGACGTCGTCCAATCTTCTGCTGCGGGTGATTAATGATATTTTAGACTATTCCAAGATTGAATCCGGTAAATTACTCATAGAGTCCGTTGATTTTTATTTGGGTGATGTTTTGGCGGATGCGATCAATCTTTTCAGGCAGGCCGTTGTTGACAAGACAGTGGAATTGGTTGTTTCTGCACCGCCCCAATCCATTGGCCAGTTGGTTGGGGATCGATTGCGTGTCCAGCAGGTGTTGGTCAACCTGGTTGGCAATGCGGTCAAATTTACTCATGATGGGGAGATCTTTCTCAAAGCGGTTATCGTTGAGCAGATCGATGATCAGGTGCGTATTGAGTTTTCCGTCAGGGATACTGGTGTTGGTCTGACGAACGAGCAAATAGAGAAACTTTTTTCCCCATTTGTCCAGGCGGATAGCAGTACTACCCGAAAATTTGGGGGCACAGGACTTGGGCTGAGCATCTGCAAACGACTGGTGGAAATGATGGGAGGGGAGATATGGGTCACCAGCACTCCCAATGTTGGCAGCACTTTTTGTTTTACAGTGCTCCTGAGAATCAAACAACAGACCACAACCTATCGTCCTGTGCTCCCCGCAGATCTTCAGGGGCTTAAGGTTTTGGTGGTGGATGACAATCTTGATTCCAGGTTGGTTGCTGCAGAGATGCTCAACAATATCAACATAGACTCAACCTCTGTGGAAACGGGCCAGCAATGTCTGGAGGCATTGCAAGTCGCCGTCCGGCAGGGTTCTCCCTATGCGCTGATACTTTTGGACTGGCGGATGCCGGGCATGGACGGTGTGGAAACGGCAGAGAAAATTTTTGCAGATTCGGAGTTGTCTGATCTCAACCGACCGAAGATTATCATGATGACTGCTTTTGGGAAAGAAGCAGTTAATAAACATGCCCAACGGGTTGGAGTGGATACCTGTCTGGTCAAGCCAATGACCCCATCCTTGTTGCTGGAAACTGTCCTGGATGTATTTGGTAAAACTGTCACCAAGGCGTATGATGCCCTTGTGGATGGAGTGGATAAGGTTTCGGTGATTCGCAGAGTGGGAGGTGCGCAGGTTCTACTGGTGGAGGACAACCCGATCAATCAACGGGTGGCGCAGGAGATGTTGCAAAATGTTGGTATTGCTGTAACGCTGGCTAACAATGGCCAGGAAGCCATTTATCTGTTATTGGACAAGGACTTTGATCTGGTTTTTATGGATGTGCAGATGCCTATGATGGACGGTTATCAGGCGACGCGTCAGTTGCGCAACATGGAGCAGTTCAAATCGTTGCCGATCATTGCCATGACTGCCCACGCCCTGACCGGCGACAAGGATAACTGCCTAGCTGCGGGTATGAGCGATTATATTTCCAAGCCGATCGATCTCCAGCAGCTCTTTCGCGTCCTGATGCAATGGATCAAGCCGCAAAGCGATTCTGGACATGTGGTAGCCTTGATGGCTCAAGCGGAGGAAAAGGAACAAACCCAGGCCATTTTATTGAATTTGCCAGGCATCCAGGTGCAGACCGCCTTGACCAAGTTAGGTACCAGCGTCGAATTCTATCGAGAGATGTTGTGCGATTTTCGTCGCGACTATCTGCAAGCCGGTGAGGAGATACGGACCCTCTTGTTTGTGACGCATGATTTTTCGACTGCGCAACGCCAAGTCCATTCCATAAAAGGTGTGGCGGGCAATCTTGGCGCGCAGGATCTATATGTTGCCGCCATGGAACTGGAGCAGGCTATTGCCAACGACCACCGCGGAGGGTGGCAGCATCTGATGGAAAAATTTGAAGAGGCGATGGAGCAGCTACAACAGTCTGTGGGCTTATTGCAACAAGAAACCGACACTCCGTCGCAGTTGACATTAGACTTGCCTGCCACATCTGAGGTAGACTGGAATGCTGTTATACAGCATATAGCAACCATGTCTCACTGGTTGCAGAAGGGCAATGTCAAGGCCGCCGATAGTTTGGAACCGCTTCTGCCTCTGCTGGCAGGTACACACCTGCAGCATGAGCTATCCAAATTAGAAAAGGCACTGGATCAATTTTCTCTTGGAGCAGCCCGCCAGCATCTGGATGCTCTATCCAAGCAGGTGCAAGTCGCTAGAGGAGAGATGGGATGAATATGCTGGGTGAAGCAAATGAGCCGATAGTGAAAAGCAAGATTCTGATCGTCGACGATACGCCAGCAAATGTGAAACTGCTGGTAAGCGCGATGATTCACCAGTACGAGGTGCTGGTGGCCAATGAAGGACAAACAGCACTACAATTGGCTGAGCGTGAACATCCAGACCTGATTTTGTTGGACATCATGATGCCGGGAATGGATGGCTATGCTGTGTGTCGCCAATTAAAGTCACAAGATAAGACGACTAAAATTCAAATTATTTTTATCACTGCCATGGGTGGTGAGGTTGATGAGATGATGGGTTTGCAAATTGGTGCCATCGACTATATCACCAAACCCTTCAGTATACCAATTGTGTTGTCCAGAGTAGCCACCCACCTAGCCCTGCGTCATTCATACTTACAGATAGAGCGACAGTATGCTGCGCTGCGTGAGATGGAACAGTTGCGAAAAGACGTTGAAGCTATTGTTCGTCATGACATGAAATCACCTATAGATGGCATGATTGGTTGCTTGAACCTTTTACTTCGAAAAGATTCCGAGGACGGGATAGATGTGCGAAGCTTTCTTAAAATGCTTTTGGATTCAGCGCATCAATTGAGGGAGATGGTCAATGTTTCTCTCAACCTGGTAAAAATAGAGCAGGGGACATACAATGTAGAACTCAAACCAGTAGACTTGTTGCCCATCCTACGTCGTATCCTGACTGATCATCAATCCATGATCAAGCGAAAAAACATTGAGATTCACCTTCTGGTAAATGGCCATCCAGAGCAGGAACGGGATACTTTTACGATTCTTGGAGATGATACCTTGTGTTACACCATGATCGCAAATTTGTTCAGGAATGCTTTGGAGGCATCCAGGCATGGTCATCCTGTGCATATATCGCTGCAAACCAATGAGCACGCCGAGTTGATCATTCATAATAATGGAATGGTTCCAAAGGAGATACAAACAAGATTTTTTGATAAATATGTGACGTATGGGAAAAAATGTGGAACCGGTTTGGGCACCTATTCTGCTCGATTAATGGCTGAAACCCAAAAAGGTAGTATTAGCTTGCATAGTTCAGAGGAAGAAGGCACTACAGTTACTATTGTATTGCTTAAGGAAGAAGAGAAAGATGAACATTTTGATCGCCGATGATCAGCGTGTTGGTTCAATAAGAATCAGGAAAAATGCCTTTTTCGAATATTTTCACAATTTTCCTTTTGCATTTGCAGGTTTCGCTTGATAGGATGCACCTCTGCCAGGGAACGCACGTTGTAGAGAGGAATACATGTCTGCCAAGGAAGCGCAAAAACGTCGCTCACAAGCTCGGTCCGCCAGGAAGAGAGCCAAGAGCAGGCCCGGCCCGCGTAGCAAGGCGGTGGTGATGACGCAGGAAGGGTTCCGTCGGCTTGCCGCACCAGTCGTATGCGGGTTGGCCAAAAAGAACGATCTATCTGAGGAAGTCGTCGCGGCCGTCATGGAAGAGATGGTGGAGGAGGGTCTGCTGGGGCTTGATGAGCACGGGTTGTTGGCAGTAAGGAAAGCGGTTCCAGGGAACTGATCAAGGGGGGAGTTATTCCCCCCGTCCAACAAACCCCAACATTTGCCTCTGTTTGCTCCACCCCACCAGCAAACCCACCATCAAATCAGCCCGTTTCTCGTTGAGACACTTTACTCACCCCACCCCCCACATCCCCCTCTGCTCCTCCCACAGCACCGGAAACGGCCGCGCCAACTCCCGCCAAGTCAACACATCCGGCTGCCGCCCATCCAGAATGGCCAACACGATGTCTGGTGCCAACAGCGTCAACCGCCTTCAGTCGATGGCGTGCTGCCAGGATACATACGTGGGATCAATACGGTAAGTGCTCCGGCTATCAGCAGGGCCAGTGACGAGCCAGCAAGAAATAAATCCCACGTATCTGGCCGCAC
>JADGCN010000133.1 GCA_015228975.1 Magnetococcales bacterium
CATTGGCTCCTGTTGGTACACTAGAGGAGGCGAAAACACCGGCGGCACCGGCGGCTCAAACACCGGCGGCACCGGTAGCTCAAACACCGGCGGCACCGGTAGCTCAAACACCGGTAGCTCAAACACCGGCGGTTCCAGATCGGGTCAGGGAGGTGGGGACAAAAGATCGATCCTTCAGTATGGTGGCGGAAGCCACGTATCCGACAACGTTTCAGGCTGATGACATGCAGTCTGGCTCTGGGGTGGTTTTATCGAGTGCTGCGGGGGTGTCGTCCGGTGACGACTGGGTTCTGCCCGGGGAATTGCAGCAAACGGTGGATTTTGATCCCAGCCTGATCCGGATGGTCACACCGGTTTCGGATCGGGATGAGGGGGGTGGGCGGGTGACCAACTTTACCTCCGGTCAGTGGAGGTGGGTGGGGAGCGGTCGAAGGGGGATCCGATTGTTTCCAAACCCCTTGTGGGAGGTTCTCCAGATCGGGCGCTTGAGTTGTGGAAAGCCTTTTCCAAGAGGTCCATGGTAGCGGGGAAGAGGGGATTGTTGATCGGGGGAAGTGCCCTGGCGTTGCTGTGTGTTGTGGGTGGTGGCTATTACTATTATAAAAGTTTGACCTTTATGCCGTTTCCCAAGCCTCCGGCTCCCATGGAGAGTCCAGCCCGGGTTGGGCAGCCGCAAGCCGCAGCCGTGGCCAGTCCCCAGTCGCCGGTAACGGCGGGCCAACCGGCATCGGTGCCCCAGTCCCCGATCCAACAGGCTCCCGAGTCCGGGAAGGCTGCGGAGGTTGCTTCGGAACGCGTTGTCGTTGCCCAGGGTATGTTGCCCCGGGAGGCTCTTCAACCGGATGTTTCCAGAGTGACCGCCCTCAAGGAGGAAATGTCCACGATCGAGGGCTCTCAGGCGATATCGCCCATGACCCCGCCGGATGCGAAAAAAATGTTTGAGCCACCCGGGAAAACGGTGGTTGAGCCTGTTGCCGCGCCGATTGTGGTGAAAAACCGGGAAAGCATCCGACAAAAATTACGTGCCCAGGAGGGACGTGATGACAAAGGGGGGAAACCGAGTGGGGACGGTCGTGTCGGAGCGAATGACGGGGTTCCGGTTGACAATGATCTCATCAAGAAACGGATGGTTGAAGATCGGCTGTTGAAGATGCGGGAAGCGTTTTCTCAGGGTCGCCTTGATGAGGCTGCCAAAGGTTTCAAGGAAATTTTGACGAAGAATTGGGAAAACAAGGATGCCTTGTTTGGTTTGGCGGCGGTGATGATTCGCCAGAATCGTTTGCGGGAGGCGGAAGGGTATTATCTTAAACTTTTGGAGCTGAATCCGGCAGATTCCGTGGCCATGGCGGGATTGTCGGCGATTCGCTCCGATGTGGATCCGTTGCATCGGGAATCGGCGATCAAGTTGCTTTTGCAGCAGGAGCCCGATGCCCACCACTTGCATTTTGCGTTGGGGACGCTCTACTCGGCGCAAAAACGTTGGGGAGAGGCGCAACGTGAATTTTTTCAAGCTTTGTCGGGCAAAGGGGACAATCCGGACTATGCCTTCAATCTTGCGGTGAGCCTGGATCACCTGGGCCAGAGGGGGGCGGCTTTGGAATATTATCGTAAGGCTTTGGTGCTGGCTTCGGTGCAACCGGCGGGATTTCGCCCGGAGCAGGCCGAAAAACGCATTTTGGTGTTGGGGATGAAAGATGAGGATTTGCCCGGGTCACCGGCCCGGGAGGATCCCCTCCGGGCGCAGTGATGTGATCTTTTCGGGTGTTACGAGTGGGCGGTATCGGAGATAGAGTGCATGAGTGACCATCGTCCCAAGGTGATGTTGGGGGAGTTGCTGGTTGAGAAGGGTGTTGTCAGCCAGGATCAACTGCGCATTGCGTTGACGGAACAAAAGAACCAAGGCAAACCCTTGGGAAAAATGTTGGTGGAGATGGGGTTTGTCTCCGAAGGGGTCATGCGCGACATGCTGGGGGAGGTTTTGGGCCAGCAGAGCGTGGATTTGACGAAGGTGGTTGTGGATAGCGAGGCGGTCAAGCTGGTCAGCAAAGAATTCGCCAAGCGGGTTCATATGTTGCCCATTTCTTACGATAAGGCGAACAATGAGTTGACCGTGGCGATGTCCAACACGTTCAACGTGGTGGCATTGGACCAGATTCGTTCGTTGTTGGGTGAAAAGGTTAAAATCACCACACTCTTGGCAGGCGATGTTGAAATTGACAGCGCCATCGACCAGTTTTTTGGTTTTGAACTGTCGGTGGACGGCATCATTCGGGAGATTGAAACGGGCGAGGTTGATCAAATCAGCCTGGCCAGTTACAGCAATGAATACAGCCAGCCTTTGGTGCGGTTGGTGGATTCGTTGTTGTCGGATGCGGTGAAGCGCCGGGCATCGGACATACATTTTGAGCCGGAGGAGACTTTTTTACGGATACGCTACCGTATTGACGGGGTGATGCGGCAGATCCGCAGTTTGCATATCAAATATCAATCGATGATCACGGTGCGTCTCAAGGTCATGGCGGGGTTGAACATTGCCGAGACCCGAGCGCCGCAGGATGGGCACATTTCGTTGCAATTGTTTGGGCGACATGTTGATTTTCGTGTTTCGTGCATGAACACCACGTTTGGTGAAAACATCGTATTGCGCATCCTAGACCGGCAAAAGGGGATCATGACGCTGGAAGATATGGATTTTACGGAAGATTCCCTTGCCAATCTCAAATTGATGATGGCGCGGCCCGAGGGGATCATTCTGGTGACGGGACCCACGGGGAGTGGCAAAACGACGACATTGTATTCGTTGTTGGATTCCATCAACAGCGAGTCGATCAACATCATGACCCTGGAAGATCCGGTGGAGTATCCTTTGACGCAGATCAGGCAGTCTCAGGTCAATCCCCTGGCCAAGATGGGGTTTGCCGATGGGATCCGGGCGATGCTGCGGCAGGATCCGGATGTGATCCTGGTGGGTGAAATTCGCGACAAGGAGACGGCGGAGATGGCGATGCGCGCCGCGATGACGGGACATCAGGTTTATTCGACGGTGCATGCCAACTCGGCGATCAAGGCGTTGAGTCGGTTGATTGATATCGGCGTTCCGAAAGATCTTTTGGCGGGCAACATCATTGGCGTCCTTGGGCAACGGTTGATTCGGCGTTTGTGCAGCTATTGTCGGCAACCGTATGAACCGAATGCCATTGAGCGGCGCTTGTTGGGATTGGACCGGGGGGGACCGGCGGTTACGGTGTATCGCAACATGGGATGTTCCTATTGTGACTATCAGGGGTACAAGGGACGCCAGGCCATTTTGGAAGTGCTGCGTTTTGATGAGGAGTTGGATGAGTTGATCCTCCATTCCGCCTCCTTTCGGGATATGGAACAGGCGGCGCGCAAGAAAGGGTTTCATTCCCTGGCCGATGACGGGGTGCGTTGTGTATTGGATGGTCGTACCAACATCAGTGAGGTATCTCGAGTCGTGGACCTGACGCAACGCATTCGGCAGAATTAAGTCATGCCGGGCTATCGATTCAGGGCGATGAATCCCAAGGGACGCATTGTCAGCAGTCGCATGGACGCCAGCAATGTGGACGACCTGGAGAAACGGCTGCTGAAAATTCATTTGGATCTGGTCAGCTTCAAGGAGTTGCGGGGGGCGCGGGGTAAGACTGTGGTGGGGCGGGTTTCCCGTCAGGATATGATCACATTTTGCTTCCATTTGGAACAGGTCTTGGGGTCGGGTGTCCCCTTGATGGAGGGATTGGGGGATTTACGCGATTCCAGTGACAATCCATCGATGCAATCGTTGTTGGCGAGTCTGATCGAAGATGTTTCCACTGGGTCGCAACTTTCAGAAAGCATGAGTAAATTTCCCAAGGTATTTGATGAGGTCTTCACCTCGTTGATTCGGGCGGGGGAGCAGACGGGTAACTTGCAGGTGATATTCGCCAATTTGGCCGAGACCATCAAATGGCAGGATGAATTGGCGGCCAAAACAAAGAAATTATTGATGTATCCGACATTTGTCTTTACCATTGTCATGGGTGTGTTTTTTTTCATGATGACGTTTCTGGTGCCGCAGTTGGTTACGTTCATTAAAATGATGGGGATGGCGTTGCCGTTTCACACCCAGTTGCTGATCGACACGTCCAATTTCGTCAAGAATTGGTGGCCGTTCCTTATCGGTGTGCCTGTTGTCGTGACTTTTTTGCTTTATTCCTTGCTGCAGGTCAGTCCGGTTGCACGCTATGCCTTTGACTGGATCAAATTGAAAATATGGGTGTTTGGCCCGATTGTGGAAAAAATCATCATGGCGCGGTTTGCCAACGTGTTTGCCATGATGTACGGCGCCGGTATTACGGTGATGGAATGTTTGCTGATCAGTGAAAAGGTGGTGGGTAACAAGGTTGTGGGACGGGTGATTGTCGAAGTGCGGGATGCGATCAGCCAGGGGGAGACCATTTCCTCAAGCTTTAAGAAAACATTGGTATTTCCTCCCTTGGTATTGCGTATGCTGAGTGTGGGGGAATCGACGGGGGGGCTGGACAAAAGTCTGATGAACGTCCGCTATTTTTATGACCGCGAGGTCAAGGATGCCGTCGAAAAGCTTCAGGGGATGATTGAGCCGGTGTTGACCCTGTTTTTGGGGGGACTCATGGCCTGGATCATCCTTTCGGTACTGGGTCCCATCTACGAAATCATGAATAAAGTAGGCCGGTAATGTTTGAAAAACGGCTGTTATTTCTAACCAAGGACCTGATGACGGTATTTCCCTGGAAAAAAGGTGGGGTTTCCGGTCCACCCATGCGTTTCGAGGCGGGTGAGGAGGGACGGAAAAATCTGATTGAATTTTTAGTGGCGAAACCCAAGGTTCCTTTGTACATGCTGGTGGACCTGGTTGAGGAGGAATTTCGCAATGAAATTCAACCACATGTTTTTGGTACCGATCATCAATCCCTGGTGGAACGGCGGTTGGCGCGGGCTTTTCCGACGACATCGTTCCGCAAGTTGTTCGTGCAGGGGCGGGAAAAGAAACAGGGGCGTCGGGATGATCTCACCTTGCTGGCTGGGGTTACCGAACCCGATTTGATTGCACCATGGGTGGAGGCCATCCGGGAAAATCGTCTGTTGTTGGCCGGGATTCATTCCTTGCCCATGGTCAGTACGCGTTTGTTGAAGATATTGGGTGTCGAATCGCCGGCCACTTTGATGGTGAGTTGGCAAAGTACCAGCGGCTTGCGATTTTCTTTTTACTCGGGTCGTCACCTTAAAATGAGCCGCATGGCCAAGGTCCCGGGTAGTAATCCTGAAAGCTATGCCAAGCTGTTCATGGCGGAATTGGAACGCACAAAAAGTTATTTGAGTTCTTTGCGTCTTAATCCAGTCGATGTTCCCGTCAAGGTGGTATTGTTCACCAGCCCGGAAATGTTGGATGCCGTGCGTCCCATGTGCCAGGAGAGTGCGACCATCAAATTTGAGCTGATGACGGTTAATGTGGTGGCGCGCAAATTAGGGATCAAGCGGCGTATTACCACACCCTATTCCGATTCGTTGTTCATTCAGATGCTTGGGCAAAGGTCACCGGCCAATCATTACGCCAGCCCGGATATGACCAGTGCCTACCATTCCTGGTTGCTCAGGAACACGCTGAATGCCGCCAGTGTCGTATTGTTCGCCACTATTTTCTTGGCCGGTGGTGGGGGAATGTGGTCGGGGTACGGCAAATGGGTGCAGGTCAAGGAGAGGGAACGGGAGGCCAAAGCGTTGTATGCCCAATATCGCGGTGTCATCGATCAGCATCTGCCCACCAATATTGAACCTGCGGATGTGCGGCTGGCGGTACAGACGATTGAACGCATTCAGGAATTGGGGGGCGGACCTGCCGAAGTCATGGTTGACCTGAGTCAACAATTGGAGGGATACCCTCATTTCCGTGTGGATTCGATGAAATGGTATGGACCCCTGCACGCGGCGTCCCAAGAGATGTTGGGTGGAACTTCTCCGGGCATGCGTACCCCGGAACTTCGGCCTCGCGCCATGGTGGGGCAGGATACCCCATCCAAGACGATGTTAAAGCCCACCGATGTTTTGGAAATTGTCGAGTTCAAAGGGGAGGTGGAAAAAATCAATAATGACGTTGGCCATGCGTTGGAACAGGTCAACCAATTCATGGCGGGTTTTTTGCTCGATCCCGAGGTTTATCGGGTCGATCCCGTGGAAGTCCCCAAGGTTAAAGAAAAGGTGGCGGTTTTGGAGGGGGATCTCACGCGGATTAAAAAGGAAGTCGTGAACTCGGCGCCATTTGCTTTCAAAATTGTTTACAGGAGAATTCGGGGTGCGGGTCAAAATTGACGCCAAAGTGGTGCGGACCCCGGGGATCGTTGCCGTAATCGCATCCGGGTTGTGTTACGCCAGTCTGTGGGGATCGAACTGGTTTCTCGCGGCCCAGGGCAAGGAGTTGCGGCGTCAGGAGCAAGCCGTTATGGAAATGCGGCAAAAATTTCATTCCGCTGCCGATGATGTCAAACAGATTGATGTCTATTATCCACGTTTCAAGTCCTACAAGGTCCAGGGGATCATTGGTGAGGAGGATCGCGTGACGTGGGTGGAAAATTTGGCCCGGCAGGCCCGGGAACGACATGTTATCAATTTGACCTATTCGGTGGCCCCGCCGGAGATCCTGGCATGGAAAACATTCGGAAAAATGAATGGGGCCGATGTTTACGGCAGCGCCATGAAGGTTGAAGCGGGGTTGTTGCATGAAGAGGAATTGATGGATCTTTTGGCGGGGTTGCGGGCTGAGTCAAAAGGTTTATTCAGCATTCAGGAGTGCATGATTGATCGCAAGGGTAAAGAGGGACAATTGAATCATTCTGGGGATGTGGCCAATTTTAACGGCATCTGCCAATTGATATGGTACACCATCAAGGGGAAGGACAAACGTTGGGGGGAGAGTTCCTGAACATGATGGTCCACTGGAACAACGGGTTGAAATGGCTGCTGCCGGCGGTATGGGGGGCGGTGCTGGTGTTGGTGGTCCCTGTTGCGTGGGCGGAGGCCAACAAACCGGAAGTACAACAGCATGAGTTGGGTCGGTTGTTCACCACGGCGCGGGAACGGACGGCGCTTAAGAGTGCCCGCCGCAGGGCTTTGGCGATAAGCAATCGCAAAAAACACGAGGCCGATAGGACACCATCGGAGCCTCTTGCCAAGCCGGATCGGGTGGTGATCAATGGGATGATGACCCGGTCGGGGGGGCCGGCGGCGGTATGGATGAATCACGGGTCGGCACTCAGGACTGCGGACGTTCTGCCGGATGGGGTCCAAATCGATGGGGCGGGTACGGGAACGGTCGTGGTACAGTTGCCGGGGAGCAAGCGCCTGGTGACCTTGCAGCCCGGGCAGCGCTTTGATGACAAGGTGAATCGGGTTTTGGAGGCGTACGAAGTAGCACGGATTGATGAAGAGGAGTTGAAAAAAAACCAGGAGAAAAAACGCAAAGAGGCCAAAGCCAAGGTGAAAGCGGGTGATTCTAAAGGTGATGCGGCCAAGGGTGACAAGAAAGCTGACGCCAAGGCCACAGGTGACAAGGGTGCTGCTGCCAAGGCGATTGATCGAATGGGGTTGGGGGCGGATGGGGCAGCCCTGTCGGATATGATGAACCAGCGAGAACAGTTTAAGGAAAGGCTGGATGGGCTGAAGGTATTGTTGGGCAAATGAGCTTTCTGTTCGCAATTCATGGCAGGCGGGATATGAGGTTGCGCGAGGGAGATTTATGGCGGAAGGTTTGAAAATGGGGGGGTATGTGGTGGCGATTGCCCGGGTGACACTCCTGGAGGGGGTACGGACGCGCTTGCCCGGTTTGATGGTTGCTGTTTTGGTTGTCGCTCTCAGTTTGGCCTTTTTCGCCGGGGCGTTGGCGGTTACGGAAGTACGGGAAATTCAAGCGGCGGTGTTGGGGAGCTTTTTACGGCTTTCTGCTGTTTTGGTAATGACCCTTTTTGTCTTGACCGCGCAGATTCGGGAATTCAATGATAAGGGTGTTGATCTGGTATTGTCGCTTCCCATCCCGCGGGCGGGATATTTTTTGGGCCGCCTTCTGGGATTTTTGTTTATTTCTTTGGCTGTTGCCTTGCTGTGCGCAATGGCGAACATGGTTTTCGCCCCGCTGGCTCAAGCCGCTTTGTGGGGGTGGTCGCTGTTTTTTGAATTGTTGATTGTAACGGCCCTGGCGTTGCTGTCCCTCTTCACCTTCAATCAGGTACCAGCGGCCTTCAGCATGGTGATGGCGGTTTATTTTTTGGCGCGTTCGGTGATCGTCCTGCAATGGGTCGGGCAGGGACCGATCATGCCCCAGAATGTCCTTTATGTTTGGTTGATGAACCGTTTTATCGATGCCCTGGCTTACTTGTTACCTGCTTTGGACCGTTTTACCCAAAGTGATTGGTTGGTGTATGGCAGCGGTACTTGGCAGGACGCTGCTTTTGTAGGGGGGCAGGGGTGCGTGTACCTGGCTTTGCTGTCGTTGGCGGCGCTGGTGGATTTGTATCGGAAAAATTTTTAATGGCATTGTTTTTCAAATCGTTGGTGGGTCGTGACCGCCCGTTGCGCGATGTTCCCAAGATGGTTTGGGGATTCGGGGTAATCGTCCTGGCATTGCAGTTGTCCCTTCATGCCCATTTGCCCACGGTTGGGGCGCGGGCGGAAGATTTGCCGAACCCGCCCAGTGATGTGGTGTTGCGCCTGCTCTCTTTGGGCGATCCGGTGGCACTGAACAAATTGGCCATGCTGTGGTTGCAGGCGTTTGACTATCAGTCGGGTGTCAGTTTGTCATTCAAGGATTTGGATCCACAACGATTGCGCCGTTGGCTTCAGGCGATCCTCTCCCTCGATCCCAAGGCGCAATACCCTCTCCTGGCGGCCAGTCGGTTTTACGCCGACATTCCCCGAGAGGATACCCAGCGGATCATGTCCGATTTCGTCCTGGAAAAATTTTATGAAGATCCCAACCGGCGGTGGCCTTGGTTGGGGCACGTGGCCATTATTGCCAAGCATCGTTTAAACGATCTCCCTTTGGCATTGAAATATGCCCGGGCGATACATGACAAAGCCACCGATTCCTCCGTCCCTGCCTGGGCCAGGCAGATGCCGTTTTCCATTTTGGAGGATATGGGGGAGTTGGAGCAGGCACGCATCTTTATTGGCGGATTGTTGGCCTCCCACCAGGTGACCGAGCCTCAAGAGATTCATTTTCTCAAGGAACATCTGGAGGAATTGGAGGCCAGAGCCAAGGCTCTGAAAAAGGGAAAGTAACGATTCTTTAGTTTGTTTTTGCGGTTGTTCTGGCGCTTACGGTGTTTCTCACGGGATGGAGATGCGGCGTATCGTTTTCAACGGACCGGAATGTGTCAATGAAAATGAGACATTTTCTGTTCAAAAATTACTGTAGCAC
>JADGCN010000134.1 GCA_015228975.1 Magnetococcales bacterium
CAAAAACGGGTTTATAACAATCATCCCATGCCCATGTCCGAAGCCGCCATTTATTCCCAATTTTTGGAAGATATTTACGTCGTCCTTGGCGATCCGGTTACCGAGACCACCTGGGCCTTTCGTTTGTACCGCAATCCTTTGGTATCGTGGATTTGGGCCGGGTCGGAAATGATGGCGCTGGGCATTCTCTTTTCCCTGTTGCAGGGGCGGCGTCATAAACAAAATATCCGGGGGGAACGGTAACAGAGCGCACCTGTCAGTCCTACCCGTTTTAAACCGCAACCAATACGGGACACGTAGTTTTCTAGCGTCATTCCCGCGAAAGCGGGAATCCAGAAAGTCAGAGAAAGGTGTGTAGGTCCCCTGGATCCCCGCTTTCGCGTGGATGACAAGAACTACGAATCCCAAGATAGCTGCGGTTTAGAACAAAAAATCACCTGGAGGAAGCCCATCATGGAAGCGCTGTCCGCCAATGCCCAGGCGACTTTGCTCCTCACCGCACCCCTGATGTTTGGCGGGACTGCGCAACCCTATCCCTTGCTGACACCCAAGGAATGGAATCGTCTGTCAAGCTACCTTCAGGATATGGGGCTTGCCCCGGGCAACCTGATCACAACGATCCCGAACGAACTCCAGCAAGATGCCATCATCGATCCATCCCGCCTGCGCCAACTTTTAGAACGTGGCACACTTCTGAGCCAAGCCTTGGGGCATTGGCAATCCAGAGGCATCTGGGTCATGGATCGTAGCGATCCCCGCTATCCGCAACGCCTCCTCCAACGCCTGGGAGACAAAGCACCAGGCATCCTCTACGGTTGTGGTCCCATGCAGCACCTGCACTCGGGTGGCTTGGCCATCGTTGGATCGCGCCATGTGGATGCAACCCTGGCCAACTATGCCTTTGCCGCTGGCCAGCAGGCAGCAAACGCCGGAATCACCACAATCTCGGGTGGAGCCATTGGTATCGATCAGGCTGCCATGCGTGGTGCCTTGGAAACGGGTGGAAACGTGGTCGGGGTACTCACAGACTCCCTGGAAAAAATCATCCTGCAACGCGATAACCGGGATCTCATTCAAGGAAATCGCTTGCTGCTGATCTCCCCCTACGACCCCGGGGCCAGCTTTAACGCCGGCAACGCCATGCAACGCAACAAGCTGATCTATCTCCTCGCCGATGCCGCTCTGGTCGTCAATGCCGATCTGAACCGGGGGGGGACGTGGGGGGGAGCCGTCGAACAACTCGACAAGATAAAAAAAATACCAATCTATATAAGAACTTCCGGCACCACTTTTCCCGCTTGCGCCCCCTTGCTGAACAAAGGAGGTCTCCCCTGGCCCGACCCGGAAAACGCCGAACAACTTCATCGCGTGTTCATCCCAGTACCCGCTACCGAACCGCCCCCTCCGCAACAGTCCACCCTTCCCCTCAACAATACAACGGAACTTGCCGATCCCCTGGCGCTTATGTCTGAGTTTTCCAACAGGAAGAAGCAGACAAAATCAAATCCATCCGCCCATCCGCGCATACGCAATCAGGGAGATCCCGCGGAACTTTTATTTGCCCATGTGCGGGAACTGTTGCTGGAACTTTTGATCCATCCCATGAAAGAATCTCATATCGCCGAAATTCTCAATCTGTCCAAACAACAAAACAAGGTATGGCTGGAACGATTGGTGCAAATGGGTGATCTGGAAAAACAAAGCAAACCATCCGGCACTTACCGCCTGAAGCAAAAAAAATTGTTTGACGACATCACAGCAAACACTGAAAACACCGCGCCATAAAAACAATCCAAAATTGCGAATCGTTGATCATGGCGAAATGGCTATCACGAATCTTGATGAAATACGAACCTTATCAGGTTATTGTGAAAGAATAAGCATAGGTGGTCATGACGGAAAACAACGAAAAACGTCCAAGCGATGAGTTTGACATCCCATGGAAAGATATCCTGGAAATCTATTTCCCTGAGTTCCTGGCATTCTTCCTACCGATAGCTTATGAAGGCATTGACTGGGAACGTGGGTTTGAATTTCTTGACAAAGAGTTGTCCCGCATCGCCCGTGAATCCCAGGTTGGTGACCGGCGCATGGACAAACTGGTCAAAGTGTGGCGTCGTGATGGTGTTGAGCTATGGGTTTTGATCCATATTGAAATTCAGGGTGATCGAAAGACGAACTTTGCCGAAGGCATGTATGTCTACCAATACCGGGCGTATGATTTGTACCAGGCGCCGGTGGTCGGCTTGGCCATTCTGGCAGACGAAGAAGTCGGTTGGCGACCAACGGAATTCTGTTACGACCTTTGGGGAACGAAACAAAGTTATCATTTTACTTCTGTCAAGTTGTTGGACTATCCAGAGGTCGAGCTGGAACAATCCAACAACCCCTTTGCAATTGTCACATTGGCGCACCTGCATGCCAAAAAGACCA
This sequence comes from Magnetococcales bacterium, assembly GCA_015228975.1. Lineage (GTDB taxonomy): Bacteria > Pseudomonadota > Magnetococcia > Magnetococcales > UBA8363 > UBA8363. The sequence goes on from JADGCN010000134.1 coordinate 2,434, forward strand.
AGCATCGTATCGAGGATCGTTATCACGCCAAGTGGCGTTTGATCCGAAAGTTATATCAAAGTAACTTTAGCCGCCAACAGGTCATCAGTCTCTTTCGTTTCATCGATTGGGTGCTGCATCTACCACCGGAACTTGATAATCGATTGAACGAGAAAATTATTGAATTCGAGGAGAACCAAAAAATGCCTTATATTTCGAGTATAGAACGACTTGGCGAAAAACGGGGTGAAAAACGGGGTGAAAAACGGGGTGAAAAACGGGGCGAAAAAAAAGGCGAAGCCAAAATGTTGATGCGTCAGTTGCAGCGCCGCTTTGGAGCTGTTCCTGATTGGGCTAGTGACAAAATTGCCAAGGCCAAGCAACCCTCTTTAGAGGAATGGGGGCTTCGATTTGTGGATGCCCAATCATTGGACGATATCTTTTCGGAAAAAGCGTAATATTGAAGGGTCTTGCCCATGAGTGACGCCTACAAGCTTGACAGCCATAAAATGATCTACCACCCCAGGCGGACTGCCGATGTGCTGGAAGCCAAAGGGAAATGGGACAAAGGCTGCCACATCTACCCCATCTACGTCGAACTCTCCCCGATTGGTGCCTGCAATCATCGATGTTTGTTCTGCGCAGTCGATTATGTGGGCTATCATCCCGATCGACTTGATCTGGATATTATGCGGCAAAGGTTTCCAGAAATGGCACGTCTGGGGGTGAAAAGCGTCAATTTTGCCGGCGAAGGGGAACCGATGTTGCATAAAGCGATCGCCCCCATGATCCACGCCGCCAAAACAGGAGGCCTGGATACCTCGCTGACCACCAATGCCTCGATACTGCCCCACGATTTTATCGACCTCGCCCTCCCCTGTCTCTCCTGGCTGAAGGTGTCCATCAACGCTGGTACCGCCCCAACGTATGCCGCTATTCATCGTACGAAAGAGGGCGATTTCGCCAAAGTGACGGAACACATGCAGGCCATGGTCGCCGCCAAACGCACCCATCATCTCACCTGCGTCCTGGGTGCCCAAGCCCTGCTCCTCCCAGACAACGCCCACGAAATGGAAACCCTCGCCCATCTGTGCCGTAACATCGGCATGGATTATCTGGTCGTCAAACCGTATTCACAACATTTATCCAGCGGCAACTGGCGCTACGAAACCATCGATTACAGCCAGTTTCTCGACCTGGGTGAACGACTCCGACGCCTGTCCACCCCGACGTTTTCCCTGGTCTTCAGGGAACATACCATGAAAAAAACCTTGGATACCACCAACCGCTATGATCGTTGCTACGCCACCCCGTTTCTTTGGGCACACATCATGGCCACCGGGGTGGTCTCGGGTTGCAGTGCCTACTTGATGGATCAACGCTTTGAATATGGCAATATCCATCACAACACCTTTGAAGAAATATGGCAGGGTGCCAAACGTCAGGAAGGAATGCGTTTTGTCAGCGAACAACTCGATATCAAAGAGTGCCGTCTGAATTGTCGTATGGATGAGGTCAACCGTTACCTGCACGCCATCGCCACCCAGTCGCCACCGCACATCAATTTTATTTAAAATCCCGACATGCGCATCGGTTTTGATTTGGACAACACCCTCGCCTGCTACGATGCAAGCTTTATGGCAGCCGCCAAACTGAAAGGATGGCTGTCAGAAGATTTGTCACCCACCACCAAAAGCCAGGTACGTCAACAAATTCGGCTCCTGCCCGATGGGGAACACAAATGGCAGGAACTCCAGGCACACGTGTACGGACCCGGAATGGGCATGGCAACACTCATGACCGGGGCCGATCGTTTTATCCAAACCGCCCGCAAACACAAGGCCTTCCTGACCATCGTCAGTCACAAAACAGACTATTCCCCCCTGGACGAACATCGACGTTGGCCATTGCGAGAAGCCGCCCGCCAATGGATGACAGCACAGCATTTTTTCCATGACACGGGATTGGGATTCAGCCCGGAACATGTCCATTTCACGACAACCCGCCAAGCAAAAGTGCAAGCAATCACCAACTTGCAGTTGGATCTGTTTATTGATGACCTGACTGAAGTCTTCCTGGAACCCGGATTCCCGCACGATCAGACCCGGGCACTCCTGTTCGACCCGGGTGGCCTGGCAGCCAACCAGTCACCCATTCACCGTTTCGCTCACTGGGATGCCATTCATGAATGGGTCTTCCCATGACACATGACGACATACACGCCCTGGCTCGACACATTGCCGGAGATACTTTTGTATCTCTGCGACAAATCCGTCGCGGGGGCAACAATCAACTGTACCGTCTGGAAACCACCACAGGTCCCAAGGCCTTGAAGTGTTATCGGCAAGCATCGCAAGATCCCCGTAACCGTCAGGGAAGGGAAACCTGTGCCTTGCACTTTTTCGCCCGTCACGGACTGACCCAGGCACCCCGATTATTAGACCAGGATCGTCACCAGGGTTGGTCGCTCTTGGAATGGGTCGAGGGGGTTCCCGTCCAAAAGATCGCCCCCCGGGATGTGGATCAAGCCTTGGCTACCATCGAATCGTTGTATCAAGCAGGGCTGGTCACCTTCGACCACGACCTGCCTGAGGCCACCGATGCCGTCCTCTCAGGTCAAAACCTGACAGACACCATAGAACGCCGCCATGATCGACTGAAAGCCTCGTTTGACCAACATCCCGAACTGGCCCACTTGATCCAAGGGCGGGTTTTGCCGTTCTACCATGAAAAAAATGCCGCAGTCCGGGAAGCTTTCAAACGAGCCGGCATCGATTGGGCCACGCCACTCCCCAAAAACTTTCGCCTGCCCAGCCCATCCGATTTTGGGCTGCACAATGCCCTGCGCCAAAACGATGGCCGTTTGATCTTCCTCGATTTTGAATATTTCGGTTGGGACGATCCCGTCAAACTGGCCAGCGATATGGTGTTACACCCAGGCATGGATCTTGCTGGTCTTTATCAACAATCTTATCACCAGTCAGACCTACAACCAGTCCAGCATGGGGCAACTTCTGAACAACTCCTCCAGGGCTTTCACCGCATCTTTCACGGGGATCCCCTCTTTTCCCAACGGTTGGAAAGCCTGTTCCCCCTGTTTGGCGTGGTATGGATTTATATTTTACTCAATGAGTTTCGCAGCGAAGGATGGCAACAACGTGCATTCGCCAACGATCAACAAAACCAGACCCAGGCTTGCCGGCTTCAAATGCTTAAAGCATTGAGACTCATGGATCAATTAGAGAAAGAGACCCTCCTGAAACCATGCACAACACCCCTGACTCCATAAGCCTGGATTCCCGCTCTCTCCACCTGCGTCGATTGGTGGCCCGCGCCTTGGAGGGGGGAACACGCGGTCATCTGGGAAGCGCCCTCTCCCTGGTGGAAATCCTGCGCGTCCTTTACGACCACGTCTTGCATGTCCATCCCCGGGATCCCGCATTTCCCGAACGGGATCGACTCATCTTAAGCAAAGGGCATGGATGCTTGGCCCTCTACGCCATCCTGGCCGATCTTGGTTTTTTCCCCCTCGAAGAGTTGGATCGTTTTTGTCATTTTGACGCCATCCTGGGGGGACACCCGGAACGCGGTAAAATTCCCGGGGTCGAAGCCTCCACCGGTGCCCTGGGTCACGGTCTGTCCATCGCCGTTGGCATGGCCATCGCCGCCCGCCTGCATCAGCAAAAGCATCGCGTATTCGCCATCATGGGCGATGGCGAAATCAACGAGGGAGCCATCTGGGAAGCCGCCCTTTCCGCCAGTCAGCACCGCCTGAACAACCTGATCGCCATCGTCGATTACAACAAGTTGCAATCCTATGGCCCCATCGCCGACGTTGTCACCCTGGAACCGTTGGCCGACAAATGGCGCGCCTTTGGCTTTGCCACCTTTGAGGTCAACGGGCACGATCTGGACGCCCTGCGGGATCTCTTCACCCAACCCCTCGCAGCCAACCAACCTACGGCCATTATTTGCCACACCGTCAAAGGCAAAGGGATCCCCATGGCCGAACACAATCCCGATTGGCATCACAAATCCCGCATTCCGCCAGCCGAAATGGAAGCCATTTACAGCGCCCTGGGAGGACGCCATGCGTAAGACATGTCTCAACTGCGTCCTGGAACTGGCCAAAAACCACTCGGAGGTTTTATTCCTCGGCTCCGATTTGGGGGCGGGAACCATGAAGGAATTTCGTAAAACGTTCCCCGAGCGTTTTTTCATGGAGGGCGTCAGCGAACAACACCTGATCGGAATGGCCGCCGGTTTGGCCATGGAGGGATTCATCCCCTACGTCAATACCATCGCCAGCTTTCTCACTCGCCGTTGCCTGGAGCAGGTCACCATTGATCTATGCCTGCCCAATCTGCCGGTACGCCTGATCGGTAACGGTGGTGGTATCGTCTATGCCCCCCTCGGAGCCACCCACTTTGCCCTGGATGATCTGGCACTCATGCGTTTGCAGCCCAACATGACGGTCATCGCCCCATCCGATGCAGTGCAAATGCGGGCCTTCATGGAGGTCTCCCGTACCCATCCCGGCCCGATCTACATCCGTTTGGCCAAGGGGGGCGACCCTGTTACCCATCCCAAGGGACTCCCTTTCGTCATCGGTCAAGCCATCGAACTCGCTCAAGGAACCCAAGTCGCTTTTTTATGCACCGGTGCCATGGCACATCCCGCCCTGATCGCCACGCAACTATTGGCAGAAAAGGGCCTTTCTTGTTCCGTCTGGCACTTTCCCACCGTCAAACCATTGGACCAAGCCGCACTGGCACCCATCGCTGATCGGCACACCCTTCTTGTTTCCCTGGAAGAACACACCATCGTTGGTGGTTTTGGTTCCGCCATCGCCGAATGGCTCATGGATCACCGCCCCCACCCCCCACGCTTGCTTCGCTTGGGTTTTCCCGACCGTTTTCCCAGCCAATATGGTTCCCAGGAACAACATTTGGCCGCTGTGGGACTCGAACCGGAAACCATCACCCAGACCGTGATCCGGGCTTTGGGCTAAACCGATGGGCTGGTCAGACTCTCTATGGCATCAACGGCAAAAATAGTTTTCAACTTTTTTGCTCTCTTCCCCAACCACGTAAGTATCCAGACACGACGCATTGCCAGACGAAGGATAAACCCAGGCCTCGGAAGCGGGTCGTCCAGTAATCGTGGAATCGATGATACCTTTGGGTGGTCCCAGGGTACGTTGCAGTTCCTCCATGCTCATACCAATAAAGCTCTTGCCACCAACCTTTACCTTACCCTCTTTATCATTTTTTTCTTCCCCGGGTGTTGGTTTGGCTGGTACTTGGGTAGCACCAGGCGAAGCCGACTGACTTGGTCCAGGCTCCGGTTTTTTGGTCTGACAAGACCATAGTGTCAATGGCACAGCGATCAGGATCATCGGAACAAAGGGACGTAGCACGTATAAACTCCATGGAATAATCGTTAGACACCACACGATTTCCCGTACCCCTGGTATACGAGGGACTTCGGGCAAACGGTCACTTTATGACCGTACCTCAGAAGTAAACAAGGGGAAACATTCCATGGATGACATGGTGTCCAGCATGAGTGACATGGTGTCCTACCATGAGTGACATTTAAGTCCAGCATGAGTGGCATAATGTCACCCATCTATCAAAGAAGAACCATCCACTAGGAACTGTCCACCTGAACCATCCACTGCAAGCACCCACCCAGCCTGACAGTCATACCCCGGGGATGGGGATGCGGGGCACCCCCTGTTTGGCATTCCCCATGACCCGAGGTCATGACCACCTTTTATGGAGACAAAATGGGGTGCTACGAGTGCGCTTGGCGTTCGCAGCAGATCACAACCCACTCTTCCATAATTCCGCCTCATGTTCACGACGACTGCGCAATCCCGAAAGATCCGGCCACAACCGTTTCATGGCAATCAATTGGTCGGGAACGCCATCCAGATGTCCCTCCTGGATCAGATCGTGTATGGCACGCATTTCGACACGCCTTGGACCGACCAGACTGGTCCCACGATTGTACACCAGACTGACCAACGCAGACTTACACAAGGGTGATAAGGCTTCATAACCGGGAAAAGCCTTTTGCGTTTTGTGAACCTCGTTTGGAATGGTGCGTTTTAAATAAACATTCCAGGCGGCTTCAAACGGTTGCCGCGTGTGTTTCAAACTTTCCTTTCCCTCCCGACTCCCCGTCCTTCCCAGCCACGGCACTAGGTCCGAATAGGTGTTCGGGTCCAATAACCCTTGCCAATCACCCTGGAAAGTATCTTTGGCAAATTTCAGATCATAACCAATGCCGATGGTGATGCCGCTCTCTTCACTGGGCCACGTGGGACGACTGTACAAGGCATCGTAAGCCTGGCGAGAGGAGACTTCCTCCAAGGCAATAAAGGTCACCCCCCATGTCGGTAACAGGTCTGATGCTTCAGGCAATGCGTCGAGACGATTCCACATTTCTTGATCCACAAAATGAACGGGCGGCATATTGAAGAAACTGCACGCTTGCGCAAGTGCCTCTTCGGTTCCACCACCAAATCGGCCATCCTCCTTCAACAACGCCCCACGTCGGTTAAGCCGGTTTTGCACCAAAACCACATCAGAACTCTTATCACCCCGGCGAATAGGAAACTGCATTGCCCTTACTCCTCTGTTATGTATTGGATGGTTGTTTTCCAAAAAAGCGCCATATCACCATCTTTGTTACTGTTTTACGCAATCATCTCCTACAATCGCCGGCGTGTCAACGACATAAAACATTATCATATAATCAAACTATTTATGATAATAAAATCACTATACATGAAGCCTTTCATGTGACAACTTCTGAAATACTTCATCTTGTGTTTTATTTTCCGGCATTGTTGAATGTTGGGTTAACGGGCCTTGATCATCGTTTCGACCAAAGCGCATGGAAGATGCTTCGGCTCCGTCT
>JADGCN010000135.1 GCA_015228975.1 Magnetococcales bacterium
ACCCGAGAATAATATCTCAGGATGGTTTGGGATAATTTATTTTTTCCACGAGCCTTAACCTCCATCTCTGCCCGGATCGCCTCCAGCATGCTCGCCGCCTGCTCAAAAGCGTCCATGATCAAACAAACATAACGTCGGCGTTCGGTAAGAATACACCACAGCACATAGATCAGCGACACCATGGTCGATTTGGCCTCGCCACGCGGTGCCGCCACCGCCAGACGTCTCCCTTTGGGATCGTTGGTCAACTCAGGCAGTATCGCAAACAGATACTCATGCAAAATGCTGGGATCATACAGGGTATAGTGGGGAAAATAGGTCCGGGCGAAAAATTTAAAATCTTTCTCAGCCAGCGCCTTACGATCACGCTGCGCCTTGGGATCGGGGTCAAACCCCGTGACCCTGGCCTCGATGGTAGCACGCAGGTCGTCGGCGATGCGCGCCAAGTTCCGCAAAAACTCTTTTTTGGTCGTTTTAGCCATCGCCCAGTTTCTCCAGTTCGGGGCCGAACGCATCCATGATTTCCAGGACTGCGGCAATGTGCTGCGGGAACTGGCGCTTGGTAAGCCCCGCGAACAATTCCAGCGTTTTGCTCGCCACCCCCGTTCGCTCCAATATGGGAGAGGTTTTGGCCAGGGAAGACATGGTCTTGTTGAAAGCGTCCGACAACGACGCCAACAATTTAACCCGTTCCTCCGCTGGGATCTCCGCTTTGGCCAAGTCGGTCATGGCTGTTTGGTGAGCCAGTAAAAATTGGCGCAAAATGTCCTGCACCAGATCCTGTTTGCCCGATCCCGACACGAGTGATGCCGCCCGATGACGTTCCCAATCGTCACCAAGATCCTTGGCTTGCGTCCCGCCAGCGTATGGCGGTCGAAAGGGCCACCCGTGCCTGTGCTGCCGCTTCCTCCAAAGTCATCCCGGAAACAAAAGCGGCGCGCAAGCGTTGGCGGGTCTTGGGGTCATGAGCCACCAAATGCCCCCAGAACTGCCTTGGCGTTGGTGGTCACCGCAGAGACAAGCAGAGATACAAGGCTTGCATTGACGGCTGCCTTGGTTTCCACGGTGCACAAACGTTTGCGAATCTCATCGACCGTGGCGCGCATGTACGCTATATCCTCGCGTGAGGCGTGTTGCGACGCCTCCATCCGTCCCATCCCCTGCAATAACTCATGCACGATATCGTCATGGCCGGTACCCATATTACTCTCCTCTCGATAGACGGATGGGGCGTTCAGCCTTGATACGCCCGTAGATGGCCAGGGCTGCCCCGGCCAACGCCACCAACTGATCGGCGATTGCCGTCAGACTGCCTGGATCGACCGTAAACCCCAGTGAGGGTGCCAGGGCTGCCAACAGTCCGATGACAGCGCCCCAGATGGTACGGCTTTGCACCAATGATTTTTCATTCATCATGGTTGCTCCAGGTTGGGATCCTTGCTGTATCCGCCTTCGTGGTCCAAGACGAACTCCAGGCAGGTATCAAACGCAATCGATGATTTTTCCATGATTTTCCCCTCGGGTAATCGGCTGAAAACGCTACCCGGCAGGATCTACCTGCAAAATGGAGAAAAAAAGTGGAAGGAGTTCAGGAATCGAACAGGGGCAAGGTCATCTGGGAGGGATCAGCGAGGGGGCGGTTGATGATCGTTCGTACCCAGCGCTCGGTCAAGCGGAACTCGGCGGCGATCAGGTTGACAGGTTGGCCAGCGTCGTAACGTTTGATGATCTCGGCATTTCTGTGGGCATCCAAAGCTTGTTTCGCCCGGGGGATATACAAATCGCATCGGGCGTGGATCCGGCAGATGCGACGCGCCAGATCCCGCCCGAGCAGTTTGACCAACAGATGGGTTTCGTCAGGTTCTTCCGGTAAATGTTTGAACACCATGCCACCACAGTGGGTCACGAGTTGTCGCACCCCATCCATGCCAATCTCCGGGATCATCTCCCGCAAGCTGGCCGGCAGCAATATATCCTCAGACACTGTGACGATCCTGGTGCATCTGCAAGGCTTGAATCACCTTGCCGAGTTGCGCCACGGTCAACATCTCTACCCGTACCTCAACGTTGTCGTTTCGATAGAACATTTGCCGGGCGGTACGGTCAGCATACTCCAGCACATCCCGACCCGCTTGCCTGGCCCCCGGGGTATTGAGCAATACCGCAATGATCTTCTTGATGTATTTTTGTTTCTTCGGTGGACAGAAAGGTCGGGCAGGACGTGTGCAGGACGCAGGTAGATTTTGCGCCTGTAGCAACGTTTCCATGTGGTGTGACAGTTTCAATAATCCAGACATATCCAAAGCGGCAGCGCTGGCCACCCCACCTATTTGTTGCAGCATGTCCCGGTAAGGGGCATCATCCTTAGCCCAACCCAATTGGGCTTTCCTGATGTGGATCGCCGCCAGGAGTGCCCGACGCTGTGCCTGTTGGGGGTGAGTCATTGGTTTCTCCATCGCATCAAGCCGCAGCCTGGCTGTAATCGATCATTCGCACCACGCGCCACAACAACGCATCCAAATTGTTGACCAGACTGCGATCACGGGTTCTTTCACCATCTTCCGCCTCCTGGGCCAGCGCCTCAATGCATCGGCAGCCGACGCAACAAACCAACCATGTCCATGCCGTTGCCCGCCTTCAGTTTGGCCAGGGCGTTGGCAATCTCTGTTTCTGTAATTTTCACCACACGACTCCTCTTTAGGCGTCCGCAATGTCCATGGAGATGGGCTGATATTTGCCCAGGCTATCCCGCTCATAGACCCGGATGTAGCTTTTGGATCCTGTACTCACCAGACTGCTTTTGATGGCATCCATGGCCCGGTTCCAGGTGTCGTCGGCAATCTCCAGCCTGAGAAGGCTCAGGATGCGATGAGTATTCAGCGTCCCTTCCTTGTCCACCTGAAAGGCGTCTTGGACCAACACCTTGATTTCATTGCGGCTCCCTGTGGACCATTCGGTGATGCATTCATCCACCAACGCCTTGGCGGCATGGATCCCCTCGCTGAACGTCATTCGATCCGAGATGGCCAACTGCACCTTGTAGCGACCATCAAAACTGGTCAGCGATACGTTACCCTTGCGACCACCCAGCTTGGCTTGCCAACGCTCCGCCGACAGCTCAACAAAAGCTTGCACGTCCGTCATGATAGTGATGCGTGTTTCCCGCAACGCTTTCGATTGCGCCTTGGCCTTCGTCACGATCTCCTGCACCACCTGGTCGCGCAGACGATCCACTTCCGACACCATGCTTTCCGGGATCAGCCGTCCCACCGGGTCCATCATGTAACCGTATGGTATCCCCGCTATCCTTCTCGTTTCCGCGCTTGTTTCCATGATTGTTTCCCTCTCTATGCTGGCCAGTGCAGGCCGTTATTGTCTTTTATGATTTTACCGCGACGTATCATTTCCTGGACGATCTCTTTAAGTCCGCGCCGATCCGGCTTGTCGCCGAGGCACCAGATGATGACCCGCAGGGACAATCCCGGTGCCCACGCCAACAATTCCAGGAACGCCCGCCGTTCCCGTCGTCTTTGCATCCATTCCCGTATCCGTAGCCGTATGACCATGACCCATCCCCTTAGCGGAAATATCGATGATTTCATGCGAGTTGCGATCCACAACCTCCCCTTTTGACGACCGCCACAAGGGTGCCTTTGGTCCGGTGTTGTTGATCAGGAGCCAGATATGGCGGCCCGGATTGGTTGTTGGACCGGAAAGGTCTTTTTTGTGTGAGCGTGACAGATGACCCGATTTTTCCAGAGCGCCAAAGTAACAGCCGATGTTATGAAGTTGGTGTGGCGCACGAAGATCTATCTCCTCGGCAAGATCCAGGAGAGTTCCTTTGCCGCCACGATTGATCAGCGCCGCCCAAGCCTTATCCCGCGTCGTCCAGCCGCCCTTGCGAGGAACCCGTTCAACACCCGGTCGGCCACCCCGAATCTTCCAACCCTCCTTGGCGGCAAGGATACCCCTGGCGGTCAGACACCAACTCCCACCCGCCAACTTTTCTACAAGCCCTCTGCCGTGAAGGTTCGTGGTGATCGCATACAATTTTTTGCCCTGGATACCCAAAGCAACAGCCAATCCCTTGCCGGTCATCGCACCATCCACCAGATGGTACAAAGCCTCCTCGGCCAGCCAGCGTTTTCCCTTGTGCTTTTGCGGTTTCATGATCCGCCTCCCACCGCATGTATCGAGCCTGAAAGCGGACGGATGCTTCGGGTCGTTTTCCCGCGCCAATCGATGGTGACGACTTCCCCGCTCATCGCCTCCCGGGAGACCGTTTTCAAGCGATTCTTCTTGGCATAGGCCTCAATTTTCGGGATGAAATCGACGATCAGCCGTGCCCGCCCATCGGTATGCCGCCAGATCTCCTCAGCCAGGTCGTCGGTCACCTCCACCTCGCACTTTTCCTTGCAGATCAAAACCACGTCCTCCAGGCTGCACGGCCCGAAATCAATGGCGTCGGCGATACGTGAGGAGAGGTGATCAAACTTGGCGACAAAGGCGCGGATCGCCTCTTCGTGAGATGCCAGCACCAAGGGAACGTCAAAAAACTCGGTGACTTGGCGCAAGCGATCCACAATTGCCGGTTTCGGTGCCTCCTGGATCCGGTCGCGCACAAAAAGATAGTGTGCCTCATCGACAATGATGGGCGGTTTCTGTCCCGCCATGAGTTGCCGCAGGCGCACCACCCGCTTTTCCGCCGAATGCGGCGGTATGTCCCCCAGAAGTGCGATCAACTCGCCTAAGACCGAATTGAGGGTCATGCCAGGGCCAGCGGTGAGCAACAAAGCCCGTTTTTGCACCGCCCACCAACGCAGGGTGCGGGTTTTGCCAAAGCCTGGTTGACCAGTGATCAGGAGGATGTTTTTTTCCGGCGCACCACGCCGATCAACGCGATCCACTGCCGCCAACATTGCCTTGACGCTTTTTGTCTGTACAAATCCCATTTTCATACGCTATCCTCTCTCCATGAGTTTGTTATGGGGCTGGGATCCCTTGGCCAAAAGTTCACCCAGCCCTTTGTTTTTTCCGCTCGGCTCCTGTTTGCCCTTCAAAGCCGATCAGCAAACGAAAATCCTGGCTCTCCAGTTTTGCCGTGAAATCGGCACGGTCTTCGTCATCCACGAGGACCGTGTCCCAGTGTTCCCACACCCACACGCCCCAATCCCGTTCCGCCATGGGGCCGCGAAAAACGGGGCGTACCCCTTCGACTACCGCAACGGGTTCAATCTCCACATCCTCGACGGCTTGAACGCCATCGTTCATCAACACCAACTGCCGCGCAGCCGCCTCGTGTTGTTCCGTTGACAATTCCACCGGTGCCGCCGCAATCGTTCTTTTTTCGTCTGCTTCGATAGCGGCAATCTTTTGCTCCAACAAACGCACCTTGGCCGCGGCCCGTTTGGCGGTGGCCCGCTCCAACACGTTGTCGTGCAGGTAGGGGTGAACGTTGGCATCGCGCTTGGCCTCGGTGATGAAGCGACCATCCAGGGCGCGGATCCACACCTGGGAGCCGTCGCGCAGATCGTAGCGGATGCGTACCTTTTTCCCGTGCCAATGAATCAGGTCGGGGGCGTAATAGCGCATGCCAAACAAACTCACCTGGGCACGCTGCACACTGCGCACAGCTTCCGGGCGCAGCTCGTCGAGCAACGTGGCATCGGGCAGGAAGGTGGGTTGCCAACCTTCGGCGACAAACGCTTTCAGCCGTTCCACGGGCGTCTGATGGCGTCGGCCCCCGGTGATTGGATCCTTGATCTTCGGCAAGGCACGGTTGGGGCGGTTGTTGTACTCGTCGCGCATGGTTTCCAACGTCCCGATAAACGCCGCCAGCGTCGGTGCCGTGACCTTGCCCTCCTGCATCGCCTTTTGCACGTCGCGCAACAGGTCTTCGTTTTTCGCCCGCCTGCCGATATACACCTCGGGAAACCGCCTGGCTGTCGGAATCGTCACCATCTTGTGCATGTGTTCGATGACGCCACCCGCCTGTGGGTTTCTTGCCCGGGGGTGGTAAACCTCAAAGCCCAGGCGCGCCGCCAACCCCGTGGCCGCGTCGTGCATGGCGTGATTCTTGGCCCCGGATCCCCGATCCCACTGCAACACCAGGATGGTCCCCACCGCCTGGATTGCAATGCGAATGGCGTCATGCACCGCCTCGGTGGATTCGGAAACCGCTATCGAAAATCCCAGGTGCAGCCGGGTAGCGATATCCACCATCTCGGTGATCTCCGGCAGGTACGGTTTGCCGGTCTCCGGGTGTATCACGTAGCAATGACAGGAGTGGCCGTCGCCATTGACCACATCCCCAGGCTTCAGCATGGAAAAATCACGTTGGACAAACGGCAGCAACGTGCGCAGCTTGGACCGGGAAATCCGTCCCTTGGATCGTTCGATGACCGAAACCTTATTTTTTAAAAAATGTCTTGCTTGCGAATAGGTGGGTATTTCCTTGATCCCATCCCGGCGCATGTCGCGCAAAATGGTGGCGCAATCGGATTGCGTCGGTCTTTGGTAGTAACGTAGAAACACGCTGGCCCATGCCGGTACCCCACCGTACTCCATCGAGCTGGGGGCCAGATTGGCAGGGCCTTTCTTCGCCGCCGAAAGCCAGCGTTGCAGGGTGCGCACCGACACCAATTCCCCCTCCCCATCCCGACCCTTGGCAAGAGCTGTGGTGAGGGCGGTTTGCACGCCAGGCAACAACATGCCATCCGAGGCCAGTTCCACGAAGTTTTTCAGCGCGCTTTTCATGGAGCCGCACACCACCACGCGCCTTTCCACCTCCCCAAGCACCACCAGGCGGGCATACATCACCTCGCGTTGCCAATCCTTGAGTTTCTCCACCCGTGCCGCCTGTGGTTTGCTTAAGGGTGGGGTGAGCGTGGGGACAAGCTCCCCGCCACTCAGGGCCAGGCGGCTCTCTTCGGGCAGGGAATCAACGTGAAACAACCAGATCCCCTTCTCCATGCGCCGCTTCCACCCCTCCCGTTCCGCCCGCTCCTGAATGTTGCGTGCGGTGCCGGGAAGTCCGGGAAGGCCGACGAGAGCCTTGGATGGGTGCCAAGTGGTCATTATTGATCGCCACCCGGCAAAACGGTTTCAGCGGCATCCTTGAGTTTTCGCGCCAAATCGTGAGTGCCCGGAAAAGGAAAGGGCAACCGTGGTTCCTGCTGCCAAGGGTAATGCTCTTCCAACCACGTCCGTACCATCGGTGTGTCGATGACATTCAGATAGATATCCCGTAACAACAGGACTTCCGCAGCCGTCAATGTCAGCGTCAGGGTGTCATCGTGGCGGCCCTTGGGTGCCTCGGATGCCTGCTCTTCCCCCGTTTCGTCGGGTTTCTTCCGGGGTGGCTGCCTGACACTCCGGGTTCCCAGCCCGGGCTGACCGATGGGCAGGCTTTTCAGGCGGACGGCTTCCCTTTGTTCCATGTTTGCGTGAATCAACCTGTTTTCCACGGCATGCTGGAATTGATCATCACTGAGTTGACTCAGTTCGTAGAGTGTCCTCCAGGAGGCGGGCAAGCCACGTCTGGGACGGAGATGGTCATATTCCCCAACCTCTCCATCCGGGGCCGGCAGTTCCTTGACCGATTGCGCCAGATTCAGCAAACGTTGATCCCTGGCAATCTTCATCAGCCGCAAAGCGGTTGAGTCACTGAACGGCAGGTCATAGGCGCACATCTCCACAAACTTGCCGTGTCTGATCCTCTCCTTGGCTTCAAAGATGAGCCGTCCGGTCTCGAAAATATTTTCGATGGATTTTTGCCAGCTACTGCCAATCTTGAAGGCATAATCCCGGCGCAGGTTGTCATCATCAACAATTTCACCTTCATAAACCCTGGGTTCTTCTACAGGCACCAGGGCGTTTTTTTCCTCACTCATGAGACGGTCCTTCTGCTGGTGTGGGTGAGTAAATGTCCATGAAAACTGATTTACACTCAGAACAAATGGTTATCGCTTCACCTGCGGACGTGAAAAACCTTTCGACCGAACCGTAGCTACCGCAGAAGCGACATGTACAAAAACACGTCATGTTATATTTCCCGTTTTGAGAGCCTGCATATAAGCCGGAAAAATGGTCTCTAGCCGTTTGTCCTGCCGGACTTTTTTTTCCGGGTTCCGCCTGCGATCCTCGATGACCCGTTGCAACGCCTCCTCGGAAAAACTTTTTTTTGCTTCATGCCAGGCATTGTGAATATCCACTTCGAGCGAAGCCCTTTCCCGTTGCAACCGCTCAATTTTTTCAATGGAGCTTCTCAACATGCCTTCAATCCGGTCCACGTAGACCTTTGGCTTGTTGTTTTGTCTAGAAGTGTTGCTTGAATCGCCTGCAATCATGCTTACAAAAACCTCTTGCTTGGTGGAGGGACTTACCCTCTGGTATGATGATGGCTCTCCAATTCCTTCAACCAACAAAGGTGCCTCCATGAAAAACGATCCAAACTTTCAGTACCCAGTGGACCACAGAATCCTGTCCATCATGTATGTGCAGCTGGCGCAAACGATTGCCTTGATGCGATCTGGCGTTCTCCAGAAAAAGGCGCTGATGGCAGAGTTGGAAATGGCTCGCATGGCCATGCAAAAGAACGGCTTCGATTGCGCTACCCCTGCGTTTAACGACCTCTGCCAGATGTATGTTGATCTTCCTGACAACAGCAACTGAACCGTTTAATAGATTCATGCGAGACTGACGACCAGTAGGGATCTTTCACAGCCTGTCCCGATTCTGGACGGGCTTCTTTTTGGCCTTTAAAGTATGGAGTTCCGCTTTTAATTAAGCGATCGACAATGGCTTTGAGTTGTTTTGCGTCTTCTGGTGTCAGCTTGGACGCCATGGCAAAAGCAGCCTCTTGGCATTCCCTGACCGCTTCTTCAAAGGTCTTCTCTGTATTTTCCATCTCCAAACCTCCTGTTGATTGGGTCCGGGGAACGACTCCCCGGACCATTATTCCCCGAATGAATGCCCGAAACGGGGTAATCCGGGGATTGATAATTGACCGTTCAACACCTTACCGACGGACCGCTCAACACCGCTGTCTGGAAATCTCCAATGGATCTCCACCGCCTCGGCCAGGATATCCATGATCATTTCTTCGCTGAGTCCTTCTTTCGTTCTGAGGACATCGAGGATTGCGCGGGCATAGAACGCCACGATTTCGTTGCTGCTGAACACGGGGGCGCTTTCTGTCTGTTCTGGGCTGATTTGCGTTGCACCCATAAAGTTTTTCCTTTCTCTGCCCTTAAACAGGCCCAGGGAATCATTGGTGGTGCCTTACATTAACCTAAGAATTCTTCGATCTGCTTGTTATTGAAAAA
>JADGCN010000136.1 GCA_015228975.1 Magnetococcales bacterium
AGAAGATGACATCTGCAAGGCTGGTGGCCGCTTTTTCGATGAAACGGGGTTTGGAACCTGGCACCGCCAGTGTACTCCGGTTCAAGCGTTGTCGGCGTTGGGGTATGGTCATAAAACTCATCAGGCTGTCTCCTCCATCCGGTTTGCCACGGCATTGTATTTTTTTGTCTCTACTTGGTAACTCCATAGAACACAAATCGGGCCAGTTTCGCCGATATTTTGTTTATCTTGTTTTATCAATGCGTTGGTTTTTGAATTATCTATTTTTCCAATGGGGGGAAGGGGTGTCGTGATTTGTGACAGGCTTCATGGGAAGAGTCTGGAGATCATGTGTATATCATTGGAACGAATTATTAATATTAACGATATGATTGTGTTACATGGTGTAAATTGCGACACCCCTTTTTTATAGAGTGTTTGGCAGGTCTCAAGTCCTACCGGTCAAAAAGTGAAGCATTTGTTTTTTCCTTTGGTTGTGGAGACACTGCGCTATGCTATTCTGTCATGGGTGCGTTGGTGATATCGGAACTCCATTTTTGGGATGACTTCGAGGATGATCGAGCAAATCAGAGAGACCTTCATGCAGAATTTGCCCGTAGGGGTTGTGGGCGTTTTTCTCGTAGGGCTTGCGATTCAGTTTTTTTGGCAATTCTTCGTGCCTGCCATCCGTCTTGGGTTCAATCTGCGCAGAGCCATTGCAGCGATAGAATCCATCAAGGCGCGAAAAGTCGGTGGTCATGTTGTCGAACTCAAGGAGATTGAAAATGCCATGAGGAGTCCTACTCTGAGGCACCTTTGGGATGAATATACCGAAACGTTGCACCGCCAAAGGGAAACCGATGAGATGGGACAGCAACAGACTGTGCAATGGAGGGCGACGGTACTGGCGGAAGCATTTTTTACGGAACAGGTTCTTGTCGATACACCGCTCAAGACCGAGTATTTCAAGCATCTGCCCGGCATTTTGACGGGTCTCGGCATCGTTGGAACCTTCTCAGGCCTTATCATGGGTCTATCAAACTTTGACGTGTCGAATCCGGCTCAGGCACAGATTGAATTGAAAAACCTTATGAATGCCGTGGGTCATGCTTTTTACGTTTCATCTGCGGCCATTGTATTGGCGATGCTGTCAACATGGGTAGAGAAGTCTCTGATCACGGCACGCTATCGCCAAGTCGAGAAAATGGTCCAGTTTGTGGACAGCCTGTTCGATGCGGGGGTTGGTGAAGAGTATTTGGAGCGGCTGGTGGTGGCTTCCGAGACCCAGGCCACTCAGGCAGCCCAGATCAAGGATGCCCTTGTCGCCGACTTGAAGGAATTCCTGACGACCCTGACCGAGCGGCAAATGAATACCCAGGCGCACCATACGGACCAGCTTGCCAGCAACATTGGTAAAGCGATTGCTGACCACCTGGGCGGTCCCATTGCCGACATCGCTTCGTCCGTCAAAGGAGTTAGCGTCAATCAGGGCGAAGCGGTCAACAAAATGTTGACCGATGTTCTCGCAGGGTTTAGCGCACGTCTGGAGGGGATGTTTGGTGGGCAGATGCAAGGTCTGACGGATATTCTCAAAGAGGCATCGCTCGCGATGAGGACGACAGCTGATAAATTTACGATCCTTGCATCCGACATGGACTCAGCAGGAAAACAGGCCGTGGATACCATGGGCGAACGTCTTAATCATGTCATCTCTTCAGTGGAAGTGCGCCAGAACATCATGAACGAACAGATGGGCAAATTTGTTCAGCAAATTCGCACAGTCATCGCCGAATCACAAACCGAATCGGCAGGGAAGCTTCAGGAGACGCTTGGCACGGTCGGAGAACATGTTGCTGGCGTGATCGCCGAACTGCGGCGGCAGTCCGAGGAATCAGCCGAGACTCAGGGACGCAGGCAGGTCCGTTTTGAAGAAAGTACAGGGGAAGCCGTCGCAGCACTCTCCTCACAGATGGAAGGATTGTTGACCCAATCGGTTGAGACGAACCGTGTGTTGCAAGATACCATCACGCGATTGTCCCAGGCGACCAACAAGGCCATCGCTGACATGAACTCAGGTGCTGAGACGCTTTTTGTGGCGGCATCGGATTTCGCCAAGGCCGGCCAAGGGGTCGCCGAAACCATGCGGGCGTCGTCGGATGCCGTCGGCAATATCAAAATTGTGGCCAACACTTTATCGACGGCAACGTCGGTGGCGAAAGATGTCATCGCCGATTATGGGCGCACACGGGATTCCTTCGCGGTGATGGTCACCGAGTTCAAGTCCATTACGGAGAATGCCAAACGTGAAGCGGCAATAGCTTCGGGTATTATCACGCGGATTGAAGCGGCGGCTGAGCAATTGGGAAAAGCCCAGAATCAGGCGGAGGGGTATCTCGAAGGGATTAATGAAGTACTTGTGAAGGTCCACGAGTCATTTTCGGAAAATGTCACACGGACGCTCCGGGAGAACAACAGTCAGTTTCAGTCGGAGTTAGGGACCGCTGTCGGCATGGTGTCAGCCGCTGTCAAGGATCTTGGGGATACCTTGGGCGATCTGCCTGGGCGGGGGCGATAAGCAATGCTGGGCTTGAGGACGGCGACCAGGAAATCAGCCAGAACCGAGGCGGAAAAACCGTTCTGGATTTCGTTTTCAGACTTGATGACGGCACTCATGGTTTTGTTTCTTGTGGCCATGTCCGTTGCGTTGATGTCTGTGACCCAAAAAATCATCTCTGGGCCAGAGGAACACCGCAAAAAGGTTGACGCCTGTATGGCCGCCGTGGCCGCAATGACATTATCACAATTTCCGGGCGTCGCGGTTCAGGGGAACTCCATCGGTTTTGGTACGCTCGCTTTGTTTGCGACCAATCAGCACCAACTTGATGCGGAGGCCGAGACGATGCTGAGGGCCTACGTACCCAGGGTACTTTCGCTGACCCGTTCGCCAGGGTGTGAAGCCGTTTTTAAGCGGGTTATCGTCGAAGGGTTTGCAAGTCAAAGAGGGACTTACATCCACAATTTGAATCTCAGCCTCCAGAGGGCCGAACGAGTCTTGTGTATCCTCCTCAACCCTTCGGCACCGGACGCGCTGGATGAACGCGACCGCAAAGATGTGCGTAACCTTTTCCTGGTGGGAGGATCGTCATTCAACGCCCTCAAACCGAGTGATGTTGAAAGCCAGCGGATCGAAATGAAATTGGAATTTCTTGGCTATGAAGAGGATCGGGAACAGATCCGGGATGCCCCACTGGATCAGGAGTTAAAATGCCCACTGGACTGGTAAACCCTCTTGACCAATTACGAACGAGGCTTGAATCCTCGTTTTCCTCAAGGCCATATCCGAGGGACTCATGGTCGGAACCGGAGGCGATGACAAAAATTCTCGCGCAGGTCAGGGCGCACCACGATGGTCCAGGACTCGATGCTAATTCCCGGACAGTGGATGCTGCCGTAGCCCATTTCCGGGAACACGGTCAACCGGATGGATGGCGTGGACTCAAATATACGTGTTTCGGCGCGGGATCACCTGATAAACACGGATGGTGTCTGCTCTCTGAGCTGACGTTGAGGGAAAAGCTTTTTGCTCTGGCGCAGGCGGAGGTTGAGTCAAGACGAAAGATCAAGTGTTTCCAGGCACTCCTTTTTTGCTATTGGGCGTTCCCCCGTGCGACGGCCAAACAGGATGCGTTGGTCGGATGGACAGCACTCAGGGGTTGGCTGGCCTCGCAATTACCCTTGATGGAGAGTCTTTCCAGTAGGAAACCTGAATGGTTTTCAATGCTTTCGCGACACGCAAATCTTCTTCGAGAAAATCCGTGTGATCGGTACGGCCCCAAGCTTTTTGTCGGGGACGGTGCCGAATTTGGTGAAATCATTAAACATCTTGGTATTCCCTCCGATTCGTGGGTTCAGGAGGAAGCAGTTATTGCGCAAATGAAAATTGGTATTTCCCTGAGTGATAATCATTTTAAAAATGATCTTCATCGATGGCTCTCTCTGGCTATGGGGTGTGAGGGGATTACGCCGTCAAAATCGCTTCAAACACGCTGTCTGGCCATGCTGGTATCGCGCTATGCCCGCTGTTCTGACAGACCAGAACATATGGCACTGTGCGATGCCGCCGTCTCGATCATTGGTAATCCCTGGTTGTACCGGGCATCCTGGGACGCTCACGTAACGGATGATCAAGGAATCCCAAACGCCGACGCGCGGGAAATGATTAACGCTTGGCTGAAACGTAGTCTCATCAAATATTTTTTTGAATTGTTGAGTGCAGACGGGGCGGGAGATACACGCAGACTGGATTATTGGCTGAGATTTGAACCTATCATTGGCGACATGTGGTTTGCCCTTGGTGCTGAGGCAAGGTCAAAACGAGGGGAAAGTTTCGATAAATTTCGTGAAAGAGCGAAAGGTCGTTTACTTGACTTGAGGCAAACGACTTCAGACAACAATGCGTTTATCATGCGCATGCGTATTGGCGAATTCGTCGCGATTGAATTTGGGGCACCGGGAAATGCTCTTTATGTTTACCAATGGGCCGCATTGCCACAAGAAGTAACGCAAAAACTGATGTCTCAATCTGAACGATCCGATGTGACCATTCATCAATTGAAGTCCAAAGATGATGCCATGATCAGAAAGTTGCACAGGGACAGCCTGACAGCGTTGGAAAGTTGGGAGCAGAAGTTTGATCAGGAATTATGCCCACTCATTGGGTACCACCCAGAACAAAGGCCAGCGTTTATGCCGGACATCGAATCGCTTCTTGCAAGATATTCAGTGGGTGGCAAACCGATAAAATGCGAAGATCATCGGCCACGGGGTGGGGCATTATGGGTTTACGTTGATGACTCGCACGCTGTCCGATCGTTGGAACTCAGGGGGCTTCAATTCAGTTACCGGACTGGACGCGGTTGGTACAGGGAGTAGGCAATGATCCGTTTCCCATTCTCAAAAAAAAGTTTGACGGCCAGAAAATCCACAGCACAAGCCGATATCGTCATGTCTACTTCGGTTGGAGGCGTGTTGTTTCGTACAGTGCCAACTGGAACATGGCCGGTCCAGGATCTATCCAGCTTTGGACCCAAAGTGGAACTTGTTCAGTTCTTGACTCAGATTGAGGACGAAGGGTTTGCAACATTGGATGGTGACACCGTTTCCATCGCATGGCACGACCTCTACCGGCTTATGGCGTCCCAGGACTACTCCGAGAGTATTGGACTGTTGGGTTTACCGCCCGTGGAATGCTGGCGTCCGACGCTCGAAAGCCATGGTTCTCTGACAGACCCAGGATTTTCGATCACCCTGGCCGGGTGGAGTGGACCGGACGGCAGAAGGCCAAGGGGTAATGTATCGATCGAGGGGGCTGTACTCCGGGTTGAGGGTCGGGAGGCTCTGCTTCCGAAGGGGGTCTGGGAAACGGTGGAAGCCGTCTCTACATTTTATCGCTCACGGGTAGAGCGCGGTGTCAGCGACGCCGATTCCAATCGACGTGCCTGGGCCGCTGTGCGTGCAAAAGCCGTTGGGGTGGCGGACTTGTCGGACTTTCTTGCCAAGACCGTCGTTTTGACCCCGGAAAAACTTACGATTGATCTGCGTCGGACCCTGGGAACCGACGACAAAATCATCGAAGTGATCCCAGGGTTTCCAGACCAACCACGACGCTGGTTGGAAATGTTTGACCGTCTTGGAAAAGTTCCTGAACGCTATGAGATTCCTGATGGCGAAGGTTTGATCCATGTCCTTGTTCCCCAAGATGTTCAGGTTGTATTGCGAGAAATCAAACGGATGCCAGGACGACGTATCGCCGGTGACAGGGCGGAAGCGTTTTTGCGCAACCCGTATGCAACCCTGGGTCCGGTTGCAGAGGCGGTCATTGATCCAGAGCAATTCGAACAGGCAAGGGAGATGGCTGGAATCTCGTTTGCGCGGTTCACCGCACGGATCAAAAGGAATAAGGACGGTCATCCGCTGGAGGTGGCCCTTCTGATCGAGGAAAGTTTGGGCGAAAATATCGGGACAGAAGAGTCCAAATTCGAGAGTATTACCGATCTCAGGGAGTTTTTGAAGAAACTCGACGCTAAAATAGCGAAAGGTGCCCAGTGTTGCCATTGGAAAGGATTCGATCTTGAGATTCTTGGCGATACGCCAGACCAGGCAGAGATATTGCGCTGCGCTTTGGTAGACATGCAGGGATTCAAGCTGTTTGAGCTGCTGGACCTGTCACGCTACTCGGAACGAATCGAAGGGTTCGGCGTCGAGAAGCCGTACTACTCTCCTTATATCGCTCGAAAAGACGAAGATGGGGGGTGGTTTCCTGAAAACGTGGAATTTGGTTTGCTTTATACGCCCGAAGGTGGTGGCGAGACGATTGCAGTTCCGCTGACCGGGGATCGGCTATCTGACTTCCGTGAGGCTATCGCGAAGGCTAAGAAAGAAAAACACGATACGTTTACCTTTCCAGGATGCCCAAACCCGCTCCCTGTCGCATGGGCGGAGGATGCGGTTGGCACGTTCGGGTCTGCTATTGACGATGTCCACAAGGGGATATTTGATCCCGAACAGGCCAAGGCCAAGGGACGAGCCAAGGAGCGCAAAGGGCTTGTGATCAAGCCAAACGTGGACATGCTTGATTATGAGGAAAGACGCGGCGCACTGGCATTGCCGAGTGATTATACCGTGGTATTACCGCTGTCATTGCGACCGGATATTGTACTCAAGGACCACCAGCGTGTGGGGGTTGCATGGCTGCAACATCTGTGGTCAGAATCCCCAAAGAACTGCCGGGGAGTGTTACTTGCCGACGATATGGGTTTGGGGAAGACGGTTCAGTTGCTGGCCTTCATGGCGACCTTGCTTAAGAACTCTCCTGATATGGATCCGTTCCTGGTGATTGCTCCGGTGTCGCTGCTGGATAATTGGAAGGAGGAAATCGACAAATTTTTTAAACCAGGAACATTTTCCGTGTTGACGCTCTACGGTAACGATCTGGCGCGGAAAAGGTTGTCTTTGAAGGATATGGACCAGGAGGTGGTCAGAGATGGGATTACAAGGCTTCTGCGACGGGATTGGATCGGGCGAGACAATCTGGTACTGACGACCTACGAAACATTGCGTGACCTGGAGTTCTCCCTGGCCCGGCAGAAGTGGTCGGTGGTTATTTGCGATGAGGCACAGAAAATTAAAAATCCCAATGCCATGGTCACCCGGGCCGCCAAGAAACAGAATGCGCGTTTCAAGATTGCTTGTACGGGGACTCCGGTGGAAAATACCCTGACAGACATTTGGTGCCTATTTGATTTTGTGCAGCCCGGTCTGCTGGGCGCCCTCAATGATTTTGGTAAAGAATACCGAAAGCCTATTGAGGCCGAGACCGAGGAGGAGAAAGCGTGTGTTGAGAAACTGAGGGACAGGATCAAACCGCAGATTCTCAGGCGTATGAAGGGAGATGTCGCCAGGGATCTTCCGAAAAAAATTGAAGTTCCAGAGTGTCGGTCTCTGCCGATTTCAGAACGCCAGCGGATTCTCTATGCCGGGGCCATCCATGCATTTTATCGGCGTAGACAGGATGATACATCTGGGATTTTGAGCCATCTTGGGTTACTCCACTATTTGCGTAGGCTATGTTCCGATCCGCGTCATCCAGGCACTGTCGGAACGGACGGGATTTCTGTCGCTGAAATCGAGTCTCATTCGCCGAAGATGGCTTGGCTGATGCGTCAGCTTGAATCAATCAAAAAATGCGGTGAGAAGGCCATCGTATTTTGTGAATTTCGGGACTTGCAACGGACCCTCCAACGTGTTGTGTCGGAGCGGTTTAGTTTTGCACCCGATGTGATCAACGGGGATACGTCGGTGGTTTCGAAAAACGCGAACAACCGGCAGCGACGGATCAAGGCTTTTCAGGAGAAGCCGGGATTTGGTGTGATCCTATTGTCGCCACTTGCGGTAGGGTTTGGGGTGAACATCCAGGCGGCGAACCATGTCATTCATTTTACGCGCCCTTGGAACCCTGCCAAGGAAGACCAAGCAACGGATCGTGCCTACCGCATTGGACAGACACGAGACGTGTTCGTTTATTATCCAGTTGTTGTCGCTGAAGATTTTATTACTTTTGATGCAAAACTCGATACTCTGCTTGCTTGGAAACGAAGTCTCGCGACAGATATGCTCAATGGAACTGGTGAGTTAAAACCTTATGATTTCAGGGATCTTGGCGTGCCTGGCGGTGGCAATGTTTTTGAGGATTCGTTTTTGACGGTTTCTAATTTGGAGTCCCTTGATGCGGATGCCTTTGAAGCTTTCTGCGCGATTTTATGGAGCAAGCTTGGTTATTCCGAGACCCGTCGCACACCCAAGGTTAGAGACGGCGGTATTGATGTCGTCGCGGTGTCTCGGAAAGAGGGTGTGGGTGTTTTGATCCAGTGTAAAAGTTCGTCGATAGACGGGAAAGAACTGGGCTGGGATGCGGTCAAGGATGTTGTGGCAGGGCGGGCTGCCTATGCGGCACGCGACCCTGGGGTAAAATTTTCGCTGCTTGCCGTTACGAACAGACGGTTTAATGGAACGGCCCATGCGCAAGCAAAACTCAACCAAGTTGCGTTGATCGATGGCGAAGGATTGGCTGAACGTTTGCGAGAAAATCCCATACGCAGAGGTGAACTTATCTCCTATCTGTGGCAGTCAGTCGGTGGACTCGACTAAAGCGGAACCATTTTCGACTATTCAGAATATTGACAATTCCTAAAATCAAATTAAAATGAAAAAAAATGATCATAATCTTTTGATGGGGGAAAGTTGATATTATGGGAAAATTGATCTTTTGTTTCGATGGTACGGGCAATGAACCAGAGGATGCGGTTCAGAAAATTGACAAGGGAGGGGGGATTGAGGATGACAATATTTCCAATATCCTCAAGTTGCATCTGTTGTTTGGTGGTACTTTGGACAACCAACAGATCGCTTTTCAGGACAATCAGAAGAGCATTTATTTTCGGGGTGTTGGAACTTCAGGTTTCATCATCAGGCGTGCCCTTTCCCAGGGGTTGGCTTTATTGGATGTCCGCAGCATTATCAATGCAGCCAAGAAACAGCTTATTGAAAACTTTGAGAGTGGCGATGAGATCTTTATTTTTGGCTTTAGTCGCGGGGCTGCCATCGCCCGCAGGTTTGCGGCGTTGATCCGCAAGGAGTATTCCCAGGAAGAGGGCGCACTTTCTGAACTGCAAGGGAAAGATAAAGTACG
>JADGCN010000137.1 GCA_015228975.1 Magnetococcales bacterium
TGCCAACCTGATCACAGTGAACGATTCCGCAGATACGGTACAAGCAAGTGGGGTGAACAACCTTTCCACCATGGTGAGTGTGACTCATGGGACGCTGACGGCAACCCTCAATGGGGCCACACTGACCAACAATGGTACGGGAAGCATGACCATTGCCGGAACTGCGGCTCAGGTAAATGCGGCTTTGGCGGGTTTGATTTATACCCCGAACGCCGATTATAACGGCTCCGACACCCTGACTATTACCAGCAGCGATTTGGCAAATACGGGAATGGGTGGATCCCTCACCACAACCAACAGCATCGCCATCACGGTTAACGCTGTCAACGATGCCCCGGTCCAAACACTGCCATCTTCGGCCAGTTTGAATGAAGATGGTACTCTGGTGTTTGATGCGGTTCATGCCAACCTGATCACAGTGAACGATTCCGCAGATACGGTACAAGCAAGTGGGGTGGACAACCTTGCCACCATGGTGAGTGTGACCCATGGGACGCTGACGGCAACCCTCAATGGGGCCACACTGACCAACAATGGTGCGGGAAGCATCACCATAGCCGGAACTGCGGCTCAGGTGAATGCGGCGTTGGTGGGTTTGATCTATACCCCGAACGCCAACTATAACGGCTCCGATACCCTCACTATCTCCAGTACCGATTTGGGAAATACGGGAATGGGTGGCGTCCTCACCACGACCAACAGCATTGCCATTACCGTTAACTCAGTTAACGATGCCCCTTCAGGTGCAAACAAGAGCATCACAATCTTGGAAGATTCCTCCTACACTTTTTCCATCGCCGATTTTGGTTTCACCGATCCGAAGGATAACCCAAAAGATTCTTTCAACCGAGTTCTCATTACCACGTTGCCTGGTCAAGGGCTATTGACGGTAGGTGGCACACTCGTTTCAGCGGGTCATTACATCCCAGTGGCAGACATCACCTCCGGAAAACTCGCTTTTACCCCTGTTACGGATGCCAATGGCAACAACTACGCATCGTTCTCATTTCAGGTGGAAGATCATGGTGGCACTACCAATAATGGTGTCAACCTGGATCCTGTACCTAAAATAATGAGCATAAATGTCATCAGTGTTAACGACCCACCCGTACTTCACGGCAAAGTGGCTGATTTTTCTGGCAAAGAATCGCAACCATTTACCCTGAGTCTGCCTGCGGGATTGTTTACCGATTCCGATATAGGTAGTGATACCCTGACAGTGTCGGCCAGTCTCTCTGGCGGTTCCCCTCTTGCCAACTGGCTGAATTTTGATGCCAATACCATGGCTTTTCATGGTATGAACGCAGTTCCCGGTTCCTATCTCATCCGGATAACAGCAACTGATATGGCTGGTGCCAACGTTTCAACCGATTTCAAAATGACGATTGCTTTCACGGATCTCCCTTTGAAATCGTCCCTGCTACCAACCATTGACGGTAATACCGGGAAAACGAGTGCCAGTGACAATACGAGTTCCAGTGACAATGCTGCGATTGCCTCTGTCGTAAAGGCGAGTTCCCAGTTAGCATCTGTCGCTCTGCCAGTGACAACTGAGTTCAGCACATCCTCAGTTTTTGCCGCTCCCGTGATTACCACTATTGAGGCTTCTCCTTTTTCTGTTGCCGCGTCATCCGCGCCTGCATCCGCCGGCGCCGTCGTTAGTGGCCCTGTCGCTGTCAAAGATTCCGGAAGCAAATCGGACGTTGGGGGAGCCGGTTCCAAGAGCATTGGGAACATGGCCACCACCAGTATGGTTCGGGAAGCACATTTTACCGATACCCATGCCGATAGCGGTTTGCCCACTTCAAGTTTTGCAAGTGTCTCCAGTGGTTTGGCACCCTCTCCAAGCAATATGCCCATCGCCGTGCAAGGATTCAGCGGTGGCTCTGATGCGAAGGGGCCTTCGGTTGTGGTTCAAGGATTTTCAGATAGCGGTGCCGGAGGGGCGGCTGTTGGCGGATTTTCCGGCAGAAATGAATTGTTGGCTCCCGTCATCGTGCCAGGTTTTGGCGATAGTGGTGCATCCAGGGACAATCTACAGGTGGCCAAAGGATTTGGGGACACCAGCACCCCTGTCGCGGGAACGGAATCGGGTCCGCTTTTGGAAAAATCCGGGAAGAATGCTGTCTCAAATGAGGAATTCGCAGGGGGGGCCGAAGAATTGCTCAAAAAGAATAAAGCCGTCAGCAGTCACTCCGACGGTGAAGGCGATATCGACCAACTCAATGAGCGTGCTGCAAAAAAAGCAACTGTTGAAGATAATACGGCTGATGGCGAAGAAATTGTCAAAAAATTATTTGGCAAACGCTCTTTTACGGCGCAGTTGCGACAATTTGGTCGTGTCGGTTTTCACGAGTCGAGCATGCGGATGCTTAAAGATTTGATAGAAAACCGACCCTCCCCTTGATGTTTTTTTTCAATTCCTCTCTGGAGTTGGTCTTGCGCAAGGACATTCAGAATTGGATAAAGGCATGCGATTGTAAAGCTTCCTTCACGTCCCCTTCCCCATGAGGTGGAATCGAATCGAAGTCACTGTTTCCGCGGCATCGTCAAAATCAAACGCCCCAACCTGACGTTGGAGTACCATCACCAAAGATTTAAGCTCGCCTTCGCCACACCCTCGCCATAATGCTTCCGCCTGATCGATGGCGTCGGGATTGCGTTCCTGGATGAGTTTGGCCAACGCCGAACACAATTCCAGTAGCGTCTCCGTATTCAAGACTTCCCGCCTCTCCTCCCCGGACTCCCCTGGCAACGTCCCTCCTTGGCCACACCAGGACCGCAATGCCGACAAGAGCGGTGCCAAGGCATGCTCCAGCTCTTCCACCAATGCCAAGGCCTGGAGATATTCACCCTGATTTATCCGCTCCTCCAACTGGCCGGCAACGGTAACAACCTGCCTGGCCCCCAAAGAGCCGGCAATGCCTCTCAGGGTATGCACCAACCGCTGTGCCACATCGTGATCCCCCCCTTCGTGCAGGGCCAGGCGCAAATCATGGGGATCATCGGCATGTTGCGCCAAGAAACCGCATAACAACCGCGCTAACAACGAACGATTACCCCCCAATCGGGCCAATGCCATCTCCAAGTCCATGCCCGCGATCTGCCCCGGCAATTCCTCCGATTCAGGCGGGACGGATGCCGCTTCCAGTGTTGATGCAACCGATAACGGTCCCAACCAAATCCCCAGGGTGTCATAGAGTTGCCGCGGATCGATGGGCTTGGCGATATAGGCGTTCATCCCGGCATCGGCAATTTTTTGCCGATCCTCGGCATTGGCCGTCATGGCCAGGATGGGGGGATGCTTGGCAAACCGTATATTCTCGCGAATCTTGCGAGCGGCAGTATAGCCATCCATAACGGGCATTTGCACATCCATCAAGATGATGTCAAAAGCCCCGGTTTCCAGTTTGTCCAAGGCTTCCTGGCCATGGTTGACAACCTCTACCGTGATATGCAACTGCTGCAATAATTCACGGACAATCTGCTGATTGAGGGGATTGTCCTCCACCACCAAAATGTGTCCGCCACTTAATCGGGGCAGGGAATTCTCTTTTTGTACGTTTTCCGCTGCCGCAACCGGCCAACCCAACGCCTCCAGGATTCCCTGGATCAACTGGGATGGGGTCACGGGTTGGGTCAACAGCCCATCAACCGCCGTCAGTTGCCCCAAAGCGGGACACGACTGCATGGTTCCCGCGAGAAGTACGATGCGGGTTTGATGGTTGGTAACCCGGCGCAACTTTTCAGCCAGCTTCACGCCATTCCCATCGGGCAAGTGGTCATCCACCAAGGCCAGATTCCAAGGTGATGCCAGTGTTGCCGCTTGCTCCAGAGTATCCTGACCATTGGCCACTCCGCTGACCTCACACCCTGTTGCCACCAAGGTTTTGATCAATTCCCGGCGCGACTCTTCCACGCCATGCACCACCAACAAATGCAGACTTTGCCATTGGGGTGGCAACAGCATCTGTTGGGCACGCGTGGTATCCACCTTCTGCACCACCGTAAAGTAAAAGGTGCTTCCCATACCCGGCTGACTTTCCACCCACACCCGCCCCCGCATCATTTCCACCAATTGTTTGCAGATGGCCAATCCCAGGCCGGTTCCGCCATATTTTCTGGAGGTCGAGGTATCGGCCTGGGAAAAAGGTTGAAATACCCGACTCAGTTCCGCGGGTGTCATGCCAACGCCGCTATCCTGTACCGCGCCTTGCAATACCACGTGGTCGGAATGGCGGGTTTGGAGTGTTACGCTGATTTTCACCTGGCCCGAGGGGGTGAATTTAAGGGCGTTGTTGACCAGATTGATCAGTATTTGTCCCAGGCGCAGGGGATCGCCAATCAGGTGGAGGGGAATAGCCGGATCACGCCAAAGGTAAAGCGGCAACCCTTTTTCCTGCGCCTTGACCTGGGTAATGGCTACCAGTTGGCCAAGGACCTGATCGATGGAATAACCGATCGATTCCAGGGTCAACCGCCCGGCATCCATCTTGGAAATATCCAAGAGATCGTTGATGATGCGCAACAGGCCTTCCCCCGCCCCCTGAACCTTGGTCAGGTAATCTTTTTGCCGGGTATCAAGGGGAGTTTTCAGACACAATCCGGTCAAGCCCAGGATGGCGGTCATCGGTGTACGGAGTTCGTGGCTGATGTTGGCAATGAACTGGCTTTTGGCCTGGACCAGGTGCCGATCCCGATCCAGTTGCATCCAATAGGGCAAAAGCATGATCAACGATAATAGCACGATGGAAACGATTGGGTAGAGGGGATCGAACAGCAGGCGCTGAACCAGGAACAACCAGTCCGCCAGTCCCAAAAGCCCAACTGCCAGCGCCCCGTTGATGACAATCAGCCAGCCGATTCGGGAACGTCGCATCAGCGCCCAGGCACCAAGCCACCAAACCAATAATCCCACTACAGTGGCTTCCAACTGCCAACCGGGTTGCAACAGGTAGGTTTTCTCGAATAATTGTTCCGCCAGTTGGACATGCCATTCAATCCCGGGAATGGTCCCACCAAGGGGCGTGGAGAGGGAATCAGCCAATCCTTCCGCGGTCACCCCGACAAAAACCAAGTGATCTTTGATCAATGCGGCATCTACGTCGTGCTTGAGAACTTCGACAAAAGACAGGTATCGTTCTGGATGCAACGGGCGATAATGCAATCCGATGCGGCCATCAGGGGCTGTGGGATAATAGGTTTCCCCCAAGCTGATTCCTTTCAAGGACGGTCGTTCCCCCCCCTCCCCCAGAACAGTATTCAGCTTGAATTGGGGCACCTCATTGTAAACCCGGATGGCCTCGAAACTTAATACAGGATACAAAGCCCGCCTGACGCGTTGCACCAGATTGGCATAACGCAGGACACCGTCGTTATCGTTACTCTCCCGCTGAATGGCACCCTGTCCTTGGGCGACATCCTGGAACTGAACCAGCGAAGCGATACTTCCATCCTGGCGATTGAATATGCGGCGCCCGTCACCTTGCAGGGATATGAAGCCCGCCTTCTGCTGTGGAAGTGCCGAAAGTTTGTTGCTATTGCTTGTTGTGAAACTGAGTACCGTGGGAATTTTTTGCATGCTGGTTGCCAGCATTTGATCGGGATCGGACATTTTTTTAAACAAAGAGTTACGTTGCCGGTTGGCGGGTATTATTTCGGCAAGGCTGGCGGGTGAGACGCGATCCGCTTCCGACAAAATAAGATCAAACACGATGATTCGCGCCCCCAGTTCGTCCAGGCGATCCAGCAACGCGGCCAGACGGGTGCGCGGCCAAGGCCATTGACCATATTCCCGCATGCTGGGTTCGTCGATGGCCACCACCCGTATCGGAAGATGACCAGGGTATTGGCGGGGATCCTGACGTTGCATCCAGTCAAATGTCAAATTGCCCAGAATGCGGTGCGGGGTGCTGTCCACTCCCGGCAGAATCACCAGAAACAATACGATCAGGGAAACCCACAGGGGCCAATTCGACAAAAAGATTGAAACTTTGGTGAGAAACCGCCCCCAAACCAGACGACCGGGATTTTGTAGCATACGGTGGCTAAACGACAGCTTCATGACCCGACCCATGGCACCCGACATTGACCCAAAAACTTGCGGGCCAATGAACCAGCAAATGAAACCTCAGCCCCCCGGCAATGGTCCCGGACTTGGTGCCGGTGTGATCGATGGAGCTGGTGTTGTCGATGGAGGCGGTGTCGTCGAAGGTGCCGGTGTTGTTGATGATGGAGGCGGTGTCGTCGAGGGTGCCGGTGTTGTTGATGATGGAGGCGGTGTCGTCGAGGGTGCCGGTGTTGTTGTTGATGATGGAGGCGGCGTTGTCGATGGAGGCGGCGTTGTCGATGGAGGCGGCGTTGTCGATGGAAGCGGTGTTGTCGAAGGCCCTTGACCCGGCAACGGAGACGGTGATGTATTTAATAATTTTTGTTGCAACTCCGGCATGACTCCCGGTGGTGCCGATCGCATCCCCGGGCCAGCGGCTCCCATACCACCCATCCCCGGGACCATGCCCATTCCTGGAGCCATACCCATTCCCGGCATCCCCGCTCCCCCTGGCAATGAAGACGGGGAACCACCCGATGGCAACGGTCGTGGATCCATTCCCGACCCTGCAGCACCAGGGGGCGGGTTGCCACCCTTGTCACCCGGACCCGGTTTGGCGTTCTCCTGTCTGCCCATGGGGGTGCCACTCTGGCCGGATCCCATGATTTTGCCCAGGGAAAGCGCTTGTTGGGTGAGCTGCGGGGGAGCGCCTACCGATTGGACCACAGCGCTTTGACCCGCCGCAATACTTAAGACGCCCCCCTGGTTGTTCAAGGAGACCAATCCCTGAACCACTGTCACCTGGAGGGTTTTGTCCAAAGAGGCATAATATTCGGTTCCCCTGACACCCAGGGTACCCATTGAGGTATGTACCTGAAACTCTTCCGGTTCCCGTTTACCAATCAATCCGGTCAGGGCATGGATGGCCCCGATCACCAGGCTGAACTGCCCGCGCAACCCTTTCTTCTCCTCGGGTGCGAACTTGTATTCGTCGATGGCGAAACGGGTATTGTCATACAAGGTCACAATCGCCTTGTCGGTGAATTGAATCTGTACCTCGCCGGCCTTGGTAACCACCGTATCGCCGGAAGAGAGGATATCGTTACGAATAAGCGGACGGGGAGTGTCGGCATGCGGTCTCTCAACCAGGACTTCCCCAACCGCTACCAGGACGCGTGCCGCCCGGGTGGGTATCCCCTCGGCTTGGGCACCCTCCCCTGGCCAAAATAATGAAAAAAGACAGCCCAGGAACAGGAATATCGGCTTGACCCGGTCAATGAATCCCATCGGCAAAATCCCATCGCAAGGCCAAATTTACCAAGGCGCGGTCGTAGTCATAGAGCGCCAGATTGGAGCGGTTGTCATAATAGCTCATGCTGGCGAGCAAATGCCATTGTTTGGCGTACTCCCAATCCAAAGTTGTGCCGAGGCTCCACACATGATCCAGCCGCTGATCGCTGTAAAGCAGATCATTGCCAGCATAGTCCTGTCGTTCGTAGGCGAGAGTGCCCATGAGGGTCCATTGATCCTGCAAGCGATATTTGCCCGCGACATCCCCTCCCCACAGCGATTTGGTGACCTGTGGATAAGCGGCATCCTTGGCGGTTTCCTTGCCGAGGTGGCCGCCGTAGGACAACGTCAACCGGGGATCGAATGCCGCAACCTCGTGGGTGACACCCCCGACAACCCGCTGAATTTCATACGAAGCATAGTCGGGATAATGATCGTTGAGGTATTGAACATAACCCGTAAGCCCCGCCCCTTCCCCGAGTTCATGGCGCCAGCTCGTTACCCCCCCCCAGTAAGAACGGTACAAACCATGTTCCAGGGTATACCCTTGGGAAAATCCTGCCAGTGTTGTTTTTTCCTTGCCGGTGAGGTGTTCGATGCCCAACAGGCCAGTGAGATACCCCTCCTCCCGGTCCGTTCGCTTGGGAATGGCGCTATGACTCACGGAAAGCGCCCCAATGAGCTGGGTCTTTTCGGTCAGGGGCACACGCATACCACCGATGCCCGATGCCGTTGTTACCCAGGCACCCTCTTTGGACAAGGTTCCCAAAGTGGTGGCGGTGGAAGACGAAATGCTGGGAATGATCAGGGTGATGGCACTTGGTCCGGCGTTAACATTGGTGTCATACCCTGAAGTGACTTGCACACTGCCGGTAAAACGAGCCGTCGAAGAATGTGTCGCCTGGGTATCGTCCCGCCGGTTCAAGGAGTCCTGCAATTGCTCCCGCATCTGTTGCAGCACTGTGGGTAAAGAGATATCACCCACCTGAAGCAAATGTTTTTTCGCTGTGTCGGGTTGTCCCAGTGTGACCATCACCCGGGCGGTCAGCAGATGGGCCTCACTTTGATGGGGATCAAGCATCAACACCCGTTCCAGGGCAAACGACGCCTGGTCATTCTGGCCGGTCTCCGCATAGGCCCACCCCAACAACAGGTCATATTTCGGCTCGCCCGCCCACTGCTCCTCCAATGCCAGCAGGCGTGGCAAAACCGTTTCCACCTGTCCTTGTTCCATCCCTTTGCGGAAGCTGTCCAAATCCGGCGGGTTTTCCCCCCCATCCGCCCCTTCGATGATCCCACAGCAAACCGCACCGATTCCGACCAGATGTATCACCCGGCAATACCTCCGGTTGAGTCGCCCACGCTGTGCATCGTGCCTCATGAAACCTCCCAACAGTTGCAAACCTTGGTTGGGAAATGAACGCAATAAGCAGGCCATTCAATCTTAAACTGGAGTATATTTTAGTCGGGTATTAAACCGCAACCAACGCGGGATACGTAGTTTTCCCGCGTCATTCCCGCGAAAGCGGGAATCCAGAAAGTCAGGGAAAGTAGGAAGGCTCTCTGGATCCCCGCTTTCGCGTGGATGACAATAACTGCACATTCCAAGATAGCTGCGGTTTAGCGTTCCAGCCATCTTCCAGGCTTTCGGCTGTGGTGCATCACGGCAAAAATAGTGACGGTATCCTTATTGACACGAAAAGGTAGGGAATAAGGAAATTTTTGAAGATGGGCCACCCGGAAGGACGAGTCGAAAACTGGGAAACTATTGGGGGAAATGATGCGGGGGCGGGTGTGGGTGGAAAGTCAGCCGGGTATGGGAAGCACC
>JADGCN010000138.1 GCA_015228975.1 Magnetococcales bacterium
AATGACATACCTGAGGTACTGTCGGCTCATTTTGTTACGCCTCGGCAACTGGGGCCAGATATTATTGTCGATGTTCATGTGGTGGTTCCATTGTGCTTGTCCGCTTCGGAAGGTCACCAGGTCGCTGAACAGGTCAAACATCGATTGTTGCAACAGGTGGATGCAGTTACTGAAGTGATTGTACATGTCGATACGGAAGATGATATGGAGAAGAATATACCTATACAGTCTAGCAGAAATGAGTTATTGGCATGGGTTCTCAAAGAAATACCAACTAATCATCCGATTGTTGGGGTGATTCGCCTGCAACCAAATTATAGCAGGGATGGGATTCACCTCGATCTGGTGTTGGAAGTGGACGAGTTATACGGATTTGAGTCGGTTCATGCCGATGCCCAGAAACTGTGCACCAGTCTGCTTAATGCCGGGAAAAATATTCTGGAAGTGCGTACCAGCTTGGCATCAGTTGAAAAAAAGTTGGAAGGTAGGTTGGTGCAAACAGATGATGCTCAGACAAATGGTGATGTGACACGTTGATTATATGATAATCGAGAGCATGTAGTGTTTATGTTCCGGTCACGATAAATGCCAACTAACCAGATCAAAAAAATTGGTGTATTATGCCAGGTGACGAACAATTGACTGTCCATCAGATGGTGCTTCCTACCAAAGACGAGGTCTTTGCTCTCTATGCCAGGGGTAAGTTGCCCGAAGCCATGTCTGTTGCTGCTAAAGTCTTGCTGGACGCCAAGAGTGACACAGAGATACTCAATCTAGTGGCAGTCTGCCATATGAGGCAGGGAAACTCGGAGCAGGCCATCTCTTATCTGCAAAAGTCCCTGAGCATCAACCCCAGCCATACTGATGCAAATTACCATTTAGGCCGCCTTCTGGCGGGGCAGAAACGTTTTGCAGATGCTGAGGCTGCTTATCGGAAAGTCATACAGATCCGACCGGATTGTGCTGATGCCCACTACAACCTCGGACATGTTTTAGCAGAACAGAAAAAGTCTGTAGATGCGGAGGCTGCTTTCCGGCAGTCTTTGCGGATAAATCCAGAGCATCCCTGGGCCAACTACTATTTAGGACGCCTCTTGGCAGGACAGAAACGTTTTGCAGATGCGGAGTCTGCTTTCCGGCAGTCTTTGCAAATCAATCCGGAGCATGCTTGGTCTCACTACTATTTAGGCCGTCTTCTGGCTGGACAGAAACGTTTTGAAGATGCCAAGGTAGCTTACCGTAAAGCATTGACAATAGATAAGGAAGACAGATTTGGTGCGCGTTTATCGTTATCAGTATTGTGTCATGAGCCATTACCATTGAGAGCATCTGAATCTCATTTAGGTAGGCTGTATGCTAGGAGGGCGCAATTCTGGGATCAGGAAAGTCAGTATCGTGGGGACGAGTTGGTCGCATCAGTTCTACAGGAGCAGGTGCTTCACCACGAGCTAGATATCTTGGATGCAGGGTGTGGAACCGGGAGAGTCGGTGTGCGGATCCGTAAGATGGCTAGGAGGTTAGATGGTATTGATCTGTCTAATAAGATGCTGGAAAAGGCCAGGGAAAAATGTGTATATGATCATATTGAACAGGGTGATCTAGAGGTTTTTATGCAGAAGCATCCTCGCCAGTATGATGCCATTGTCTGTGCTGCAACTCTAATCCATTTTGGTGATCTGTCATCTGTTTTCTTATCAGCTGCACGATCACTTCGTGTAAATGGATGCTTCGTGTTCACATTGTTTTCTCTTGGGGAGAATTCAGACGGGGCTGAAGTACAGGTTCATCCAGTTGATAGGTTGGAATATGGTGGTTGCTATGCACATGGAAAGGATTATGTTGTGCGTACAGCCAAGGAATCTGGTTTTGTGGTTGAATTATTGAATAGTGAGATACATGAATACATGCACGGGAAACCAATCATGTGCTTTGTGGTACTTTTGCGTCTACATAGCATTTGTTAACTATTCTCGTTAATTATCTTGATTGCGTGGTGAACATGAGTAGGTGTTCCACGCACAAGAGGTGGTGGATCGAAGGGGAACTGTTGTCGACGAGGATCACAAGTATGCCAGTGAAAAAAATTGTGATCAATCGATCTGGGAATTTTTATAGTTTATTTCCATAACTAACAGCAGGCTATATGATTTTGAATATCCGATCAAAGTTTGCTGTTTCGAGTATCTTGCGAATTTCCGGGCAGGTGTTGACTATTTCGATGGATGCACCCTCGTTTCCTCCAGGGATGTCAATCAGTGTCCGTAATATGTTCAGCATGCCAAGTGCTGACGAATCTATGTACCTTGTTCCGGATAGATCTATAATAAAACACCGTCCACGAACAGTATCATCCGTTTCATCCTTATAAACATCTTGGAATTGAGTCAGCAGATTGTAATCGAAATATCCACTAATTTTTATTGTAGTCCTTTTGTCAAAGCGCAAGACAGACATTGTACCGGACATAAGATTTTTCTCGCTTTCTGATGGATGTGCTGGCTTGGAAGATGACAACCAGAAGCCATAACGCTAACTTGTTTATCGGTATCTGTGCAGGTTCCCTAAAGTGGAGTGGCGCGTGGACTGTGGCTGCAACTGCTGGGAACCCTACCAATCATAGCAGATTGCGGATATTCTAAACGCGGTTGCCAGCGGTGTGGCGGCGGACAGATCTTCCCCCATTTTTGTCCCTGCGGCTTCCCGCTGGCAACCGCTTTCTGTGCATCCAGTCGGATCATGTCTGTCTGCGTTGGTTCTGTCGGACGTTTCGGCAAGCATGGGGCATGGTGTGTGCTGATCGCCGAGTTGAGTTGTAGAGGGTGGCAACAGCGGGTGCAAAAAAACGGCATGAGCGTGTAGGGCGCAACCAAAAGACTGGCGAGAGAGAGAACTGCTGGCTGCTCGTGCTGATATCACCCAACCTCATTGACGCATGTGCTTCGCTCGTCACCACAGCGCAGGATATACACCCCACCAGGGATCATGCCGTTTTTGTCCATGCGCAACCCACTGGTTCCAAAAAGGATAATCGAGAATTTACATTCATCAGCCAGAGCCTGGATATATTCGAGCGAGTGGGCGTAGCGTCCAGAGGGGCGTAAGGCATAATCGCCAGTTTCCAGATGCTCCACAGAAAAGGCAAATAAAGCCCCCGCAGCTGCCTTGCGCCTGATGGTCTGGAAAAGTGAACTCAACTCCCCGACATAAACAAAGACATCTGATGCCAGGAACAAGTCAATTCCTACTGGCTTTTGTTCCAGGGTGGCTACGATATCGCCATGGACAAGCTCGTCATAAATAGCCTTTTTCCCAGACAGTTCAACCATCCTTTCCGCCAGATCTATGCCGAGCAGATGGCCACAGATGGGGCGAAATTCCTGGCCCAGCAAACCGGTTCCACAACCCATGTCCACCACTCTGGAAAAAACAGGGGACTCTCCTACCACCTGTTCTACCGCTTGACGCAGAATCAGAGGCATGTTATACCGCAAATTCTGAACGAGATTATGCTCGAAAGTGTCTGCGTAGGAGTTGAAG
The DNA here is from genome assembly GCA_015228975.1 of Magnetococcales bacterium. Lineage (GTDB taxonomy): Bacteria > Pseudomonadota > Magnetococcia > Magnetococcales > UBA8363 > UBA8363. Next base: position 3,538 of record JADGCN010000138.1, read on the forward strand.
AGATCCCTGACATACCGCTCTGGCGGGCATGGGCTCTTTTCTCCTCTCAGAGCTGACAGCATGTGGATGGCAGCAGACATGGTTGGATCAAAGGCCAACGCCTCGCGGTAAGCGGCTTCCGCATCCTCAAAACGATCTCCCGCATGCAGGAGGCCGCCAAGGTTATAGTGAGCCTTTGCATGGTCTGGTTGGATGTGAATGGCCTGACGGAAGGCGGCTTCCGCTTCCTCGATACGGTGTTGTCCCAGCAAGAGGTTGCCCAGACTGCTGTGGGCGTCAGCATAGTCTGGCTGGACGCATATGGCTTGGCGGTAGGCAGCTTCGGCTTCTTCCAACCGATTTTGTTGTTGGAGAAAGTATCCGAAATTATACTGGAAATTAGAATTTTCTGGTTGGCAGTCTATGGCTTGGCGGAAAGCGGCCTCGGCTTCTTCCTGACGGTTCTGTTGTTGCAGGAGAATGCCCAAATTGTTGTGTAGTTCGGCAGCTCCAGGGTGGATGCGGATGGCTTGCTGCCAGCACAATATGGCCTTCTCATGGCTTCCCAACTGCATATGACACACGGCCGCCAGATTCAGCACGGAAACGTCCGGCCTGGAAAAGCCTAAGATGTCATTGGCGGCAGCCAATGCTTCGGAAATTCTCCCATCGGCGTAGAGCTCAAATGCCTTATTTTGCAATGGCGACTGTTTGATGCCTGTACGTCTACCAACGATTCGCTTGTTGAGCATTATGTGTCAACCACCAACCTGAAAATAACGCAGTAAAAGTTGCTTTTGTCAAAAAAACGACAATCAAACCGAATGTTTGAACCAAATCACGGGTGTACCGCTCACAGCCGGATCATACCCCAAGTCGAAGGGCTTTTGCTCAAAAAATTTGAGGGTGAGGCAAAAAAAAATTGGAGGTGCCAATCTCCGATCTGGACAGAACGGTCGCCTCGCAGTATCGTCACCGGACTTTGCATGAAGGGTGGGATGCTGGGAGGAAACGAACGACACCATCTTGGGTGGCACTTGACACTGTCTGGTGGCTTGGCTAAATGCCTAAGAAGTTGGAACTCATTGATCATGAAGGGTGATAATTCTATGGGAGAATCAACTGTTACCGCCAGAGCCGATTGTGAACGCAGGAATAATGACGTCCTCCTGTGGATGGCTGTCATGGATCGGGCTGTGCGCGATCTGTTTGCTTTGGAGCGGCATCTTCAAAATCCAGATATCATGAATGATCCTGTTTTTCGTTATGATTACCGAACATTAAGAAAGTGGTTTCGTTCGGCTTCTGTGGAACCTGGCTCTTTTCGTTGGATTTGTTCCCTGGTGGACATAGATCCTGGTTGGGCGTTAGACCGTCTAAGAGAACGGCTGGGAAGTTTGGTTGATCCCAAGGTCAGGGCGGAATTGGACGCAGGCGTTGCAGCCTGAGCAGTTGTTGATGGGAGATGGGGGGGGGGCCTGATTGGGCCTGATTGGCTTGACGGGAAGATACAGAACCCATGCAGGTTGCGCCGTCTTACTACCCAGCGGGGATCCGATGGCAAAAATTGTGCGCCTCTTTTGTGATCAATGCAACCCCCGCGACTTCTATCGTCCTGATCGTCGTGCCGTCCTTGAGGGGCCGCCGTGCGCTATTCTTCAATTTGTGGAGCAGCGGACTCGGACAGACCGTCGTCAGGTTCAGGATCGTCGTATCATGGATGCCCTTCCTGCGGGTATGACGGAGCGTCGTACTGCAACAAGGGGACGACGTTTCCGTGATGGTCACGCTTGGTTTGAGGGGTGCATCGAGGAGGCTATCCAGTCGCAATGGCTGGTGGCCGTAGATGAGTCGTCCGACTCGAACGAGCCAGCCCTTGTCCTTTGTCCACAATGTCGCAGGAAAATCAGGTGATCCATTTCCGTTTCTTGTCTTGACTGCCCATGTGCGCTGTCTTCCTGGTGACAAGTGTATCGAGTCTGGCATCTGGGGCTTGATACATGCGGGAAGTTGTCAAAACAAGGACAGGATTCCAGGCGGTTGGCCGATGGGTGTGTTCTGCGTTCATGACAGGGAGAAAATTACGGATGAATCAGGAAATTGTGACCGTGGATGGTGTGGATTTTTATCCTGAAGATCTGCAGTGTTTGGAAGAGGACATCTCACGCGCCATGGACGAGTGTTTGGCTCTGGTTTCTGAAGATGGCCACGAGGCACAGGTATCTACAACAGCGTGCGCAGGCGATCATCCTGATCCTGATCGTTCTGGTTATGCCGGTTGCGGGTATTGATATCTACCGGGGCGGCTGGCGGGTCGATGGGGCGATCCTGATGTTACGTGAGAGGGGGGGCGATGAGGACATTCGCACAGATGCTGTTTGCCGCTATTTGGTTAGCCGTTCATGCTTGGCCATGCCAGAGACGCACTCAAGGAGAGCCCCGCGCCAGGAGGGGACACCCGGGGTGGGGCAGATGAAACGAGTAGCCCTGGCTATCATCGTTTTTATGCTGGTGGCTGGGTCTGGATATCCTGAGAGTCGTGATGTGATCCGTGCCGCAGCTGAGCATGGAGATGCCAAGGCCCAGCATGTCCTCGGCGCAATGTACACAGCGGGTAAAGGCGTTCCCCAGGATGACATTGAGGCTGTGAAGTGGTATCACAAGGCCGCCGAACAGGGCGATGCCAGAGGCCAATATCTTCTGGCATTGATGTATCTGCAAGGCAGAGGGGTTGCCCAGGATCGTGTTCAGGCCTACATGTGGGCGGACATTGCAAGGGTACAAGGATACAAAGATGCCGTGAAATGTCGTGGTCTTGCTGCCAAGAAAATGAACCCTGACCAAGTCGCCTTGGCGCAGGAACTGGCACAAAGCTGGATAGCTTTGAAGCGATTGAGCCATGAGAAGTTGGGTGGAAAGTTGGGGGAGTCAGGGGAGGAGCCCAAACGGATGCGTGAAGCAGAGCAAACGTTGCGGGAGGAAATGGCAAACGAGCTGGGGAAAAGTGGCCACCAAATGGTAGCCAGTGATCGTTTGGCCCAGGCAAAAGCGTTCGGACAGAAAGCAAGAGCGCAACGGACTAACAATGGTTCTCCTTATGTTGTCCGATACTCCTACAAGCTTGGTGTCCGGTATTTTCCCTCTGACACAGGGGAAGAGCCACCAGAGGGAGCAGACGGCCACTCCTTACCAGGCTGGAGTAGATAACGCCATCCACGGTAGGCCAGTCATGCACCCCAGCTGTCAGACAGAGAGGATGGTTGATCATCCAATGGACGGCTACGTCCCCCACAGAATCGTCAAGGGATAAATCCTCCGTGTCACCTGATATGGGGATGTGCGCAAGGTTCGTGTTGTGCTCGCCTGTTTCTTGGCACGTGGCACTTCTGCCGAGGGTGGCCCAATAGAAGGCCGTGGGGACTGAATGATGATGTGCATGCTCGTTACCTCCCGATACCGCAATCCGCGATTGGATCACGTCTCATTATCCATCCCTGGCTGGAGGTGAGTTGTTCGTTTTACAGGGCCAACCCTAACCCTGAGCGACGCTTTGCCTGCTGCACGTTAAGGTATCGAGTTCGGGAACCGACCTTGACTACCGTCCTGTGCGGGGCGGACTGTGCTGATGACAGCCCCCCTTAAACATCTTCTCGGTTCAATAACCCATGGAGATAAGCGGTAGATTTCTGATGCCATGCCATTCACCCTCAACCACCCCCAAACCCCAACACCGCCCGCCGCTCCACCCAAACCGTCGGCAAGGCGATGAGAGAGGAATGTCTCTGTGAGAGATTGATCAGGGGGGGGCTCCCTCTGGTTTCTGGACGGAAACAACGATGCAAATCGCCATTTGAGTTTAGAAATCTTTCCAGGTTCCCAATATTTTGGGAGCCCCTGTGTACGGCAGCGTCTCCTCTATTCCCATACCTCCCCCTGCCATACTGAATTTTTTTACAACCGAATTGGCCGTTAATTTCGTCAGGTTTCCCTCGAAGGCAGCCGTCCCGTAGATGGTTGCTCCGCCCCAACCCTGATTGCCACAACTGGGATCTTCGTAATAGACTACCCCATAAATGGTGACGCCTCCATTAACTTTTGGACATCCAGAAGCCGCAGAGAAAGCGAGCACAACTGCATGGCTAGCCGATCCCAAATTTTGATGCCAATTGCTGCTATCTGTTATCCAAAAATAATGTCGATCAACAAGTGACATCTGTCCAGCTGATTGGGCCGAAACCTCCGTAGCCGACAATGTCTGGAGTTGAGTTTTGGTGAAAGTTCCGAAAATATACTGCCAAGCGGTGTTATTGAAAGCACTATACGCTATTGTCCCGCTGTTAAGGATATCTAAATGCCCGGTATTGACACAGGTTTGAGGTTTTGATGTTGCCAATGCCACACCTCCAGAGGTTCCTGGATCGACGCTTGGGTTACCTGTAATACCGCTAACACACCCATTAACTACCATTGGAGGTGCATTCAAAGTATATCCAGGATTCAGAATAGTATTTGGCCGGACATACTGTTGTACTTTAGCTGTGACGTTGGAGTCCTGAGCGGATACTGCTGTGGAACGTACCAGAACATAACCCTTAGTGGCTGTGTTTTGACAGAAGGTTACTGTCTGGTTGTAGGTGTTGCCACTGCTGACTGACAAAGCTGGAGGGTTTATGGTCAGGTTCTGGTTGCAAGTGCCAGCCACCCAGGTGGGTTGATTATTCGCCAGCCAGCGAATACCGTATTCCAAACCAGCCTCAGCCGCATGGAACGCTTCCAAAGCGCGGTATTCGTTGTTGGAAATAAGTTGCTCCATGCGTGTGCTCTTGGCACCTGTAAAGACAATGGTGGTGAGAGAGAGCAAAATTATCAGGCTCATGAGCAATGTGACTGCTCCAGATTGATGCCAACCTGTTTTCATGGCCGGTCTTTTCCCTTGGTGTTAATGATCTGTCAATGAACGATTGAACCAACTGCGTTCAACGCTATTTTCCCCTGCCAGTGGTACTCACCGCCGTCTGCGGTTGCTTTGCACTCGACACCAAAGCCGCCATGGTACCCCCCCCCCATCGCCCATATGGAACCTCCCAAGGTTGCCCGCTGTCCGTCGCACACCATCGGCACCACTCCACCACGCTCACCCCCTCTCAGGAAACCCCAACAAAACCCGCTGCTCCTCCCACGCCATCGGCAACGCCACCATCAACTTCCCCAGCGTCAACCCCTCCGGCTGTTCCCCAAACAAAACGGCCTCCACTATATCCGGCGCAAGTGTCGCCAAACGCAGGTGCCGCGCCAGATACGACGGATCAATATTCTCCTTGGCGGCCAACTCCTGTACCGACGCCACCTGCCCAGTGTCCAGCATTCCCTGCCACCGGTGCCCACGGACAACGGCCCTGACCAACGCATCATCCTGCCTGGCCGCCGGGAGAAAGGCCGACTCGGCACCCTCCGGCGCAATGATCTGTTTGCGTCCGCCAGTTCTCTTGAAGCGGTAGGGGATGCGGATGATGATCGTTTTTCCGTCTTCACTCAGTCGTGCGTTCATCAATATTCTCCTCAGTTTAAGTCACACAGTTC
>JADGCN010000139.1 GCA_015228975.1 Magnetococcales bacterium
CCGAGAACTACGTATCCATTTCGCTCAAGCTGAATATAGCTAACTATTTGAAATAAAAAAAGAATACTTGTGCGCAGCAAAATTCTAAAACTCACAGCAATATCAATATATTGCCTGATTTTTCTTGAGCGAAGTGGATACGTAGTTCCCGAGATTGCCGTCAGCGACGCTCAGCGCAAGGAGTGGGTAAGGCTGTTTGCCATTGATGAGATTCAAGCTGATCTGACCGGCCCTAGGTTCTCACGTCCTTTGACGGTCGAGTTTCTCAAGGCCAACAACAAGCTGGTGCTGGATACCAGTTTTTTCGATGAAAGCTTCAAAGCTCGGCTAGTTGCATCAATTCAAAACTTCGATGAGCAGTGCGATGGACTGCTAATTCACTCGGAGAATTTTCAGGCGTTGAACCTGTTGCAAGAGAATTTCAAAGGCCAACTGCACGCAGTTTATATTGATCCTCCCTATAACACTGGTCCCACTGAAATAATTTACAAGAACGAATACAAAGAATCCTCTTGGCTTTCATTGATGCAGGACAGATTGCGATTGTCTTTAGAATTGCTCCGACAGCATGCGTGTTGTTCTATTGCAATCGATGATTTTGAGATGCCTCGTTTATGCGAAATTGTAGACCAGATTTTTTTAGGCTATGATCGATGCATGGTTGTTGTGAACCATCACCCGCAAGGAGGAATGAGCAACAATATCTCCAGAACACATGAGTATATGCTAATGATGGTTCCCTTTGGAGAAGACATATTAATGGGGAAAGCTAAATCTGGTGAAACTGAATATCGAAGTTTTATGTTAAGTGGTCCCGGTAACAACAAATCAAGACAAGGCCGCCCAAATAGTTTCTATGCAATCCTAATTGATCCCAAGACAAATTCCATTGCCGGTATAGAACCATCGCCTGGGCCAAGAGAAAAGTATCCCACGGAGAATACGGCCGAAGGCTTTATACGCCGTTATCCAATAAGTCCTTCTGGCGAGGCGAAGGTCTGGTGTAGAGCCTACGACTCTGCTTTGGCTGGACTTAAAAAAGGCGAAATCGTAATAACAGATAGCGGAACTATTAAGCTCTCCGTCAATACGACCGACAAGCGGTACAGCTTAATGAGTAACTGGACTGACAGTCGATATAATGCTGGCCCACATGGAACCGCGTTAGTCGCTAATATGATGGGACACAGAGAAGCATTTTCATATCCAAAATCGATTCATACTGTCATTGATTCAGTTGAAGCTATGACTTGGAAATACGAAGGGGCCGTTGTCTTGGACTTCTTTGCAGGCTCTGCAACGACGGGGCAAGCCATTATCGATCTTAATAGAGGAGATGGTGGAAACAGGAAATACGTTCTTGTTGAAATGGGATATTACTTTGACAGCGTAACGAAACCACGTTTACAGAAAAGCATTTATTCCGAAGCATGGAAAGACGGTAAACCCACGGCGCGTCATGCCGGCATTTCCCACTGCTTCAAATACATCCGTCTGGAATCCTATGAAGATGCCCTAAACAATCTGGAGTTCATGGATGATCCGATCCGGCGCAAAACCCTGGCCGACAACCCCTCCCTGCGTCAGGAACACCTGCTTCATTACATGCTGGTGGTGGAGACCCGTGGTAGCCAAAGCTTGCTCAACATCGACGCCCTCGCCGATCCCACCGCCTACCGGTTGAAAGTCAAGAAACCCGGCAGCGACGAGTATGATTGGCGCAACGTGGACCTGATCGAAACCTTCAACTGGTTGATCGGTTTGCGGGTGGAACATCTGGCAGCACCTCAGGCCTTTTCTGCCGCTTTCAAGCGAGAACCGGACCCCGAACTGCCGGAGGATCAAAACACCCGCCTGATCCTGGACGGTCGCATGAAACAGGAGACTGGCGGCCCCTGGTGGTTCCGCAAGGTGGAGGGGTGGCGGCCTAAAGATTTCAACCGTCCCAACAATGGCGAACGGGAAAGGGTGCTCATCGTTTGGCGCAAATTGACGGGAAACGCCGAGCAGGACAACCTGATGCTGGATGAATGGTTCCAGGCTAACCGCATCAGCACCCGGGATTTCGAGTTCGATACCATCTGGGTCAACGGATCCAACAACCTTCCAAATCTACGGCTGGAAGCAGACCGATGGAAAGTACGCCTCATTGAGGAGGATTTCCATCGTCTCATGTGGGATGTCCAGGACGTTTAAGGGGAAGATCCATGGCTCGGAAAAAAAATGCTCTTGGTCCAAAAACCCTTCCCTTCCGCGACCGGTTGATCCTCAACCAGTGGCTCATCAGCCTGTTTGGCATCGATCCACTGCGAGAGCATAAGGACGCTGGCCGTAAAGTCAGGCCATTTCACCTCCTGTCATCCTCTCTGAAGATTACTCCGGAGGGGCTGGGCGCCGACAATCTGCACCATTTTTTTCACAATCTGGTCAATCAGGTCCTTGCCCTGTTTTCCACCGGTTCCCTGACCCGCGAACAGATCCTGGTCTACGAGGAGAACATTGTCCGCCATACCCGGCAGATCAATGAAAAACGCGCCCGCCCGGTGGTCTGGAAGTATTACCAATGGCTCACCCTGCTGTTTGCGGAAACCTACCTGGACCGTTGGTTCCATAACCGAACCGGATTGTTGGAGGATCTCAACGCCTACGTGGAGCGGTTCAATCGCCACTGGGTGGACTTTGCCGATGTTCCATTCTACGCAGATGACGATCTCAACAAACTTTGCCTGCAAAACGCCACTGGAAGCGGCAAGACTCTCATCATGCACGTCAACCTTCTGCAATTCCGCCATTATGCCGGGCAGTCAGGCCAGGAGGATGAACTTTCCCGCGTTATCCTGCTCACGCCCAATGAACGCCTGACCGAGCAACATGCCCGGGAGTTGGAGGAAAGCGGGCTGGCGGTCAACTTCCTGGCGGAAATGCGCGGTGGACTTTATGGAAGCGCCCGGGGATTGCGGCAGGTGGACCTTTTGGAAATCACCAAGCTGGCGGACAAGGACGGCCCGAAACAGATCGCCACCCGCAGCCTGGGCGACCGGAACCTGATGCTGGTGGATGAAGGTCATCGCGGAATGAGTGGAAATGAGGAAAAAGGTTGGTTCAATCGCCGGGATATGTTGTGCCAGAAAGGCTTTACTTTTGAATACTCAGCTACCTTTGAACAAGCCGTAGCGGCCGCCAACGACGCCAAATTTGATCATGCCTACGCTCGAACGATCCTGTTCGACTATTCCTACCGTTATTTCTATGAGGACGGATTCGGTAAGGATTATCAAATTCTCAATCTGCCTAAATCCTTTTCCGATGCCCAGGAGATGTATCTGACTGCCTGCCTGCTGAAATTTTATCAGCAATTACGGATCTATCAGGATAATCCCGCTGGATATACGCCATTCAACCTGGAAAAACCCTTGTGGATTTTTGTTGGCAGTACGGTAACCGGAGGAAATAATGATACTTGTGTTGAAAGGAAAATGCTGGGGGATGTGGCGCTGATACTGCAATTCGTCGCTGAATTTCTCCACGCCCCCAACAAGGCAATGGAAAGAATCAACCGGATTTTGACCGGAACCGGTAAAACCACGGGGCTTCTGGACCAGGACGGCAATGATATTTTTTCAGGCGCCTTTGATTATCTGGTTGATAAGATGAACGTTGGAGAGGCGTTGCCCCAACTGCACCGGGACATCCTGACGCGGCTGTTCAACAATCCGGCTGGTGGAGCCTTGGTTCTGGAACGGATCAAAGGCAACTCGGGAGAAGTCATTCTCAAATGCGGCGCTGCGGACGAGCCCTTTGGGCTCATCAACGTAGGCGATGCCATCGCTCTTTGTCGGCACTGTGAGAGAAGCTGCGCCTATCTGACAGTAACCGACAGCGATTTCACCGAGGCCATGTTCGCTTCGGTCAACGAATCCTCTTCCAGCATCAATCTGCTGCTCGGTTCCAAGAAATTTGTCGAAGGTTGGGACTGTTGGCGGGTCAGCACCATGGGATTGATGCATGTTGGAAAAAAAGAGGGCAGCCAAATCATCCAGTTGTTCGGTCGTGGCGTACGACTCAAAGGGTGGGAGTGGTCCCTCAAACGCAGCGGCCACTCCGCCGCATCCCTGCGCCCCCGCCATATTGAGGCGTTGGAAACCCTCAATGTCTTCGGCGTTGAAGCGGATTTCATGGACCGCTTCCGGCAATACCTGGCCGAAGAAGGTCTTCCCGGCAATAAGCAGCGGCAAACATTCACCATTCCGCTCAACGTTACCTACGACTTCGGGAAAAAGCTTAAAATTTTGCGCCCCAAACGGAAAAAGGCGGATGGTCGGGAATACGATTTCAAAAAGGACGGCCCCATTCCCTCCCTGGGTGTGATTTCCGAACATCTACATCGTAACCGCGTGGTTTCAGACTGGTACCCGCGTATCCAAGTCGTTGAGAGACGCAGGACTGCGCCAGCGACGGAGAAGAATGAAGCCCGCTTCCGGGCAAGCCATCTGGCCCTGATGGATTTTGATGCCCTGTATTTTGAATTGGAGCAGTTTAAAAGGGAAAAAAGCTGGTACAACCTGAACATCTCCAAAGAGGGAATCCGTGTCCTGCTGACCGACTCCAACTGGTATCGCCTGTTGATCCCGGAAGCCAGGATGGCCCCGGATGGATTCTCCAATGTTCGCCTGTGGCAACAAATCGCCACGGAATTGTTGAAACGCTACTGCGAACACTTCTACAATCACTGCAAAAGCGCTTATCTGGAGCCGCGCCTGGAGTACCGGGATCTGGTTCAGGAAGACGACAACATTCCTCAGGACGACCATTACCAACTCATAGTGGATGGCTCGGAAGCCCAACTGATCCAGTCCATCAAACAATTGAAAGATGAACTGGAAAATGGGTCGACAGGACTTTTACAGGTAGGCGAGTTGGCTGCTCATACCTTTGGCAGGCACCTGTATCAACCGCTGCTTTACACGTCAAAAGGCAGCAAGGTTAGAGTGTTACCCGTTGCATTGGAAGAGAGTGAACTCCAGTTCGTGACAGATCTCAGTGCCTACCACCAGGAACATCTGGAAAAGAGTGGCACAGAGGTCTTTCTACTGCGAAACATGAGCCGGGGACGGGGGATCGGTTTCTTCGAGGCCGGCAACTTTCATCCCGACTTTATCATGTGGGTGCTGCGTGATAACAGGCAATTCGTGACTTTTCTGGAACCCCATGGACTCCTGCACGAAGGGCCAGCCAGTCCAAAAGTGCTCTTCCACCAGAAAATAAAGGAAATCGAAGCGCGCCTGGGCGATCCAAACATTATATTAAACAGCTATTTGCTTTCATGGACACGCCATCCGCAACTCAATTGGGGGATCAGCCGTGAGGAGATGGAAGCCAACCACGTCCTATTCATGACGGAAGATCGGGATGGCTATATTCGTAAATTATTTTCTGGATTTGAAGAAAATCAAGCTTTCAAACCAAAAAGGGAACTTTCCAGCTATTTTCCATCAAACGCAGGGGAGGAGGCTCTGTGCGAACTGGCCCTATCGATAGTCCGTCAACAGGATGGGATTCCTGGTTACCAACACCTGTATGCCATGCTTCTGGCTACAGCCCCTGATCGTCTATCCGCCTTTTTACCAAAGGCAAAAAAGACATCCTTTTTTGTTGAGGCAGCATCCCAGTTTCAATCCTTCTTCCCAGGCCAAGGGACCTCCATCCAGTGGCATCGCATTCTAAATTACCTGCAAAAAATGAATTTTATTGTTATTAGCGATCCTGCTGGTTATTGTAACTTGAAGATTTTCGGCAAGCCAAAGACATCCCTGTTCGACAAAGGGAAAATAGCTGACCAGTTGGCGGAGTGGGCACTCTTGGCATGTAACGTACTGGAAACAAAGCTGAAAGATGACGTCAGTGTAAGCAGTACGCAGACAGAAGACACTGCCGATATATTACTTCTGATAAAAGAATTACATCAACGCGAACAAAGAGAGGCCGCCTGACAGATGGACATGGGAAACCAGCTTGCGGAAATTGGCCTGACTCTTCCCGCTAAGCGTCCGCATCTTTGGATTCGACGCCTGACCTTGTACGCCTCCTTGCCTGAGCAACGTGTTATCCGTACAGTTTCTCTCCACCCCGGTCTCAATATCATCTGGTCCATCCACGGATCCAATCAGCCGTCGGGAATCCATAACGCCGGAAAGACGTCTTTCTGCCGTCTGATCCGTCACATATTGGGCGAAACCAAGTTTGCTACCACAAAAAATCAGAAACGAATTCGTTCTCTGTTTCCTCATGGGGGGGTCGGCGCGGAACTCGAACTTCATGGAATTCCTTGGTCTGTAATCCGTCCATTCGCTATTGAACAGCCTGGAATTGCCATGGAGACGGACACGCTTGGCACTCTCCTGGGAATCCATCATCCACCATCCTACGACCTGTTTCTAAAACGCCTTGAAGAACAGATGAACGATGCTCTGCCTGTGACTGTTTTTCCAGATCAACAGGCTCCCATCCTTTGGGGACATCTTTTGAGCTGGATTATTCGGGATCAAGGTGCCCAATCTGGCGGTTTTCACCAGTTCCGTTCTCGACGTAGCAACTCTAGCCTGCCGCCGCTTTCAAAACCGGTACAGGATGCCCTGTTTCTTTTTCGCTCAGTTTTGCACCTGTTGAATGAAGATGAACCTCGGTTACGAGCAAAGATCGATAATATTCAAAGCAAAATTAACAGTGTCAGGAAAGAGGCATCAGACCGCAAACGAGAATCCCAATACCAGGAAAATCGCCTGTCTAAACGGTTGCAGAAATATATGGATATCCCGATGGAAAAGCTCATGGAATGGAAACAGGATGATTTGTTGAGCGAGGATCTAAAGGACCGATATGAACAAATGATAAGGGAATTGAAAGAAAAACAAAATATCCATGAAAAAGACCTGACAAATTGCAGGAAGCGAATTGACGAAGAAAATAAAAATTTGGGAGTGCTTCTGAAAGAGTTGGATGATTTCAAAAAGATTGTTGAACTGAAGCGAGTCTTTTTAGAGGAGTTGGAGAGTGGAGATCCTCCATCGGATAACAACCCAGAGAATCATTGGAAAAACAGACTTTGCGATCCTGCTAATATTCCCATCATAGGGTGTTCCATTGTTCAGGAAGTTTGGAAGAAGGAAAGGGAGACCATAGATTTTAATCGTAAAGCCCGTGGAAAGTTTACATCTAAACAGGCTGAAAAAGCGACGGATGAACTTCCCTCTTATGAAGAAAGAGTAGAAAAGTTGGAACGAACCATAAAAGATGCAAAACAACAAATACAATCCCTGTATGAGCATATTTCTGAGGTTGAAAAAGCACTTGAAGGTATTCGTGAACGAAAACAACGATTGGAAGACATCGCAAATGAGATTGAACAGTGGCATGAAAGGAAAGCATCCAGAGATGCGGACGGCGTTCTTTTATCAGGCCAAATCTCTGAATTGAATAAGGAAAAAAAAGAGACTTTTGCCCAAATCGAGTCCTTAAAGTTTGAGTATCATGGGCGTGCTCGGAAGCTAATCGGGATTTACGATGCCCTCGTAAGAAATATTCTCTCATCCGATATTCGGGGGCGTGTTCAATTGGATAACGGGGAGGAGTTGTTTGGCCTGGAAGGGTATGACACCAGCCTAGGAGAAGCCACCAACAGCCTCGCAACCATTTTTGGGGACTTTGCCTCTCTGATCTATTCTGCCTGCCATGAATCCGCGCATCCTGGATTGTTGATCCATGACAGTCCTCGCGAGGCAGATCTAGGGCCTCAGATCTACCATGATTTTTTGCAGGTAGTGGCTGAATGCCAGAAGTCACCTGGACAAGGCAAGGATATTCCCTATCAATACATCGTCACATCCGCAACACCGCCTCCTGAAGAATTACAAGGAGATAAGTGGGTTCCATTGAAGATCAGTTCTGAAACCGATGAACAACTATTATTCGCGACAAATTTGGACTCCGAACATGCTCAGGAATCAATGCCATTCTAACGGTCATGATGAGAGGTTGCATCACCCCCAATCATGAAAGAAAATCCCTGTACGAAGCGGAGCGGGCACAGATCGCGCAGACCATTGGTGGCTATGACCCCGTTCGCTAACGTGACCAGCGGAGCCAACTCGTACCCCCTATTGCTACCTCTGAGCGCGAACCATAAAAAGGCCGGTTTCCGGGTAACCGGGGATCAGGTTTATTGGCTCCGTCCCATCCTCCGCTTCGGCTTGACCGCAAGGCTTTGGCGACTCCCATTCCTGGGGGTAAGGGGGGGGGTGTGCCAACCGCCTATTTTCTTTCACCATAAAATATCAGGCCGTTGAACGCCGCCCAACGGAAATTAAATATGTATGCTATTGGTTCGACCCCAGTTCCGCTCGCTACCCAATCCACCAGTCGAACCGCCAAAACGGTCGGATTTTGGAACGTATTGAAAAGATTTGAATTCCGTCCGACCGTTTACGGGCCTGCAAATGGTCGGCGACCGTTTGCGAAAGAGAAAGAGAGAGAAAAGGGCCGGGTGGGGGCCGATATGGAGGGTGGCCGGTCCGGTTGTGGGGGCGGTTATGTTTTGGCCGTGTGACCGTAACCATTGGAAACATTGGAGAATTCAGGCACGAAAAAACCGCCCCTGGAGGCGGTTTATCAAAAGGAAAATTTCCTTTAATTTCTAATTGGTGGAGGTGGCGGGAGTCGAACCCGCGTCCGAAACATGTATTCAACTCGGAAGATGTACGCCCATTTTGCCGGTCATATGCTGCGGATCCGTTTC
>JADGCN010000013.1 GCA_015228975.1 Magnetococcales bacterium
TCCCCGCGAAAGCGGGGATCCAGGGCGTATATTCTAATGTGACAAAGTAGAATTAGAGAATCAGATTTACCTGACTTTGGAGGCGTTGATGGCAAACACCTCCTAGGTCAGGTGACTTGTCAGACCGATGCTACGGTGATTCCCGCAACGGGCGCTGTGAAAAGGACGGGGTCAGAATGATTCAAATTCGGCATCGCTGTATTTTTCGGAGCCCATTTTCAAATCGACTCCTTCCGCCTTTTGAACGGCGGAACCGTGGCCGGCGTGCGTCAGTGCTTTATTGTGACTCCGTTTGGGGATAGGGGCAACTGGTGCCTTGGCATATCCCTTGGTTTTGTGAGCGGCAGCACCGATGACAGGTTTGGCATGGTGCCCGATGTTGAAAAATGCGATGGTGTGATTCATCACTTCCGCTTGTGAATTCAATTCTTCGGCAGTTGCCGCCAATTGTTCGGAAGCGGCGGCATTTTGTTGCACCACTTGATCCAGTTGCGCGACCGATTGGGAGATTTCCGCGATACCCTCACGTTGTTGACGACTGCATTCCGCGATACCCTTGATACGCTCGGCTGTATCCTTGATATCGGGCACCAGTTTGCCAATGATTGCGCCGGCCTGTTCCGAAATGTTGACGCTGGAAGCGGAGAGATGGCTGATTTCCCCTGCGGCCAACTGGCTGCGTTCCGCCAGTTTTCGCACTTCGGCGGCGACCACGGCGAAACCTTTGCCATGTTCCCCAGCGCGAGCGGCTTCAATGGCGGCGTTCAAAGCCAGCAGGTTGGTTTGTCGGGCGATCTCTTCGATGATGCTGATTTTTGATGCAATTTCTTTCATGGCTTTGACCGCCTGATCGACGGCGTCACCACCCCTGGCCGCATCCCGGGAAGCCTTGATGGCAACCTCCTGGGTGGAATTGGAGCTGTCGGTGTTGAGTTGGCAACTGCTGCCGATGGCTTCCATGGCGGATGAGGTGGTTTCCACGGAGGCCGCCTGCTCGGTAGTTCCTTGGGAAAGAACTTGCGCGGTATCGGAAACCTGGCTACTGCCTGCGGTAACCTGACTGGATGCCAAAGAAATTTCACTGATGACCTGTTTTAATTTATCCACCATGGCGGCCATCGATGCATTGAGGGAGGTTTGATCTCCAGATTCGACTTTGATATCGACGGTCAAATCGCCTTCAGCAATGGCCTTGACGAGTTTGGCCATGGCTTGAGGCTCGCCGCCCAAAGGTTTGCGAATGGCGCGTGTGATGAACCACCCGCAAAAAATACCGAAAAGGATTGCCAGTACCGACATCGTGGAAATAACCGACATGGCGGCCTGGTTTACTTCTTCCATGTGGTGACCCAGGGTATCCTGATCCTTTTTGAGTGACAGTTTGACTTCTTCCACCTCTTTGGCAACCTCTGGCCCGATCCGGTCCAGTGTGTTGTGAATGATCGTGTCACGTTCATGGAGATTAACGACCAACTTTTTGAAGGCTTGATGATAATTTTCAAGATCTTTTTGAAAATCAGCGAACAGGGCGCGGCGTTTGGCATTCTGGAGTGTTTTGTCCAGTAGGTTGATATCCTCCTTCATTTCCCCTTGCATCTCGGATTCTAATCGTTCGACCGCTTTTTGGTCATGGTTGTCCAAGAATTTATTGGCGAACAAACGCACCAACAAGACATGCTCCTGAATGCGTCCCGCCAGAAAGGCCACATAAGGATCCCGGTCGGCATAGGCGGTTTTCATAATTTCCGTCATATCTTCCCGCATCTTCGCCCCATTGGGATTCATGACTTTATCGACCAACTCCATTTTTTGCTTGTTCAGTGTGACGATTTCCAAAAACCCCTTCTGGTATTCTGTCACCAAGGTACCCACATTGGCGATCATTTTGTTTCGTTCTGGCTGGACGATCTCCTTTTTGGCTTCCAGAAGAAATTCTTCCATTTTTTTGTAATAGGTATGGAAGCTTTCAATTTCTTTCTCATTCCCATCAATAATGAAATTTTTAACAACCATCCGTACCATCAACATATTGGCTTGTAGCTGACCAGCCAGATTGGTTTCTTTGGCGATTGTTTCGTATTCCGTGAACCCATGATCCGCTTTATACAAGCCGGAATAACCACCTGCTGTGACAACAACCAATAGCATGAGAACGAGTCCAAATCCCAAAGCCAACAGTGACGATATGCGCATATTTTGAAACATTGTTACCTCTTGTTTGTTGTTTGTTATTGTATTAAGGTAAGATCATAATAATGAAAAGTATTTATTTATCAGCAGAATAGTTGTGAAGCAGGTTTTATTTAATTCATAAGATGATCAAAAAAATGATCTAACTAATTTTAATGATCCCGTAGGAATCCGAATCGGCTTCGTTCTGCCAAAACACAGCCATGCGTGACGATCAGTCAAACAAAAATTTTGTTATTCAACACTCGGTGAAGTTTTCCAAGTCATTCTCACAAAACCAGATTGAGGTATCTGGATGGCAAGAATGATATAAGAAGAAAAAAGCGAAAATAACATCATGCTTGGCAAATATCAAGTTAATTTATGTTTAGGCGGTGCTCGTCTAGTTTTCGATAATGTGGCAGAGAGTCCAAACTGCTATCCTGTGTTTGAGCAAACACAACCGGAGAATCGATCTGTTCTGTCCATTTGATCCTCTTTCCCAAACTGCTATCCTGTGTTTGTGCTAACACAACCGGAACGGCCATTTGCTCATCAGTGGCACAGGCGGCATCACCAGAATTCTGTGACGGCAGCCAACGTGGATGAACGGGACGCACCATGGGATTTTGCGGCATCTGCTCCTGGTTTGTGGATTGGTGATAAAGAATACTTACGTGCTTCACTTCGTCAGGAATTGCTAGAATCATGTGGTGTTCGGTTTGAAATTCCCCTCCGCTCCAACATGCTGGACTCCAGACAAGTCAGCACAGTTCGTTTATTGGTTACAACCAGACTTCTTGTGGAAACCGTAATCGGCCAATGGACTGAACAGTTCCACATCGAGAAAGTGCGCGCAAGAGATCTATGGCATTTAACTAATCGTTTTTCAAGAATATTTTTAAAACTTGCGATAGGGATATGCCTCAATCTCCAGCTTGGCAGCTCACCTTTACAATTTGAGGGACTGTTGCAGCCTTGAAAGTCGAGCATCGCGTGCATTAATAATTTGGATCATACTGGATCGATATGGGTCATCACATCGAGGACGCGGAACCCATCCATAACACGTTTTTTTGCTTCTTCCGTGATGGCGTGCCCATCCCTGACGCTTTGATTACCGTTCACCTTTAAACAAACATCCAGAAGAACCATATCGCCCATTTTACGGGTTTTAAGGTTGTGAATACCGAGGACACCGGGCGTGCCAAGGAGCGTATCGCGAATGCCCACCAATTCTTCCTCCGAGATGGCGTGATCCATAAGATCATTCAATGCGTCCCAAGTGAATTTCCAGCCCATTTTGACAACCATGAGGCCCACGATTAAGGCCGTCACTGGATCGAGCAGAGGAAACCCCATCAGGCTGCCTGCTATGCCGATGGCCACGACGAGTGAGGAAGCCGCGTCGGAACGCGCATGCCATGCATTGGCGACCAACATGGTGGAACGTAAACGCTTGGCTACCGCCAGCATGTAGCGAAACAAGCCTTCTTTGATTGCCAAAGCTCCCAGGGCAACCCAGAGGGCGACCATTTGGACGGGTGCAATATCTGCTGGAACCCGCAATTTGGCGGTAGATGACCACAACATTCCCATACCAACAATAAAGAGAAGAAGTCCGAGAATAAGAGAGGCGGCTGTCTCAAAACGGAGGTGTCCGTAAGGGTGTTCGAGATCCGCATCTTTACTGCTATGGTGGTTGGCCAAGAGTACAACAAAGTCAGCGACAAGATCGGACAGTGAATGGATACCATCAGCTATCAGCCCCTGGGAACCTGCTATTATTCCAACGGTCACCTGCATGAGTGTGAGGAAAAGATTGACCACCACGCTGACGATAGTGCTCTTACGGGCATTCTCTTGGTTTTCTGGAATTTCTTTTATATGCAAAGTATTTCTATTCATATCTTGGCTCACCGATCCTATGGGCAAACGTAGGCTTGTTCCATAATAAAAAAATTAACGGACAAGGGCTTTGAATTTCGGATTGGGGGAGTTGCTGAGAAGACGGCGGATGATTTTGCGGAAGGTTTCTGGATCGGTGCGGCAGTTGGTGAGGGCGGCGAGGAGCTTGACCATGTTGTCCCCCCGTTTTTTCGGATCCTGATACGGATGTTCGTGCAGCAGGTGGGAGATGGTGGTCAGGTAGGAAACCATGCCCCCTTTCAGGCTTTGTACACGAAATTTTCCTGAAAATTTTTTTTGTAAATAGGTGCTGCCATCGCCTTTGCTGCAATAGAGGAGCATGGTCCGGTTGACCATCTGTGGGGCGAAACGTTTTTCAAAGGATTCCAGGTGTTCTTCAATTTCCAGGATATAGACCCTTTTGGAACCGGGAATGGTGGGATCCGATTCGGAGCTACCCCTGGTGTCGATGATGAGGGGTGTGATCGGATCCGCCAAAAATTCCTCGATGGTCATTGAACTTTTATCGGTTCCAAAAAGCATGGCGATGAGGCTCTTTGTGCGCTGGAGGTCAGACCCGGGGAATGGTATCCGATATTCTATCCGGGGCTCAAGGATTGGGACACGATCCCACGTATCGGCGTATCATGAAAAGGTTAACGATGTCCATGGCGTAAAGTTTGCGAACAGGCTTGCTAAAGATCTCTGATTCTCACTTTTAGTGACCCAAGTGCAGGTGCCTGGCATCAATCATGACAGTCAAGATCATCAACGGTATCTATTTATTGTCCAGGTTCTGGTTGCTGATGGTGCTACCGTTCATGTCGGGATGCAGCATCAAACCGGTTGCGCTGGATCGTGATCAGTTGGAGCGCCGGATCGCCCTGGATCTACAGGCGATGTTCGCCGGTTCCTCGACACCCAGGGATGCGTTGACCCTGGAGCAGGCCATGGCCAGGGCGGTCAGCCACAATTTGCAACAACGGGTTGTGGCGTTGGAAGGGGCTTTGGCGTTGGGTTTAAACGAATTGGCATCCTATGAGATGTTGCCCCGGGTTCAGGCTTCGGCGGGTTATGTCCAGCGTGATCGCACCACGTATGTGTCGCAGGATCGTTTTCAAACCACCAATTCCCTGGAAGCGGCCTGGGGCGTTTTGGATTTTGGCGTCAGCTATATTGACGCACGGCAAAAGTCTGACGGGGTTTTGGTGGCGCGGCAACAACGGCGCAAGGCGGCTCTGGACCTCATGGCCGAAGTGGAAAGCGCTTTCGGACAGGCCTTGGTGGCCCAACGCATGGAAAAATCCGTGCGTCCCTTGGCGGATCGTATCGGTAAAGCCTTGGAAAATGCCCGTGAAGTGGAACGGCAAGGGATCAAGCCACCCCAGGAATCACTGGATTTCCAAAAACGCTTGTTAAAAATTCTCGATCAGTTGCAACGTTTGCAACGTCAGGTTTCGGGATCGAAACTGCGTCTGGCGGAATTGATGAACCTGGAAGGGGGGGATGCCTTGCCACAGTTGGAAGAGAGCGGATTCTGGTTGCCGTTGGATCTCAAGGCATTGCCGGACATGGCGGAGATGGAAGAGTTCGCCTTGAAAAATCGACCGGAATTGCTGGAGCGCCATTATCAAAGCCGCATTCAGGCGGATGAAAGCCGCAAAGCCTTGTTGCGTTTGTTGCCTGGATTGGACGTATCCGTCAGCCGCCGCTACGACAATGGCAGTGTGTATGTGAACCGCAGTTGGGTGGAAAATGGCGTCAGTTTGGCTTGGAATCTGATCAAGGCGGTGACAGCGCCGGAGTTGCTGGCGCAGAGTCAATTGGAAGGGGTGCTGGAGGAGCGCCGGCGTCTGGCGTTGTCCATGACGGTTTTGACCCAGCTCCGGGTGGCGCATCTCGGTCTGATGGAAGCAAAAATGAGTTATGAAACGGCGTTGGAGTTGAGCAAGGTGGATCGCCGTTTGTTTGATCACGCCGTGGCGGGTCGGGATGTGGCGACTTTGAGCGAGGCGCAATTGATTGAGTCGGAGGCGGATTTGCTGCTCCAGGATGCCAGGCGGGATCTGGCCTATTCCGAGATCGTCTCCGCGGCATCGCGTCTTTTGAATTCGCTGGGATTGAACCGCTTGCCATTCGGGTTTGAAACCATGGATGAGGAGCAATTGACCCAGGCGTTGGAAGAGATGTCACGGCGTCCGCAATGGGCGTCGCACACGTTGTTTGAAGCCGATAACGCCAAAAAGATGCCGGAGGAGGGGCGTGGAAACAAGGAAAAGGGGGTGGCCTCGGCCCAGGAGGCGCTCCAGCCGGTGATCGGCGAGGAAGACCTGACACCGGCACCCCCCAAATCCAAGGGGGACAGCGGGGGGAGTTCCCGGCCAGAGGATGCGCCTCATGAACCTCAATGGATCCTGGAGTCGCAGGTGGCACCGGACAAAACCAAGGAATCGGGTCAAGGTGAGCGACCGTATGAGCCGATATGGATTTTGGAGACCCCCGATGCATCCAGGATGCACAAGGTTCCGGTGTTGCCGTTGGATGCTTCCGTTGCAACGGTTTTTCCCGCCGAAGGGGATGGTCGTGTGGGGGGGGGACGGGGTACCATGGATGCGGATATGGAAGAAAACGTCGGGGTGATTCTCAAGATAGGGACTTTTGCCGTTCGCGAGCGGGCCTTGGAGGTCTACAGCCGATTGTCGGACAAGGAGTTTCCCGTTGTTGTGACACTTCTCACCAATGCGGAGGGGGATGATCTGTACCAGGTCACTGTTGGCCCGGTGCGGGGGATGAAGCGCGGTCGGGAGATGCATGCGGCATTGCAGAAGCTGGAGGGACTTTCAAGCGTGGTTGTTTTGCTTCCCATTCAAGCACCGGACAACAACAAGGTGGTGCGTCAGAGTGATGATTTTCGTTCGGACACCCTGGCGGGTCTGGAACAGGTGATCCCTTTGGCTCCGGCGGCGCTTTCCCTGGAAGGGTTGCGGAATGATTCCAAGGTGAGCGACACGGGGTTGAACGGGTTATGACCGGACGCCGGTTGGTTTATGGCCTGATAGTCCTGGGTGCGGTATTGACCTCCTGGTATGGGGTCCGGGGGGTGACGGTCCTGGCGCTGGTGGAGTATTGGCTGGAGGATATTCGCATTGCCACGTTGCAGCCGCCCGAGGCGCAACATCCCGATATCGTCCTTCTGACGATCACGGAAGAAACCTTGGCGCGTTTCCCCTATCGTTCCCCTGTGGACCGGGCGTTTCTCGCCGATGTATTGCAGCGTTTGCAGCGGGCCGGGGTCCGGGGGATTTTGATGGATCTGCTGTTGGACCAGCCCACCGAACCGGACAAGGATGAGCTGTTGAAGACCACCCTGGAAGGGCTCACGGTTCCCATCATGGTGAGCTATGGTTCGACCGAGGCGTTGTTGACCGAGGCGCAATTGGCGTTTCAGGAGGCGTTCATCCCCAAGGCGGATCGCGGTTTGGCCAATCTGGTGCAGGATACGCGGGATCAGATGGTGCGTTGGGTGTTCAATGGTGCTACGGGGAAGGATGGGATGTTTTTGCCCGGGGTGGTCCCGGGGTTGGTGAGCAAGCTGGGAATCACCCCCCCGAACCAGCAAATCCCCATCGCCTGGCGTGGGCGTCCCGATGCCGATACCGCCCCTTTTCGCGCCTTTCCATCCCATATGTTGCCTTTGCTGCCGGCCTCCTGGTTCCAGGACAAGATTGTCATTATCGGGGTGGATTTACCCATGACCGATCGGCATCGGACCCCTTATGTGCTGAAAAAATATGCCGCGGACAACCCGGACCGTTTTGGTTCCTCCGGGATGGTGATTCATGCGCATGCGCTGGCGCAACTCCTGGCCCAGCGGTCGCCGCCGCAGATCGCCCTGTTTTGGCAGTGGGTCGTGACGGTCGTGGCGGCGCTGGGTGGGGTGTTGGCGGTGCTGGCCAACATGGCCATGCTGGTGCGCCTGATGATCGTCAGTTTCGGGGTGTTACTCTTTTTCGGGGGTGGTTTCGTACTCTACCAGCAGGGGGGGGTGATCCTCCCCTTGCTGACACCGACCTTGTCCTGGTTGCTGGCATTCGTCGGCGGCGAAAGTTATGAACGACAGCAGGATCGGCAACAGAAAAAATTTTTAAAAGAGGCTTTTTCCAAATACCTATCGAAAAAATTTGTGGATCATCTGGTCAGTGATCGGGATTTCTTGAAACGACGGGCGGAACGCCGTGAACTGACGTTTTTGTTCACCGACATTGAAAATTTTACCACCATGTCGGAAAAAGCGGAGCCGGAAAAGCTGGCCGTATTGATGAATCATTATTTGGATGGGGTGTGCAACATTTGTTTGGATCATGGTGGGATGGTGGTGGATTTGATGGGGGATGCGGTTTTTGCCATGTTCAACGCCCCGATTGATCTGCCCGATCATGCCAACATGGCGGTGCAGTCGGCGTTGGAGGTGCGGGAGTTCGCGGCCCGGTTCCAGCAAAGGGAGGATGCGCATGCTTTGGGTTTTGGCAGGACGCGAATCGGGATTCATTCCGGCGTCGCCCAGGTTGGCAATTTCGGATCGACCCAACAATTCAAATACACCCCCCTGGGGGATGCGGTGAATATCGCTTCGCGTATCGAAGGATTGAATAAATTCTTCGCCACCGATATTTGCATTTCGGACGCCACGGTCCAGGCCAGTGGCTGGGGTGGCGTGCGTCCGTTGGGACGCTTCGTCCTGAAAGGCAAGGGGGAGGCGTTGATGATCCACGAAATCCCCCCCGAAGGTTTTTATTCAAATGACTATCTTGAAAAATTTCGCATGGCCTTCTCTTTGCTGGGACCCGGTCACGCCCCTGTGGACGCACTGGAACCATTTGAAGAGTTGGCACGGGAGAATCCACAGGATAAATGTGTCGCTTGGTATTTGAGTCGCTTGCGCCTGGGTTTGGATTGTTCAAAAGTGGTGATGATGAGCAAATAAGGGGCCTGTTCCCATGCTCGACCAGGGTTCATGCCGGGAGAGGGGAGAAATGGTGGTGTTTTCGCCTGTTTTGCCTTATTCTGGAGTGAATATCTATTCATAAGGGAAACGCGCCGCGATTGCATTCGGGAAAGAGTATGTATCGTCAGAGGAAACTGTGTCCATGAAGGGTCGCCGGGATGTGCCATCGTCTGTCCAATCTCCAGACCATGGGGCGCGGGATGATTTTTCGGGTTTGCATTCTTTTCAAAAATTGACCAAGGTTTTAATTCGTCTCGCCTCCCGGGATGACCATTCGGGGGCGGTGATCGCGTTGCCGGACAACAGTTCTCCCTGGCCGGGCAGGGCGCAACCCGTGACGCCTCCCGTAACGCCTCCCGTGATGCGCACCATAACGCCTCCTGTAGCGCCACCTCCTGTAACGCCTCCCGTGATGCGCACCATAACGCCTCCTGTAGCGCCACCTCCTGTAACGCCTCTCGTGATGCGCACCATAACGCCTCCTGTAGCGCCACCTCCTGTAACGCCCCCCGTGAAGCGCCCCGTGACGCCTCCCGTGACGCATCGGACACGAACGTTGGAGCCGAACGTTGTCACGCCAAAGGTGGCGGAGCCTGCCCGACCCCCGGCTTCGGTTTCGACCGATGCTGCGGTTTTGCCGCCGGTGTTCGTGGCCAGTGGGGTACGTCCGCGTCGCCCCGGGGTGCTTCCGGAGCGGATCATCCCATCGGAAACCGACGTGTCCCGGAGTGAGGTTGCCCGGGTACGCGAGTTTTCTCAAGACCAGGTGCGGGAGTCGGAGAGGACACGGTACTCCCAAGCGCGTGTGCCGTTGGTTGCCACGCCGCTCAAAAAGGAAGCCCGAAAGCAGGCCATTGCGGTTCCCCCCGTGGCAGCCCCGGAAAGGGATCCGCTGCCGGAATCGTCCCGGGTTCGGCACCGTCGACCGGGACCTTTGCCGGACAAGCTGACGGAGGGTGGGGTGGGGTCGGTTTCGTTGCAGGGGAAAGCGCCGGTGCATGCCGCGCCCGTTGCCCCCCAAGCTCAATCGCCGTTGGTATCCGGCGGTGTTCGTCTCACCGCTCCAGCACTCAGGTCACCGGGTGCGAGCGTGCCATTGCCCATCGTCGGTCAACCGAACAGGGACGCGGAAACGCATGTGCTGGAAACCCGAACCGCGTCGGGCAAGACGATTTCGCTCTCCTTGAGTGGCCGATTGGCCCCGGCGGAGCGGCAATGGTTGCGCGAAATGGTGCAGGAGGTCGTCCGGGAGGAGGGGGATCGGTTGCTGGAGCGCCATATGGGGATTCTCTCCGTGACGCACCAGGAGGAGCATGCCCGTTTGTTGAACCAAATGACGGAAAGTGTGCGTCAGGGGATGTTGGGGATGGCGCAGGGGAACATCCCGACCCCGGAGCTATTGCGCTCTTTTGCCGAGGCGCTCAAACATGAGATAACGCTGCTGCTCAGGCAACAGGGGTCGGAGAGTCGGGGTGAGTATGTCGGGCATTCCCTGATCGAGGAGACGGAATGGCCAGGGATGCCGGGGGATATGCCACCGGTGGCCCCGGAGCGGGTTGTGCGGACCCGCGCCCTTTTTGAGCGCTTCATGTCCCGGACTGAGGGGATCACGGTGCCAATGGCTGGGGAAACATCCGGGAATGGTGTCGAGGAGAGGGTGTACGTGGACGGTTTGCCAACTCAGGCGGGCGAGAGGGTGCCGCATCGCACCCGGTCGGAGATGGAAACCATCGCCGTGGAGGAAATGTTGCCCGGGGTGGGGCATCTGATGGCGGACATGGCCGATAACGTCCGGCGTGGTTTGGGTCAGGTGGGGCGGAATTGGGTCGGGAAAAAAATACCGTGAGACAGGTTATGATGACCTTTGCTAAAACCGCAGCCATCTTGGGTTGCGTAGTTTTTGTCATCCCCGCGGAGGCGGGGATCCAGGAATCCTACACACCATTCCCTAACTTTTTGGATTCCCGCTTTCGCGGGAATGACGCTGGAAAACTATATATCCCGTGCTGGTTGCGGTTTAAAGTGAAGAGTTGGTTTTAGAGGGCTTGGGAATTCATGGAAACTGCCGCTACAACGCTGCCAATGGGTGAGCCATTCTCGGAAAATCAATTGTTCCGGCATTATGGGCGTCTGACCCTGAATTGTTTTTCCGAGCAGTTGCCCCCGGGGACGCCGGTATCGGTATTTCCCAAGGGTATTTCCGGGGTCAAGACGGGTTCCACATTGGATGGTCATCATACGGGCCATTTGGAGGTGTACGCCGACAAGGAGCAACTTTCCTTTGTGCAAAAAGCGGTGGATCGTCTGCGGGAAGGGTTGCTGAATGAGGACAACCAGGCTCCGGGACGTGCGAATCGTTCGACAATTCTAAAATTGGATGAATTCAAGAACGCCCTGGAATCGGGGCGCGAAGCCATGATGAATGAAAATCCCTTTTATGAATTGACGGGATTGATTTTTCGCCTCAATCAAACGGCCCTGAAAAATGCCTTTGTCGCCGATCAGGTGGATGCGGATCGGCAACTCCCGGGGAGCATCAAGGTTGCCCGTTCCCTGATGCATTTGTGGGGCCGCGACGGGGCGATGATCGGCACCCGGGAAAAAGTTCGTGAAACCTTGGGCAAAGTGGTATCGGCGGGCAAGATTGCCGTCGGGGTGCTGTTGTTTCTGGGATCGTCCCTGACCACCGCCAAGGCGATTGCCGACGTGATGCAGGAACCGCGTTTCATCGCGCTTTTCGGCTCCGGTTTTTCGGGTGCGGAACATGAGTCGGCACGATGGTTCGCGGCTATTATGGTGGGTTTGGTGTTTTCGTCGATTATTTTGGATTTCAAGGATCGGATGTTTCAGGGGGTCGCGGAGGCGGGGCGGGTATTCAAAGGTATTTTTCAAGCATTCCAGAGATTTCCGCGTTGGATGGTGCTGTCGCTGTTCTTGACGGCGTTTTCCATTTGGACCAACTACGATGGTATCGTCTTGTTGTTTTCCAAAACGCAAGATTTGAGTTATCAATGGCGTCTGATTGAAAAAAATGTGGTGGAGGCGTTGGGGGATCCGGGGCATGGCAATGGCGACAACCCAACCTCTTTGGCGGACCTGAGCGCTGTTTTGGATCAAACCGTGGCCGATATCACGGCCCGGTTTGACCGTATCCCCGAGGATGAAATGTCTGGGGCGGCCTCCAGTGGCAAGGCGGAAAAGGGTCCGCGCTACTGGGCCAAATATTTCATTGTCCATGGTGGCTATGTCCCCGGGGAGCGGGATGTGACCCATGCCTACAAGCCCACGTCGGCGGCAGCGGGCATCGATCAATTGCTCGTCGATGCCCGCTTTGATCTGAAAACCCCGCTGCGGGACAAACTGCAGGCGGTGGCGGCGGCGTTTGTCAGGAAATTGGAAGAGAGCCGCCTGGATGTCCTGGATGATATGAAAAATTTGGGCGGACGAATGGTTTTGAAGAACTATTCCCTGGCCGAATTGAAAACTTTGTTTCAACTGGAGGCTTATCACGTCAACGAGAGCGTGAAAGCGGTGGTGGCCAAGCTGGAGGTGGGCACAACCGCCTTTGCGGCGGTGGTCCGGGAGATGGAGAAGGTCACCACCGAACACGTTGATCTGTTGCGCAAAGTCGATCAATACGGTATCGCCACCAATACGCAATACAAGATTGACATTCAGGTTGCCATTCCCCGGGTGGAAGCCATCGAGCGCTTGAAGCAGGGTGGCATTCCCGAGGCCAAGCGTCGCAGTCTGGAAGAGTTGCGGCAATTCCTTTTCACCGTGTACGGTGTTTTTTTCGGAATGGTGATTCTGGGTCTGATACTGTTCGTTTCCGTGTTCATGGATTTGTCGGACCCGATCCTTTACAGCGCCATGGTGGCCCGTTGGGGACGCCGTGACCGGCATTTCCTCGACGATAACCAGCAGAGCTTGCAGCAATGGGAAGAGGGGTTCGTGCGGCGCTTGCGCAGTTTTTTCGTCCGTCCCGAAATCCGTCCGGTCATGCCATCGATCTCTTGTCCCGGCAATATGATTTTTGCGCATGTGTTCCATTATTACCTGGAAGAGATTCATCCGTATACCAAGGATCCCGCATCACGGACGATCATGGAAAAATTCAGGTTTTGGTTTGCTGACTTGTTCTCCAATACCCGCATGGTCGGGGTATTGGGATACAACAGTCGCCAGGGGGCGATTCGCAAATTTATTAAAAACAAGGAAGTGTGTGCGCCGCAGTTCATCAATCGCATTTTTCCCGGTTTTTTGGATCCCTTCACCCCCGGTTCCAGCCACTTTGATACGTTACGAGAGCGCATTGTCAGGGCGCAGGCGGGATTGGAAGCGCGCTTCCAGGAAGAATTGGCGTCTGTTGGCCAGGCGATCGCCCAGTCAGAGGCGGAACGGATTCCACTTTCGTCTCCCGGTTCCGATGGCAAAGGGTCTGGGATTCGCCCCCGGACCGGGGTGGTCCCATGGATCCGAAAAACGTTGATGGGATCATTCCTCGCCCCTCCGGCACCGTGTCCCTTGACCCGTCTCCGTTGGCTCGGGCGGGTTTGGTCGCAGCGCAGTCAGGGGGAAACCAGTCAGCACCATCTGGCCTCTTTCGCCCCGATCATCAAGGATTGGCTGACCGTCAGCAAATTTCCCGCATTGCATGAGTCCACCATAGTGCCCATGGAGGGTTTGTTGCAAAGCATTCCCAACCGACGCATGCTGGAAGACGCCTTGGAGTTGCATGCGGCTTATGCGCAGATGGAAGGGTTGAGACAGGCGCTCACCGAGATCCTGGGACTCTCCATGTTCCACGGGGATATGCTGGACAAGGGGACATTGCACGCGATCCTGAATGCCACCGGCTTTCCGGAAATGAGTGAAATCTTTTTGTTCCAAAGACAGGAAATCCATGTCTTGGAAAAACGCCTGGAGGGGATCCGGGTGCATCTGGATTCAACCCATAAGGTACTCAGGGCCTTGGTGGACAACCAGGATGCCATTGTGGAGGTGTTGACCCGTATCCGCACGCACCATTTAAGTCCGATGCATGTCATTCTGGAACGGATGGAGAATCGGCCATTCTTTGAAAAATCGTTGCGTCTGGACGTGTTGTTTCGCGATTTGATCAACATGGAGCGTTTCATGATCAGGCTGTGGGACGCCAACGCCGATGGGGGGGATGCGACGGTACTGGAGGTGGAGAGTGCTACGGGCGCGGGGGAACGTGAGTCCGAAGTCAATCCCATGCTGCGTTACCTGATATGCGACCGGGGGGAATCGCAATGGACGTTGCTGGAAACAATGGCCCAGTTGGAACAACATGCCGATGAAACGCATAAAAAACTGAATGCCATCGTGTTTGTCTTGACGTTCGTGGACAAGTTGGCGGTCAAGGTTCGCGGCCAGTTGGAGGAGATTCTCGACATCCAGCAGCAGGTGATCGCCCGGGATCGGCGCCACAAGGTGGAAATGTTGGGGGGCGTTGGCATCGCGGATCGCAAAATATTGGACTTTATGGATAATAACCGACTGTTCTTCATGTCGTTGCCCTCCCGGGTCAATACCATCTTTGAGAAAATCGATCTGTTGCTTCAGGATCCCGGCGTGGCGGAACCCCATAATGTGGAATTGTTTCGTGGGGTCGAGGCCCGGGTGTTCAAGCTGAACCAATTCATGAAACATACCTTGGAATTCTTCGATGGTCGCCGCGAACGTCTGGAGTTGCCCCCATCGTTGTCGTTTTCCGGCCCGGTCAGCGCGGATATCGCCGGGGAACTGTCCGGTGACCCCCTGGCAGGGATCGAGGCGCTGGCGGGTGATTTGAACTCCCCGGACGCTGTTCTCCTGATCCTTAAAAAAGCACGCAGCGCATTGCGCGAAATCAGCCTGGTGGAATGGGATCTCCTCAAATTACCGATTCCACCGCAAAATGTTATGGAAATATTTGAAGATAACAAAGGATTCATCGAAAATGCCTGGGTTGAGGTGGAACGGTTGCAAGCCGCCATCGACTCGGGAGCAACGGCTGCGAATCCCCTGGATTATGCATCGTTGGCTGACCAGGGGCGTGTGTTGTTGCAGGCTTTGGAGGGGATCCTCAAGCGTGTGGATGTTTATCCCGTTGTTGATCGGCGTATGGCCAACGAATATTCCCAGGTGGATACCAGTGCTGGTCGCAGAGCTGCCGACAAGGGACAGGACAGCCGTTGCCCGGCACTCGTGAAACCTTCGCGACGGTCGATGGAACGGGTCGTTGCCTTTCATCCCGTGGAACTGCGATTTTCCGGTGTGGGGATCATCCAGGGGGTGTTGCGTGATGTCAGTAAAACCGGGGCCTGTATCGAAAGCGATGCCATGCCCCCTCCCATCCTGAAACAGGAAACGGAAGGGACGATTCGCCTGCTTGCGGACAAACAGGGCAATAAAATGAGCTGTCGGGTACAGCGGTTGACGGGTCACATGATCGGTTTAAAAATTGATGAGTCGAATCAGGCTGGTTTTGCCCAGGTGATCCGCCGGGAGGTCACGGGGGGCCGTCCCGCAATCGTATGACGTGTTTGACGACGGATGGTGGCGTGAAGGTCTTGGCGGGAATTGTTTTGCGTTTGGTTTTTTACTTAACATGAGATATGGCTTGATGTAGACTATTCCCACAATCAATCCGAATCGTGAGGAGACAAGGATGGAAGCCAAATTTTCCTTGGATGCCGACTATCTGGTGTTTACGGTTGCTGGAACCCCCTACGGGGTCATTTCTCACGATATCGTCTCTGTCATCGACATGCTGGAATTTACCGCCGTCCCCGACAGCACCCCTGAACTGCGTGGTGTCATCCCTTTTCGCGAGGGTAACCTGCCACTCTTTGATTTGCGGGTGTTCCTTGGCTCCAAGGCGCGCACCCAGGAAATTAAAGAATTGGTGGAAACCATGGGGATGCGCAAGCAGGACCATATCAACTGGGTCAACAAACTGAAGGATGAGGTTAATAACAATAAGCCCATTACGGTGCAGACCAATCCCCATTTGTGTGCCTTCGGCAAATGGTACGACACCTTTAAATCGGATAATAGCAATCTGAATAATTATATGGCCCGCTTTGACGCACCCCATAAAGCCATCCACAAGGTGGGTGTCGATGCCGCGGATTTGCTCCGGGAGGGGAAGAAGGATGAAGCTGTGCAATTGATTCGCACGGCGGAGGCGGGAGTGCTGAAATCGCTGTTGGAGTTGTTTGACGGTATTGGTGAGTTGGTCAATCGTTACATGTTGGAATATGTCGTGGTGTTCAGTTCAGAGGGGATCCAGTTCGGCATGGCGGTTGACGATATCCGTTTCTTCAGTCGCCTGGATCATATTGAACACCCCCTGCAATCCAACATTACCAGTGGTGGCGCGGATGTCGTCCAGGCCATCGGGCGCTATCGCAAGGACAACAGCGACGAGTTGAACGATGTCCTCCTGTTGGATATTTCCCGCTTTTTAGAACATTTCAATTGACACGCCCGCCCGTTGGCACCTCGGGGCAGCTACGCGGGTCGGTCAGGTAGGCATCGACCCCCTGTTTGGCAAGCCGCTCCAGGTAGCACGAATAATGCGTACTCCATTGGCGCAACGTGTCGTCGGTCAGGAGTCCGGTCACATTGTTGATGTCAGCGGCGGCCACCTCCATGCGCGGTATTGTCAGGATATCCATGATGGCCTGAACCAACAGCATGTTGGTCAGCAGGGTGTCGGAAAATTTCGGTGAACAGGGGGGGAGATCCTTGTTGCGGGTACAGGCGTCCAACCATTGCGTCAGCTCGGTGGGCGTTTTGGCTTGCAGGTGCTGGATGGCCTCGTTCAGTGCGGTTGCGTCAAATCCGTGCCCGTCCACGTGCCCCTGGCGCAGCAGATGGGTGGCCTCCAGGCAGCGCAAGGCGGGGTAGATGCCCTTGAGGAGAGGGGGGGAGATGGCGGTGACGGGCTGATGGGACTGAAGGATGGCTTGCGGAATCGCTTTGCCTTTGTGCAGGTATTCGTCCAAAAGTGTGTGGGCTGTGTGGATATCGGCTGGACTCAAGGGGGTGACGGAGCAGTCGGGGGGTAGGACTCCCCGGATTCGTGAGCAGAACAGGCGTTGCCAGGATTTGGCCCCCAGGTCGCCGCCCCAGGTGGCGTTGGCACCGGCAATCTCAAAACTGCCGCCGCCGATATCCAGGATCCAGGGGGTGGTCAGTTCGTTTTTCAATATTTTTTGTGTGGCCTCGTAACCGTAACGCCCTTCGACTTCCTGGGGAATGATAAAAAACGGGACGCCTGTTTTTTGGTGGATTCTGTGGATGATGGCGGTGACGCGGGACGGTTTTCCCGATGCCATGGCGTAGCGCCAGGCGGAAAATCCACCGGCTATGGCGGTACATGCGCCGGGGAGACCCGCCTCCCGGGGCAGGTTGCTGAGGGCCTGGATGGTGTCCGTCAGGGTGGCATCGGGAATGGCATCGGCCCAGACATCCGCCAAATAGTCGATGGCAGCCTTCGCGGAATGGGTCGTGTCGAGGGCTCCGACACGAATCCCGGTTGATCCGACATCAAAACCAATGCGGCAGGTTGGTTCCTGGGCATGCGCCAATCCCGGAACCATCAGAATCAATAAAATTAATTTTGCAAGGCGAATGATCATTAATGGAATGTTTCCCATTCAGGGTACCCGGAGCAAACGATCATTCGCGCACCGGAATAAGTCTGATTTCCAAGCGGCAACCAACAGCGTCCGCATACCGACGCAGTGTGGAGAGCGATGGTGAGTGCTTCGACTTCCCGCCACCGGCTTCCAATCTTGCAACGGCAGGTGTGCTGCTTCCCATCTGTTCGGCCACCTGGGCCTGGGTCAACCCGGCCTGCATGCGTGCATCATGCAAGGCATCGAACCACCGAAATTCATCTTCCAAGTTGTTGTATGCGGTCTTGAACTCCGGGTTGGTTATCCATTCGGAGATGGCCTCTTTTGTATTAAAGGGAATCGGTTCATACCGTTCCTTGTCCATGTTTCACTGCCTCCATCCTCTGGGTGATGCGGGAAAACACGGCGCGTATACCAGGGGGCCATGCTTCGATCTTGCTTTTCACCCCAGCATTGAAAAATGCAATTTTCCATTCCATTTGGCGCAGATTACCATATTTGATAATATCAGTCAACGCTGAGAAGGCCAGTCATGACGTTGGGACGCCGTGAAAGCTGCCATGAAAACGACACCAAAATATAGTGTCTTTATCCAAGTATCGCGACATACTGAGAAGGATCTATCTGGGTGTATTGGGCAATCTCCTTGCGAGAACCAATGACGAATGCAATAATGAATGCAGTAGTTAACGAGTGGAGATGTGCGATGGCTTTGGAGTTGGACACATTGAACAAGGCGTTGGATACGCTGAAAGTGGCACTCCGTCTCCACGAGGAGAAGAAGGGGGAAAGCGAAGAGTTGGCCCTGGCCCTGCGTGATTCGGTCATTCAGCGATTTGAATATACCTATAATCTCTCTTGGATACTCATGCAGCGTTGGATTGCCGAAAACGTCAACCCGGAATCGGCAGACCCCGTGTATACCCGCAAAGAGTTGTTTCGAATTGCCGCCCGCCTTGGATTGATTGCCGATCCTTTGCATTGGTTCTCATACCACAAGGCTCGTAACATCTCTGCTCACACCTACAAGGAGACCAACGCCGAAGAGGCTTTCAAGGCCGCTGTGGCCATGGTTGAAGATGTGGACTACCTCCTGGCGGCGCTGGCCAAACGTAATGATTGACCTTCTCAGCGTTCCGTTCCAAGGCTTGAAACGGTCAGCCCCAGTACCATGAAACGATGATCAAGGCCAAATTACCCAAGAACATTTTTTTGTACCGCTATCGTTTATTGGGTATACATTGTATTCCCCCCTGAGCTCCAAGATTGAAGCCAGCACTTGAAAAATTTCGATAAAGAACACGATAATAACTCCCAGAAGATGGCAATTTGTTTTTCTCTATCGACGCAGAGACATATTTCTTCATCTCTTCCTCTGACATTTCGCGGACTGCATATTTACAAACAAGCTCAGGTGTAGTTGACAACGGGCGGCTCGCTACCACATGCCAGTCCTCAGGGCGCATCTGATAGATATAGTATGGAACTGTTGGATTGGAGATAAGTATAGCATTCAATGGTTCTCCATCATTCCAGCAATACTGAACGACACGATGATTGCCGTCACAAATAAGAAATTCCCCACTCTTGTTTAGCACACTTTCCAAAATTGGCGGGAGAATATCAAGTTGGCGGTTCCCGCGAAATGCCGTGAGATAACCAAATTGCGGCGTTCCTAAATTACATGGATCGTAATCTCTATTTGTGTTTATTAGGTTTCTTCTAAGTTCACGAGCTCGATTCAGCCCTTGTCTTAACACGTAACGCTGAGAAGGGCAGAGAAATCCCAAAATTTCATTGGTATCTGGTTGAGATACCTGTATAACATCATTTCCCTCGTGCGGGACGCGCCGCAGCACTACTTGGCGGATCTGTGCTGTAGCGTAGGGGTAATTTTCTGGATTGTAGTTCAAAGGGACGCAACGAAGTTTTTCTACCAGATCGTTGAATGTTCTAACTTCGATTTTACGAAAACTATAATTATGTAAGGAATAGGTTGTGGCATGGCCAAGAAGGAGATTTTCATGGATATGTCCGTCATTTTCATTTCTCAACTCGTCGATAACCCTTTGTACCCAATCCATTATATAACCATTTCTATATTTAATGGCGGGATTCGCTTCCCAGCCATTAAGGGGAAACCAGATATATCCAGAAGTAGAGCGATCCTCCTGCTTTTTATCGGGTTCATACCGGAAATAGCAGTTTTCCTCGACATGGGGAAGTGTTTGCAGAGGTTTGGAATAGCTAACGGTTCTTTCGGAAGTAGTTCCCTCAGAAGGGAAGTCGGAAGGACGCAAAGATAAGGATGGAAGTATACACAAACTATACAGATAACGCTGTGGTATACCATCTGTTGGCGAGAATCTTATAAATTGAATAGTATCCAACTCTGTAATTTCTTCTTCCAGTTTATCGTCGGCACAGGAAGACAACTGGGCCAAAGCTTCCTCAAGAGATTTAAGCGTCCTGTTTCGGTGACGTACATCTTGAGTATTCTGGATCATCAAATCATCACGGACCCTGATGAGATCGTTGCGTACCCGGTCGAAAAAGTCTCCAACGTGCTTGAAGGCAGGCAACAAGGCGGCATCCCAAGTACCATAAACGGTATTGCGAATCGCTATATGGTTGTTGAGCAGGATCCTATATATTCCGCTATCTTCTTTTAATATCAAGAGGAGACGATATCTCTTTGTTGGCAGTTCTCTTTCATCACCAGCTACACATAAAGGAATATTATCTGGTCCCCAGAGGGGAACGTAACCTTCCTCTTTCCAGACTTTCTCAGCATATTGTCGAAAAGGTTGAATAATGTCAGAATGGGGTTGCATAATATCGCGAAAATATTTTGGGGAGGTTGATTGTGGAGAGGAAAGCCATTGGTTCAACCTGTTCCAAACTCTGTGTTCCGAAGCAGATATCCTTGTCACAGAGATTAAAGGTAGGGCAATGCTTTTGCTCTTCTGATCATCTCCTTGCATAACAATAACATCAACCTGCGCCGTTCCCCGGACTGTATCGAAGGTCAACACCACTCCCCCAGGAGTTCTAGCATCTGTTCTTGGCGTCCCTATAACTGTTTGTGGAAAGGAAGGACATCCGACAATGGCTAACTTTTGTCCACAAGTTAAATAATCTATATTTTTAACGATAAATTTTTCATGCATGTGGCCATGCAAGACCAGGGATACACGCATACCTTGCATGGCGCGGATTACAGTTGGTCCATCAAGTAAAATGCTTTGCATCGCGGTGTTTGCTAAATCTTCCGGAGGAGATGAGGAGTTATCCCCCATAAGTTCGATATCCCGGACTGGTAACAGATGATGATGCAAAACAACTGTGACGTAAACCGGTTGCTCTTTAAATTCTGATTTGATCGCATCGATAGCCTGTTTCAACTTATCCAATTGGTCTTTGCTCACCATCCCATGCTTGTAGGCTTGGATGCTGGTGTATGCACTATGGTTGGAGTCCAATCCGATAATGGCTACCACTCCCCCCTTTCCCTTATATATGGTCACCCTTGGGGAGTAGATGAAATTATCAGGATTGATCGGTCTTGATGGTTGGATATTACAGTGTATAAATTTGTAATAGCTGCCAATTTTGCTATTTTCACTTGTACATAACTTCGGAGTCTACCCGTACAGGAAAACATCATGGTTGCCGGGAACTACCAAGCAGGGGATGGATCTATTTGTGGAAGAATTGTTAATATGAATGTGTTCAAGAAATTTATTCACACATCCACAAGCAAATGTGTGTGCCCTACTGAGTTTTTCCTTGTAGGAATCATGATCGTCTTGGTTATAATTTTTCTGTGGATTAGGCAAACCAAGTTTCTGGGCATCGATGAAATCGCCGCTAATGATCAATCCATCGAACTTCGGCATTTCTTTTTCGCCAACGAAATGTTCTTTCCACTTAACCAAAATATCCTGGAAGTTATTCAGGTAGAGCTGCTCATCTTTACTCTCCGGAACATTTTCTATGGGAGCTGCATGGAGGTCCGATATTTGCAGTAGTCGGATTATTTCTGTGTTACTATCGTAACAGGCA
This sequence comes from Magnetococcales bacterium, assembly GCA_015228975.1. GTDB lineage: Bacteria > Pseudomonadota > Magnetococcia > Magnetococcales > UBA8363 > UBA8363. The sequence continues at coordinate 21,805 of JADGCN010000013.1, forward strand.
CGAAGTGAACGCTTAAATCTTTCAATATCTTTAACATCATACAGTAATATAGCCTCGTTCCTATTTTTTGTGCCTCTCGCAGTTACAGGCAAGCCTTCGGGTTGCACCTGAAGACTATATGCCCACACGAAATTCCTTTCCGGAACATGTTGGCAGACGCGCCCAGTCCACCAACTCATTTCCGCAAACGCCTCGCCATATTCATGGGCCGTAACGTTGCGGTTGTTCCAATGGACAAACTATCGCTCCACCACATCCAGGATCATCATGAACACCATTCTCCCGGATTTGTTTGACATCCTATGATTAGTCGTTATGTGTAACGGATGCAAGTTATTGTGAGAAAAAAACGAAATCCAAATGAGGTTGCCCAGGGACGCGCTTGGGAACACTATACTTTGGTGTAGTTTTCATGGTAACTTTTCCCAATGTACATCCAAGGCATGGGCTTGCCCGTTATCGTTTGAATCGCAAGGTTTTTTTTCGGGACGCACGCTTTTTTTTCAAAGCGGGGAAATCATGAGAAGCTCTGATACAACCGATCGGTCGTTTACCGAGGGCCGCGACGTTCTGGCACTGATGATTTTTTCCCTGGGTGGCCAGTTTTTCGCCTGCCACAGCTCCGAGATACGCGAACTGTTACCCGTGCAACCGATCACCAGTGTCCCGGGGGCACCAGAGCATTTCTTGGGGGTTATCGATGTGCGCGGGGGCATTGAGTCGATCATTGATCTGCATCACCTTCTCAAATTGGAAAAGGATCGTGGCAGTTCCCGGCAACGGATCATGATCGCCCGTCATGACAATCTGGTTTCGGGATTGTTGGTGGATTCGGTGGAGGATATCCTTAACATTTCCCAGGAGGAGGTCAAGGAAGTGATGTTCACCTTGAATGAGAGTGTCGGTGCCTTGGCAACGGGCCAGATTCGCTACCGCGGTGGTTATGCCATTCTCCTGGATATGGGGAAGATTTTTTCTTTGGCGGGTGGGGCGGCCTGACGTGAAGGCGGTGGTTGGCGATCCCGGTGACCATGCCGGGTGCGATGTTGGTGATGATCGCCTGGATGGGGCTGGTGCGGCATCGGGTCTGGAAATATTGGTTTTTGGTATCCTGAACTTTACCTTTGGTATTGAGAGTCGGCAGATTGAGCGCGTGGGGGCGGTGACCGATGCCCCTGTTGGCACCGATCTTTATTATTTTCATGAAAAATTGCCGCTTCGGGCTTTGATCGGGGCTTACCGGATCCCATCGGTGATATTTCCACGCGGCACCGGGAGCAACATCGGCATCATCGTGGACCGGCTGGCCGATTTTCGTACGGTTGATCCTCGGGAAAAGATGGAAATTCCGCGTATCATGCAAGGCAGTTCCTCCATGACCCCCTTGTCGTTTATTGTCAGCGATGGCCGCGAGATGGTGTTCGTCGTCGACCTGGAGCGCCTCATCAGGATGGAAACGCATGGTCGGGATATGCCGCTTCCCGGGGGGATTAAAACACGGCGTGTCGTTGATCCGGTAAGCGTTTCGTCCCGGGGCTTTTCTTTAACCTGAATTTTATTGCTGGGCTTCAAAGGCTGTGAGGGTTGCCATGAATCTGATCAAAAATTTAAATCTGCAAAGCAAGTTTTTCCTGCTTTTCCTCGGGCCGTTGGTGGCGCTGATTTTTTATGGTACCGACACCGTCTGGTCGAAAAGGATGATGCTGACGGAAATCCGCGCCTTTGACGCCATGGCGCGAACGGCGGTGCAGGTGGGGCCGCTGGTGCATGAAATCCAGAAGGAGCGGGGATTGACAGCCGGCTACTTGGGGAGCAAGGCGGGCAAATTCAAGGAGGACATGGCCAAGCAGCGGGTGTTGACCAACACCGAGGCCACCAAGCTCAAAGATTATTTGCGCATTGAAAATCCCATGTCCCAGAGTGCCGATTTCCTGGCTTCGGCCAAGGAGGCACAGGCGGCGCTGGACCGCTTGAATGATATTCGTTGGCAGGTTGACAGCGACAAAATGGATGTGAATCGCGCCATTGAATTTTATACGACTTTGAATCATTCCTTGATGGATCTCCTCAAAAAGATTGTCGTTTTCTCTACGCATCCACAAATGATGGCGCAGACAACGGCCTATTTGAATCTTCTCAATTCCAAGGAGCGTGCCGGGTTGGAGCGGGCGGTATTGAGCAATGTCTTCGCCAGCAACACCTTTCCCAAGGAGTTGCGTCCCCGTTTCATGACGTTGATGGCGGAGCAGGAGATTTATGACGAGTTGTTCGTCTCTTTCGCCACGGAGTTGCAGGTCACGAGTTTTCGCAACAAAATGGCCGGGGAGGCAACGGCGGAAATCAAGCGGATGCGGCAGACGGCCCTGGAACATATGGAGGATGGCGCGTTCCATATCGATCCCATCTATTGGTTCGATACCATGACCCATCGCATCAACCTGTTGCAGGAGGTTGAGCAGCTCGTGGTGCAAGACTTGGGCAAGACGGCGCGTACCCTGATCGATCAGGCTTCATTCGCCTCGGTTGCCTATCTGGTGTTCACGGTGGTGATCGTGGTGTTCACAGTTGTCCTGGGTTTCATGACGTTGCGCGACATACGGCGGCAACTGGGTGCCGAACCCCGCGTCGTGACCACGCTTGCCGAACGGATGGCTTTGGGTGACTTTTCCGCCAAAATTGAAACGGATGCCAAATCTTCCGGCATATTCAAGGCCCTGCATGATTTACAGAGTTATTTGATCGTGCAATTGGGTGGTGAACCCGCGGAGGTGGTGCGTTACGTGGATCGTTTGGCGGGTGGTGATCTTTCCAGTTTTCGCAAGGGGGACGGGTCTTCGACCGGCATATTCGGAGCCATGGGCAACATGGTGGAAAATTTGCGGGAGTCGGTGGGATCGGTCATCCAGATCAGCCGGCGCATCGTTGAGGAGAGCGACCGGATCAACAACAATTCGCAAATGGTATCGGATGGTGCCATCCAACAAGCGGCTTCCATCACCGAAACCGCCGCCTCCATGGAGGAGATGACCATCAATATTCAAAAAACCACGGAAAATGCCCAGAGAACCGAGGAAATTGCCCGTGCATCCGCCAATGAAGCGGTGATCAGCGGTCAGGCGGTGGCGGAAACGGTGGATGTCATGAAACAAATCGCCGAGGAAATTTCCATCATCGACGAGATCGCCCACCAGACCAGCCTGCTGTCCCTCAATGCATCGTTGGAAGCGACCCGGGCCGGGGAATATGGCAAGGGCTTCGCCGTAGTGGCCTCGGAGGTCCGCAAGTTGGCGGAACGCAGCCAATCCGCCGCCGCCAAGATCACGGCCCTTTCCTCTTCGAGCGTGGATGTGGCGGTCAAGGCGGGGCACAGCCTGCAAAAATTGGTGCCGGATATTCAACGCACCGCCGAATTGGTGCGCATGATTTCCAATGCCTCTCAGGAACAGAGCCAGGGCCTGGAACAGATCAATATCGCCATCCAACAATTGGATCAGGTGATTCGCAACAATGTGGGTGCCGCAACGACCATGCGCACTTCGGCTTCAGCGTTGTCCGACAATGCGGCGGAATTGCAAAGTTCCATTGCCTTCTTCCAATTGGAAGGTTCTGCCATCGATGGAACGCATGAGTCGAATCAGGAGTTCTTCCCCTGGACGGAAAATCTGAGCGTTGGCATTCCCGAGATGGACAAGCAGCACAAACGCTTGTTGGAACTGATCAACCTCCTGGCTTCCCGAATCCAGAGCGGACGTGCGGAGGAGGGGGTCCGGGTCGTGTTGCCGGAACTGAAAGAATATACTTTGTTTCACTTTGCGCAGGAGGAAGAGTTGTTTACTTCCGCAGGCTATCCCGATGCCACCAACCATAAAGAAAAACATAAAAAAGTGGTGGAACGGGTTGTCGCCTTCATCGACCAGGTGGGCAAGGGGGATGTGTCGGTGGCCAATGCCTTGCTCGGATTTTTACGTAACTGGTTGATCACGCACATCATGAAGGTGGACAAACAATATGGCAAATTCATCAACGAACGTGATGCGGCCTAGCTCATGGGATGGGTCGGGCATTTCCAGCCCGATGGTTGGCCAATGGGGCGGGGATCTGCCGCTGGCGAGGATTGCGTTGAATAATCAGGTACCATGTCCTTGATCTGGGTATTGATTGTTTGCGACGACCGTTTTTTCCGTGAAAAGTTGGGCGGTCTGATCATGGAATCACCCAACTTTGGCGGGGCGGAATGGACCGATTCCAGCCCGATGGCTGTGCGTCAGGCGATTTCCGGAGGGCCAAACCTGGCTATTGTCGAAGTCGACTCCCACAAGCCGGGGGGATTTCACGTGATCGACAAGTTGCGACAGCACGGGATTCCTTTTATGGCCATGTCGGTGGCGGGGGACCCCATCGCCACGCGAAAGGCTTTGGACGCGGGCGCTTTGGATGTGTTCGAGCGTGAAAGTTTGTTCGACGACGATACCTGCCGGCACTTGCCGGATCGCATCCTGAAGGCTTTTGAGGGGGGGGGAAAGGTGGTTCCGGGCAACAACACGGCCCGGGTCACAGCCACTCCCGGGGCGGTTTCGTCCCCTGTTGCGCGTTCTTCGGCGCGCCAACCGGTGGGAACTGCGGCGGCGGGTGTCGCCAAAACCGCGGGGACACGGGCACCTGTGGGACCGAAGGTTTTATTGGTTAACGGCGGTGTGGGATTGCAGCAAATCTTGTCGCAATCGACGGCGATCCGGGAGGTCTTGAGCGTTGAAGGGGGACGGGCGGCGTTGGACAAGGCGGTGCGGATGCAACCCGATGTGGTTGTTGTCAACCTGACTCCCCCTGCCGGACGTGGGCTGGAGAGCATCTCCCTGTTGGTGGATCGATTGGGTTTGCCGGTGGTGGTCCTGTGCGATGAAAAGGACAACGATTCGTTTTATGAAGCCTTCAACCGGGGTGCCTTGGAGGTTTTTGCCCGTTCTCAAGTTTTGTCCAAAGAGGGTGCGGTCTCTTTCATCGACAAGGTCATGACGTTGGCGCGGATGGCGATACGAACCGTGCCCCCGTCCTCTCCAGCGCCGGTGCCCGCTGCTGTGCCGGTGAACGCAGTTGCCGGGAAATCGGCGCTTAAATCGGGTATCGTCGCCATTGCCAGTTCCACGGGTGGCCCCAAGGCGTTGGTGGAACTTTTAAAGGTTTTTCCCAAAGATTTTTCCCATCCCGTTGTCATCGCCCAACATATCCATCCCGACTATGTGGGGGGATTGGAGGTTTGGTTGGCCCGGACCACCAGCTTCAAGGTCAAAATAGCGGCCCATGGGGATTTGTTGCTCCCCGGTTCCCTGTACATCGCCCCGGCTACCGGCAACATGGAGGTGCGTGGTGGCGGGGTGTTGTCCTTGTCGGCCAAACAGGCAGATGATCTCTATTCCCCCTCCTGTGATCGTTTGCTGCTGTCGGCGGCGCAGGTCTATGGAAGCAACGCCATTGGTGTGATCCTGACGGGCATGGGGCGGGATGGGGTGCAAGGGATTCGGGCTATCCACGAGGCGGGCGGCTATACGTTGGCCCAGGACCGCGCCACATCCATGGTGTTCAGCATGCCGGGTAGCGCCATTGAACTCAAGGTCGTTTCGCAAATCGGACCGCCGGAAAGATTGGGTCAGAATATTATCAAATGGGTCTCTGCGCGATGATGCTCAAAAGGAAACCATTGGCGACTCCCGATGCCCCGGAGTTGAGTCGCTTTAAAACCTTCCTGAAGGAAAGGAGTGGTTTGATCTTTGTCGGCAATCGGGAACGGTTGCTGGTGACCGGCTTGCTGGAGCGTGCCCAGGCCACCCGTATCGCCTCCTGGGAGAACTATCGACAGCGCCTGGAGCAGGATGCCAAGGAACTCGATAAGCTCATTACCCTGCTGACGGTCAACGAATCCTATTTTTTTCGGGAGTCGGACCAATTGCGTCTGTTGTCGCAACATTTGATTCCCGAATTCCGTCGCCGGGCGGGGAATGCGCCGGTGCGGATCATCAGTGCCGGCTGCTCCAGTGGCGATGAGCCTTACTCCATCGCCATGGAGATGGTGCGTGCGTTGGGCAAGGAGGCCTTGCCGACGTTTGAGGTCATGGGGTGCGACATCGATCAGGGTATTTTGGATCGGGCCAGGGAGGGGATTTACAATGATTATTCCTTTCGTGGCGTCGATCCGGAAATCAGGAACCGATTTTTCAAGGCTTTGGGTCCCGACCGTTTCCAGGTCATGGATGAGATTCGTCGCCGGGTGACGTTTTACCAGGTGAACCTTGCCGGGGGCAGTTTCCCCGATGTGTTGCGTCGCGTCGATTGTATTTTTTATCGTAATGTATCGATCTATTTCGACAAACCGACGCAACGACACATTTTTAATCATCTTGCGGGCTTGCTCAAGCCCGGTGGTGCCTTGATCGTGAGTGCCACCGAAATATTCACCCATACGAGTTTTTTGGATGGTATGGGTCATGGATTGGTACGCGACGAATGGAACAATATCTTGTTTTTCCGCAAGTCTCGTCCCGGGGAGGGCCGGGCCGCTACGCAGACGGGTTTGTTTTCCTCAACTTTGCGCCATGACAAACCGCCGACCATCACCGCCCCCCCGGCCCGGGTGGCCACGCCCGTTCCCAGTGTTTCGGTGGCATCCGCTAAGGTTGCTGTGGCTGCGGTGCTATCGGGGGTCGGGTCTTGGGAGCAGGCGCGGCAACTGGCCCTGGAAAAACGGTATGAGCAAGCCTTGAAAATGTTGGATGGGTTGTTGGCTGCGTCGGCATCGTCCCAGGATTCTCTCCGGGCGTTGGGTTTGGGGGGGTGTATCTTTCTGCATGTGCGGCGCTTGACCGAAGCGCGCAATCACTGTTTGCGCATGCAAAAACTCGATCCCATGTCCGTGGAAAGCCATCTCCTATCGGGTCTGGCGGATCGCCAGGACGGCAATCACGATGGGGTTATTACCCATTGTCGCAAGGCCGCCTACGCCGATCCACAGATTTGGACCGCGCATTTCTACATGGCGGAATCTTTTTCGGCGGTGGGGTCGCTGCCTTTGGCGCGGCAGGGGTTCCAGACCGCGGCCAATCGCATTGAACGTTTTGGCATGGCCCGGACCGGGTTGAGTTTCTACCCCCTGGATTTGACCGGAGAGGAGATGATTCAGTTGTGCCGTCGGCGCATGGAGCAACCCGATAACGCCGGGCGTTACCGAATCTAAAAGCCAAGGGAGAGTGCGGTCATGGCCATGGACATGTCCAGATTTATCAAGCGCTTTGTCAGTGAGGCCCGGGATCATATTGAAACGATCAATAAAGGTCTGGCGGCATTTGAGGAGGGCAAGGGGGATGAGGATCTGATCCATTCGGTCTTTCGTTCGGCCCATACCATCAAGGGGACCTCGCGGATGATCAAGCTGCTTTCCATTTCGGAGATGGCGCACGGAATGGAAAACATATTCGGCTTGGTGCGCGAGGGACGCATGACCGTGGATGCCGATGTCGCCGAAGTGCTGTACCGGGGTATCGATTGGATCGCGGCGCAGGTGGAAATCGCTGCCGAGGGTGGTGCGGTCCTGGATGTGGATCAGGAATTGATCGCCCAAATGTCTGAAGTTTTCAATCGGATCAACCAGGGGGGGGATGCTTCACCGACCGGGGCACCTGTCTCGGGGGGGGAACAGGGGACGGTTGCGCCATCGGAAACGGTGGAAAAGACGGAAGCGGCACCGGTGGAAAAGACGGAAGCAGTGCCGGCGAAAAAGGCGGAAGCGGAACCGGTTGAAATGACGGAAGCGGAGTCTGTGGAAAAGGCGGCACCGGCGGAAAAGACGGAAGCAGTGCCGGCGAAAAAGACGGAAGCGGAGTCGGCGAAAAAGGCAGAACCTGACAGAGGGCTGCCGCGAACGGAGGATAAGGTCCGTGCCGGTGCGGATCAGTCCAAGGCAAAAAGCCAGGAATCGACAGGGACCATCCGCCTGGAGGCATCACAGCTTGATGAATTGATCAAGATTGGCGGTGGGATGATCACTTTTCGCACCCGCATGAAGGCGCGTTTGTCGGGATTGTCGCAGGCGGTATCGTTGGCCCATGATGTCCATTCCCATTTGAACATTGTGTTGGGTGGGCAAGGGGGGGAAGAGGAGCAACGCTCGGTACGACTCCGCAAGCAGGCACGGGAGTTGGCGGATGAATTGGCGCGGGTGCGCACCTTGCTGGTGGAGGATGCGGATCAGCTTGATTTGTTGACGATGGAGTTGCAGGACCGTTCCCTTAAATTACGCATGCTCCCTTTGTCGTCGTTGTTTGAAACGTTTCCGCGCCTGGTGCGTGATGCCGCCCGGGCGCTGAAGAAAAAAGTGCGTTTGAACATTCAGGGTGGGGATACCGAACTGGATCGCACCATCATTGAAACCATTGGTGACCCACTGGTTCACATGTTGCGCAACAGCGTCGATCATGGCATGGAAACCCCGGAGGTACGCCGGGAATTGGGCAAACCGGAGACGGGGACCATCCTGTTGCGTGCCTGGCCGCAGGGCAACAGTGTGGTCATTGAACTGATTGATGATGGTCCCGGCATTCATGTCGAGCGTCTCAAAGAAAAGGCCCTGCAAAAAAAACTGATGGAGGCGGAGGAATTGGAAGCCAAGCCACGTCAGGAACTCCTGAAATTGATTTTTCATCCCGGTCTTTCCACGAGTCAGATCATCACCGATTTTTCTGGTCGTGGTGTGGGTATGGATGTGGTCCACAAAAATATTGTGGATGTCATGAATGGGACGATTGAAGTGGAATCGGAGGAGGGCAGGGGGACCCGTTTTATTTTACGTCTGCCCCTGACCATGGCCACGTTGCGTGTCTTGCAATTCGAGGTGGGGCGCCGTCCGTACGCCATGTCCTCGGGATCCATTCAGGAGGTGGATCAGTTTTATTTGGATGCGGGGATTCAGGTCGTGGGTCGGCGGGCCATTCTATTGCGTGATCAGGTGATTCCGGTGATTCGCATGGCGGAAATCCTGGGGGTGCCGCCACGTCCCTGGGAAGAGTTGGGCAAGGCGGATATCCTGATCGTTTCCAATGGCATTGAAACCTTGGGATTGGTGGTGGATGGGATCCTGGACGAAGATGTCATGGTTCTCAAACCCATGCCCCTCATTCTGCAAAACAATCGTCTGGTGACCGGGGCGTTGGTGTCGGGCAACAATGAAATCGTCATGGTATTGGACAGCGCCTACATCATCCAATTGGCCAAACGGCTATACCGCAGTCAAATATCCGCAGGTCGTTCCTTGGCGGCGCGTCCGGAGGGCCAGGGGCGCAGGCGCATTCTGGTGGTGGACGATTCCATGAATACCCGGGAATTGGAAAAGGATATCCTGGAATCCAAGGATTACCATGTCAGCCTGGCCCAGGATGGGCAGGAGGGGTTCGACATGGCCAGCCAATTCCCATTTGATCTGGTGGTGACCGACGTGGAAATGCCGCGCCTGGATGGCTTTTCACTGACCGAAAAATTGCGTGCCACGGAGATGCATAAGTATACCCCTATCGTTATCGTTACATCGCGGGATCGCGAGGAGGACAAACAACGTGGCATCCATGTCGGTGCCAATGCGTATATCGTCAAGGGTGCGTTTGACGAATTCAGCTTATTGGATACCGTACAAAATTTGCTAGAATTCGGTGCTTGATGTACCCTGCAACGGGTCGGTTGATCCCGGAGGGGTTCTTGAAAAATTGAGGAGGAAATGGTGATGGCCAAGAAACCGCGCATCTTGATTGTCGATGACAGCGACACGATTCGCGAAATGGTACAGATGGTTTTGGAGGGATTGGATGCCGAGGTGGTGGCCCAGGGCGTGAATGGCAAAGAGGGGGTGGCGCTGTTCAAGCAACACCAGCCCGATATTCTGCTGACCGATATTGAAATGCCGATTATGGACGGTATCGAGTCAACCCAGATCATCAAGGATGAGTTTCCCGATGCGTATGTGGTGATGCTCTCCTCGGTGGATCCCGAAGCCGCCATGGATTTTGTTTTTCGTGCGGGCGCGGAAGACTTCGTGCGTAAAAATGAAGACTTGGAAGCCTTGGCCAACGATATTGAGCCGCATTTGAAAAAATTTATGGAGTGATGCCTGTTTACAAGGTTGGTTGACCTGCCTGTGGATACATTGGGTGAAAATGTGGGGCGAATAAAATAACAAATATTAACAGTATAATATAAGTCAGATACCACTTTGACATCGGGGAAGACAATGGATCGATCCGTCCCACATGCAGGAAAGTTATGTTCCGATGAGGTTTCAACCTCGATGGAGAGCTATGGTGCCCGGGTGGAAAAACTTAATCATCTGGGTATTGCCTTATCAGGGGAGAAAGATTTCAATCGACTCTTGGAGAGCATTCTTTTGGGGGCCAAGGAGTTGACCTATGCCGATGCGGGTACTTTGTACATCAAGACGGATCGGGATACCCTTGAATTTGCCATTATCCGTACTGATTCCTTGAATATGGCCATGGGTGGCACCACGGGTGTGGAGATTCGTTTTCCCGAATTGCCACTTTATGTGGATGGCGTGGCCAATTCCAAAATGGTTGCGGCGGCGGCTGCGCTCCAAGGGGTCACCATCACGATTCCGGATGCGTATACGGTTGCTGGGTATGATTTTTCTGGCACCAGGGCCTTTGATCAAAAAAATGGTTATCGTTCGGTCTCGTTTTTGACGGTACCGATGAAAAATCATGATGGTGAGGTGATTGGGGTCTTGCAATTGATCAATGCCCTGGATCCCGCGACGGGATCCATTGTTGCCTTCAGTGCTGAGGCGCAGCACTTGGCGGAATCCCTGGCCTCGCAGGCGGCGGTGGCAATGACGAACCAAAAATTGATTCGCGAACTGGAGGCTTTGTTTGAATCTTTTATTCAGGCCATAGCCGGGGCCATTGATGACAAATCCCCGTATACCGCCAGACATTGCGAAAAGGTACCGGTATTGACGGAAATGTTGGCGGATGCGGCCAGTTGCAGTGATGTTGGCGTGTTGCGGCAATTTCGCCCCACCCGGGAAGAGTTGCACGAATTGCGGGTGGCGGCATGGTTGCACGATTGTGGCAAGGTGGTGACGCCGGAGCATATCGTTGACAAGTCTACCAAGCTTGAATGCATCTTTGATCGGTTCCAGCTCCTGGACTTGCGTTGTGAATTGATCAAAAAGGAATGGGAAAACGAACGGTTGCGCTGGCGTTTGCAAACCTTGGAACAGGCTGCCGATCCAGATGCGGTTGCCGCCCGGGATGAGGAATATGGGCGCAGGTTGCAACAATTGGATGATGACATGCACTTTTTGCAGACCGTCAATCGGGGCGATGATTTGATGACGGCGCAGCGCACCGAGCGCTTGCAGGGCATTGTCAACCAGTATCGCTGGATTGACAGCAACGGGCAGAGTCGGGAATTTATTTCCGAGGAGGAAATGGAAAATCTGAAGGTTATGCGCGGGACCTTGACCGATCGGGAGCGCAAGGTGATCAATCACCATGTGGTCGCCACCAAAAATATGCTTTCCAAACTCCCGTTTCCCAAACATTTGCGCCGGGTTCCCCAGTTGGCGGGTGCCCATCATGAAACGATGAACGGCTCCGGCTATCCCGATCGCTTGACACGGGAGCAGATTCCCATCGGGGCGCGTATCATGGCTATCGCCGATGTTTTTGAGGCGCTGACCGCAGCGGATCGACCTTATAAGCCGGCCAAAAGTTTGTCGGAATCCATGAAAATTCTGGGTTTCATGGCCAAAAATCAGCAGATTGATGCCGATCTTTTTCAGGTCTTTGTTGATTCTCAGGTTTATCTGGAGTATGCAAAACGTTACCTTAATCCCGAACAGGTGGACGAGGTGATTCCGCAAAAACTTCCAGGCTATAGGAATCGATGAATATTGCCTTGTCAGGTGGGTGGTTCGGATGAACAGGGACGCGTAAAATGAGCAAGGAGGATTTATGAAAACATGGTCAGGGTTGCTGATAGTGGGCTTTGTGGTCTTTCCCCTGGTGGCCAGGGCGGATGGCAGCAGTGGCAAAGGTGAATGCCGGGAAATGGAAATCAAGGCGAAGGTGAACAAAAAAAATGAGACCATCAAGGGTCTGGCTTGCCGTGATGAAAAGGGCAAGTGGCATCTCCAGGATTCCAAAACTGTCGCAGCGGCACCACCTCCACCCGCACCCGTGCGCTCGCAGGAGGTCACGGTTATCGACGAACCCGTTGTCGTAACCCGGACTATCGTTTCCGAGCCGGTGACGCGCTATGTGATCGAGGAACCTCCGGTACGGACCTATTATTATCCCGAATATTATTCACGGGGGGTGATCGTGGATGTCGGCTGGCCTCGTTATTACGGTCACAGGCATTATCGGCACTGGTAGGGTTGCCTGCCTTTTTTATTCCCCGGTACCTTGCTCGCGCAATGGTGCCATGCGATTGCCCTGATATCCTGACAATGATGCCATATTTGGCATAATATCCCAATTATGAGCGAAGCATTCAAACTGCTTGGGTGGAACGCTTATGGGGTGTGTTGGAAAATCATTGGCGAGGCGAAATTCTCAGTTCCGTTGACAAAGCTCTCGGATTGGCACGAGGCATGACCTGTCGAGGTATTCATCCAACAGTACGAAAAATCACCAAAGTATGACGAAAGGGTGTTTCTATGACGAAAAAGATCATGGAGGAGATTGAGGCGCGCTTGGACCGATCCGAAGGGTTGGAAGACTGGTTTATCAAGATTGTCCTTCAACAAAAATGGGATGATTATTTCTTTCCTCAGCCCTAACCGCAGGATCGAATCGGCGAGAAAAAAAATGGAAGGCCAGACGAAACTACCCATTGATGGCCTATTTGGTGAACTCAAAGGCTGCTGCAACAGTCCGTTTGAGTGCAATAGGCGTTTGATCAATTCCTGGTGAACCATTGCATGATTCCTGTTCTTCATGAAAAGGCATTTGCCCTGTTTAGCGAGGGAAACGTATCGGAATCCCTGCGTGTCATCCATGCCATCCTGGAGGTGGTGGAACCCGATGTTTCGCTTCTGGATCTTCAAGCGCTGTGTCATATGTGTTTAGGCCATTATGATCACAGGAAGCGGAGACGGCTTATCGGAAAGCCATAAGCCTCAAACCTGAGTTCAGCGATGCCAGCTATAATCTTGGAAACCTGTTGAAAGAATTGCGGCCTTGCGGGTTCTCATTTTTTTCAGGATTCTGTGGGATCTTTTCTTGAGTCCCCCCCTTTGGTGCGCCCCGATCAGCATCACAATCGGGATCGGTTGCGTATTGGTTACTTGTCTGCAGACTTCCATGATCATGCCACTGCTCATCTATTGGTTGGGGTATTGGAGGCGCATAAACGGGAACGGTATGAAATTTATGGTTATTCCTACGGTCCCTCCCGTTCGGATTCCTATCGGCAGCGTATTGTCGCAGGATGCGATTTTTTTCAAGATTTATTTTTCTGCCCTGATGATGAAAGCGCACGTAAAATAGCGGAAGATAATATTGATATTTTAATCGACCTGAAAGGCTATACCCATTTGGCGCGTCCTGGCATTATGGTGATGCGTCCCGCACCCATCCTCATCAATTGGCTGGGATATCCCGGAACGATGGGGCATTCCCGCGTGGCCGATTATCTTATTGGTGATGCAACGGTTTCCCCACCCCATCATGCCGGACATTTTTCCGAAACCCTTGCCCTTTTACCACACTGCTACCAGCCGAATGATCGCAACCGGGCCTTGGTTACCGGAATGACACGTCAGGATGTGGGATTGCCTGAAAAAGCCTTTGTATTTTGCTGCTTCAATCAAAGCTACAAAATGGGGCCAGAGTGTTTTGACCATTGGTGCCGCTTGCTACAGGGAGTTCCAGAAGGGATTCTCTGGTTGCTGGCAGGCCCCCCCGGTACCAGCAGGAACCTGCTTCGTGAGGCGGACTTGCGCGGTATTGACAGCCGTCGGATCATTTTTGCCCCAACATTACCATTGGAACAACATCTTGGCCGATTGGCACTGGCTGATCTGGCACTGGACACCTTTCCTGTCACCTCGCACACTTCGGGAAGCGATGCCTTGTGGGCAGGTGTCCCGATGATTACCAAGATGGGGAACAGCTTTGCAAGCCGTGTGGCTGCAAGTTTATTGCATGCGGTTGGCTTGCCGGAACTGGTTACGGAATCATGGGACAGTTATTTTGAATTGGCATTGAATCTGGCTCAAGATACCAACCGTTATCAATCGATTCGCAGGCAACTTGCTGCCAACCGTCTGACCCATCCCTTGTTTGACACCGAACGTTTTACCCGCGATCTTGAGAAGTTATACGAACGCATATGGCAGGATCTTGGGCATGGCAAGAAAGAAATGATTATCTTATAGCAAGTGTTTTCAGGTATTGGATCACATTTTACTTCAGCAGAATACATAAAGCTGTTGAAGAATAATCGGGTTGGAAGTGACAGTTGCCGCCATTCCCAGTCGTCCCTTACCGGCCATCGGGATTGGCCAGGAGGTGTTGGTAGAGGGTTTTCAATTGCCGGCCCATCCGCTCCCAGGTCAAGGTTTCGGCGAGCGTGCGGCCTTGTTGTCCCAGATGTTGCCGACGCCGGGGATCCATCATGTCATGCAAGTGCGCGGATAAGGTTTCCACATCCAGGGCGTCACAGAGCAATCCCGCGTGACCATTGTTCAGGAAATCGGAAGCCCCACTCTGAAAACTGGTCACCAGGGGAAGCGCGCATGCCATGGCCTCCAAGGCAACATTAGGAAAAGGATCATACAGGGTGGGCAAAACAACGGCATCGGCAGCGGCATAAAAGGGTCGGACATCCTGGCAGCCGCCCGCCAAGCGAACGCGTTGGGCCAAGTTGAGCCGGGCGACAAGTCTTTTATAGTGTTTTTCCTGCGAATCGCGTCCTACGACCATGAGCCAAGCATTGTCCACCTTCAGGATGGCATGCAACAAGGTTGTCAATCCTTTGCGGGCGTAACCCGAGCCAACAAACAAGAACAGGGTGGCATTCAGGGGGATATCCCATTGTTTACGGACCTGTTGGGCCAGGGTATCCCCGGAACGCGGATGAAACGCTATTGTATCCACCCCCGAATGGATCACATGGAGTTTGCTGTCGGGGACCTGGAACCAATGTTTGATTTCATCGCGTACCATTCTGGAATTGCAAATAATGGCCCGCAGGTTGGGATGGGTCATCATGCGGCGCTCCATGGTGAGCAGATACCGGTGATAGGGATTGGCCCAGGTGGCGAAACGTTGCCAGGGAGTTTGTGTGCGACGGCGGTTTTGCAACCATTGGGCATGGACGCCATCTCCTGCCCGATACAAATGGCAACCGGGAATGCGTTCATGGGATTGTACCAACCATTCGGGACGTCCCAACCATTGCTGTTGGATGGAACGGGCGAAGCCCCAGTCGCGCCACAATCGACCCCAATAAAAGGGATTGCAACGCATGATCCGGATGCCGTCCGGTGGTTGATCACGCCAATGCCTGGCAACAACGGCCACGTTGATGCCCTGGCGCTGCAATGTTTCCAGGGCGCGATCAACAAAACGTTCCGCACCGCCATAGGGGGTATAGCGTTGTCGCACCAGGGCCAGGTTGGTTGTCATCGACTGTGAAGGATGGGCTGAAACAAGGCTCATAGGGATTGGTACTGCGTTGGTCAGCCCAAATATTTGGCAAAAAGCGGCCCAATCCAGCGACTCACCCCCAGGGGCAACCTTTGCCACATCCGAATCATGGCCCGATATTTCGGATTATTGGGGCTGACGTTTGGCATCTGATGTCCCGGTTTAAGCAGATAGGAATAATACAAAGGTTGCGGTTCAAAGCCGAAATAGCGCTTGAAATCATAAGAACCACTTCCCACCTTGCTACGGCCAAAGTCAAACATTCGGGAACCCCGCTGTTCGGCGGATCGATTCATCAGATCCCAATACATGAAATGGGTTGCCCCAAGTTTGCGTCCTGCGGCGATACCCCCGCCATAATAGGGAAGGACGTGATCACGAAAATAAAAATTAAGTACAGCCGCTACCGGGCGCGATTGATGCCGGATCACCAGGGCATCGCAATCATTGCCGAAGATTTGTTTCAAGATGGAAAAATAACGCCTGGGAAATACCGGGGTCCCCAGGTTGCGCACACTCTCCGAATAGATATCGTAACAGGTTTGAGCCACCTCCTGTTCGATGGTTCCGGTCAATCCTTGGGTGATGCCACGGCGTACTTCGGCGCGTTGTTTGCGGGAAATGGCGTTCAGGTTGGCTGTTGCGTCAGCGGCAATTTCTTTCTTGAACGTGCAGTAAAGATCCTTGGTGACCCAGGGTGGTGGCATGGGGATGGTCGAACGCACTTCCAGGTAGTCCACCCCCAGGCTTTGGGCCAAGGAATGGGCTTCCTGTTCCAGCATGCGGGCAGCGGCTTCGCTTGTGGCCAGTACACCCCCAGTAACGCAAAACGGGGTGGAGATCAGGGCATCGCCAAACAGGAAACTTTTAATGCGTCCCAACGGGAGGATGCCGACCAAGGTGCCGTCTTGTTCCGCCAAAAGATAGTGCGTCCGGTGACCGAAAGCCTGTTCCAAAACCATTTGCCAGCCCGATAGGTGAAAAAAGGTGGCCTGGTCGGCCTCATGGACAAACCGGTCCCAGGTTGCTCGGTCCTGGGGCTGCATGGCGCGAACGGTTATGGGTGTTTGGGTTGGACTCATGACAGGGGTGGCACTCGTTCCGGGGGGGTGGGAGGGAGGGGGGGCAAGAATATCCGATCCAAACGGTCCCACTGGAAAGAGGCCAACAACCGGTGCAATCGGTTTGCTGTTTTATGCAAATTCAGATAGTGACGCAACCTCACTCTCCCGGGCAAACCGGTGATCCGTGGTTGATCGGGGTCCAGTTCCCAAGGATGACAATAGAATACGGCACTTTGTCCCTCATTTTGGTTCAGTTGGCGCAAGGCCCAAAGGGAAAAGGCCAAAGGATACAGGCGGAAATAACCTCCGCCACCACACGGCAAGCGCATCCCGAACCATTCCAGTGTGGTGATGGGAACTTCCAGGAGGGTGGCGTTGGAAGCCTCTTTTTTTCGTGGATAGAAAGGGAATCGCGGGGCTTTTGGCCAACCATACAGGTCGTGACGAATGGGATAAACGCTGGAGCTGTACTCATATCCCGCCTTTTCCAGCAAATCGAACGCCCACATATTATTGCGTCCAATGGAGTAGGTCGAAGCGCGATATCCCCGTACCGGCTGCCCGGATAAATCTTCCAAGAGGTGTTTGCTGGCAAGGATATCCTGAAGGAAATCCTCGGGATTTTGTTCGGTAGCCCGCACGTGGTGCATCCCGTGGCTTGCCACTTCATGACCCTGGGTGGCTATTCGACGCACCAGGTTGGGAAAACGTTCGGCAACCCAGCCCAGAATAAAAAATGTGGCATGGACATTTTGGCGATCAAGGAGTTCCAGCAACGTATCCGTATTGCCTTCGACCCGGTATTCCATGGCGTCCCATTGATTCCGGGAGACGTGTTTTTCAAACAAAGCGACGTGAAAATAATCTTCTACGTCAATCGTGAAGGCATTCGTAACAGGCAAGGTATCACTCCTACAGCCCGAACAGACGCTTGATCCAGCTTTTTTTGGTATTCTCTTCCCCAGAACCGTAGCCGCCGTAGCCGCCGTAGCCGCCGTAGCCGCCGTAGCCGCCATAGCCGCCGTAGCCACCATAGCCGTAATAATAATAACCGCCACTGGAGCGTTTGCGAATCTTGTTCAACACCAACCCGACAATTTCCAGGTTGTCCAACTGTTGCAGGGCATCCTTGACGGCGAATTGTGGTGTTCGTTCCGCCTCCACCACCATGACGATTTGCCCCATGTTACGTGCCAATTCACGCGCTTCCGTGGTTACCAACAATGGTGGCGAGTCAAACACGACAATTCGATCCGGATCTTCCATCATCTGGTTCAGCAGGAGGCGCATGTTTTCACTGGCCAACAATTCCGTTGCGTGGTGATGTCGGCGTCCCGAGGGGAGAATCATCAATTTGGGGACATTGGTGCGGATCAAAACATCTGTGAAATCATCAACCTTGTTCAGCAGGCAATCGATCAAGCCCTCTTTAGCTTTGAATCCGAGAATACGCGCCACCGATGGTTTGGCAACATCGCCGTCAACCAACAATACGGTTGAATCCATCTCGGCGGCCAAACTCATGGCCAGATTGATTGCCGTAAAGGTTTTGCCTTCCTTTGGAAAGGCGCTGGTCACCATGATCATTTTCTTTTTGCGCCCATCATGCTTTTCGCTGTCGCTACCCAAGCCTCCGAGCAATAAGGGGCGTTTGATAACCCGGTACTCTTCCGCCACCACGCTTCGGCCCGTATCGGGTGTCAATACGCCTCGAGAACGCAATTTATCAAAATCCAGGGTAACTTTTTTTCGGATGAGCAATTCAGACATACCGCTGATTCCTTATAGACATGCTTTCACGGGTAAGCGAATGTTCCATAGCCTGCTGAATGCCTGACGTAAGCTCAAGGTCAATCGGTGAAACAAGTTGGAATCTATTTTTTTTGAGTTTAGAGCCTGCCGCCCAAGCGCACGATGATAACAAAAACCACAAAAATGGACACGAAGGCCATGAAGAACACTTTGTTTGAACTTTTCCAACGTTGACCAACGCCTTCATCGACCATGGAGACCATCCCCAAGACGGGTAGACCCAGGATTTTCCTCAAAGAGGCAGGGCTGTCAAAAACGGGGCGGATAACCGTAAGGAACAGACCGAGGGCCAGTCCGGCCGAGAGTCCCCCAGCCAAAACCACCGAAGAAAACAGCACGCGATCAGGACCAATGGGCCGGTCGGGCAGGCTTGGCCGTTCCAAAACCTTAAAATGAACGTAGCGACTTAAACCTTCCGCGATATCTCCGGAAAAGCGGGCCGAACCTTCTTTGTCGAGCATCGAAAGCATCTTCTTTTTCGACATCTCCAAATAACTTTGCAGACGGATCAGTTCATTTTCGATACTGGGAAGGGCGTTTTCCATTTCTTTGAGTTTGGCCAACTTAAGCCTGTTTTCCGCAAGACGGGATTGCACCGATGCTTTTTCCACGGCCAACTCGCTGACTGACGTTTTCAGCCGACGATAAATTGGATTGGATTCCAATTCCCATCGATCTGGATTTTCGGCTTCCTGGCGCAAATGGTCGGTAAGCTCTTTTTTTTGTTGCCGCAGCATTTCAATGGATTTTCGCAACGAGAGGACTTCGGAATGGTTTTCGGTGTAGAGGCGCATTTTAACGCCATTTTTCATGTAATATTTATCCAGCAGTTCGTTGAGCTGGGTATTGAGTTCCTCGATACGCCCATCGACCTCTGCCGTGGGGGAAGTGCTGGTATTGGACATATCGGTCAACTGCCGCGACATTTCCTCCTCACGTCTTTCCAACTCCCGGAGCGTTCCCTCATCACTTTCAATTTTTTGGGACATGGTACGCATTCGTTCGTAATAGCCACCTTCCTTGTCGGGCAGGAGCAGCATGTTTTTGGCCTTAAACTCGCGTAGTTGTCTTTCCGCGTCGATCACCTTGCGTTCGAAGTCGTTCACTTGGCGGCCAAGGAACTCTTCCGCAGTCCGGGCATTGTCTTCCCGGTACTCCTTGACGTTATCGAGGGGCAAACTGCTGAGCAACACTTCCACCACTTGTTGGGTGAGGCGGGCATCGGAATGGCGATGGATGATTTGATAGACATTATTGGAAGCTTGTTTGACAGTCAACTGCGATCTGAGGTCGCGCAACACCGCTTCTTTTTCGGCATCGTTGGAGACTTTAAAAGCCAGATCGGTTTCGCGAATAATTTTCAGCAGGTTTTCGCGTTCCAGCAGCCGGTTCAGGATGCGTTTGGCCTCACGGGTTACGTCCAGGGCAATGGATTCTTTTTCCAGGAACTGAGAAATATTTTCGCGTGGGTCATCGATCTGCACCTGGGCACGTGCGATATATTGGTCCTCCATGAGGGCGACAGCCCCCCAGCCTGTCACGCTGACAAACCAAGCGGTAAACACCATTTGCCAGCGGTGGCGCCACATACCGCGCAAGTGGATGATCACTTGGAAATAAAAATCGCGAAGTCCGGATTCCTGTTGCATGACCAGGATAGTTCAACTGTAAAGGATAATGGACGGCACTATATTTGCGCCAAGTTGTAGACTTTAAAAACGGTCCAGATCAAACAGCATGTTCCATCTGAATACCCTATCAGGTCACCATACCGCAAATGTTGCTTTGGGTACAGTTCATTCCATGTCAAAGTGCGACTCTCCATTTTTGTTCAAGGGCGCGGTGGCCCCGGTTCCAAAAAGAACCACTTCGACGGAATGAATCAAGACCAGCAAATCCAGAAACAGGCTATGGTTTTTCACGTAATACAGATCATATTTCAATTTTTCAGCGGCATCTTCTTCGGAAGCGCCATAGCCATACCGCACCTGGGCCCAGCCGGTGATTCCCGGTTTAACCCGCAGACGTTCGGTGTAGTAGGGAATTTTGCTTTTTAATATTTGGACGAACTCGGGACGTTCGGGTCTAGGTCCGACCAAGCTCATCTCTCCTCGCAACACGTTGATAAATTGTGGCAATTCGTCGATGCGCGTTTTACGGATGAACCTGCCCACGGTTGTAATGCGATCATCGTTATGACTGGCCCAGCGGGCCACGCCATCTTTTTCGGCATCGGTGTTCATGCTGCGGAATTTCATGACCTTGAATATTTTTCCACCATAACCGACCCGTTCCTGGGTGTACATGACGGGACCGCGTCCCCGGCTTTCAATGAGAACCGCCAGTGCTGTGACCAGCATGACCGGACCCATGAGTGCCAGAAACCACAGGCTGAAGAAAATATCAAAAAATTTTTTAAATATTTCTTTCCTGGCACCCTGGTCGACACCATCGGAATTATGCACCCACCATTCCGGGGTCAGGACATCCATGTTGATGATATGTTTTTCTCTTTCAAAGAAACCGGGAAGATCGACAATTTTGACGCCTTTTCCTTTGCAGTCCAGGATTTCTTTGGCATAGAGGGTGGGAAATGCCATATCCAGGGCCAGTACGATTTCGTCGATGCCGTTTTGGTTGACCCACTCGGGTAAATAATGGTTGCTGTCAACGACAAGGGTGTCCGGGACCACCCTGTTGTGTTCCGGGAGGGGCCAAAACCCTGTGACACGGACACCGAAATGCATGTTCAGCGCGGCCTGGTAAACCAGACGGGCATTCTCCCCCTGACCGAATACCAATATTTTGCGTTTCAAGGCATCGAGATCGACGACATAGTGGTAAAAAAACCAGCGGAGGGCCAAAAACATGATGAAGGCGAATCCCATGGCCAGCCCATTGGCACCGCGGCCAATGAAAATATCGGGAAAGACGTAGAACAGCAGTCCCAGTGCGACCATGGCAATGATGAAGCTGATGCCGACCCGCAATATTTCGCCGCTGAAGCCGTCATCCAGCATACGTTGATAGCGCCCTGTTGCCGCCATGCTCATGAGCATTACCAAGGCAAAAAACAGGGAGCGCAACATCATGTCGGACCAATGACCGTACTCTGCCGGCAGTTCGCCGCCAAAACGGACCCATACGCCAACGTATACCGCGAAAATCCCTATCAGACTTTCCCCAAGCAAAAGAAGAATAGACCATCGAGAGATGAAATGTCTGAATATCCGTACCATGGCCTCGTGCCGGTTTGCTTGGGAACTCTTTCAGGTGTTATACTTATAAACCGGGCAGGTTGGATTTCCAGTCAACCTTTGCCAGGATGTGAGCAAAAGATCCATCATTCGAATAATTGTGATTCCTGGATCTTATGCGGCGGGACTTGCGGCGGTAACCTCGCATTTTTTTCCTTCCTTGTCCAGGTTCTCTACGGGGCTTAAAAATCGTGCCAGGAGTATTGCCATGTCGCTTCAACCCATCCTCATGGTCGTTGTCGACACCGAAGAAGAATTCGACTGGTCGGCTCCCTTGAGTCCCCACGCTACAGCGGTAACGGCCATGGCCCATGTCCGGTTCGGCCAGGAGATTTGTGACCACTTCGCCATTCGTCCAGTTTACGTTATCGACTATCCCGTAGCCAGTCAAGAGCCGGGATGGTTGCCACTGAAAGGTTTTATGCAGGAAGATCGTGCGTTTATTGGTGCCCACCTCCATCCCTGGGTCAATCCGCCCTTTGTCGACATGTGTGAACCCGCCCACTCTTTTCCGGGCAACTTGCCGCGTCACCTGGAACAAGAGAAACTGGCGGTACTGACCCAACAAATCGCATCGGTCATGGGCCGTATGCCGACCATCTACAAGGCGGGTCGCTATGGTCTGGGTCCCAATACCCCATCGGTTCTTGCCGAGTTGGGGTATGAATTCGATTTAAGCAGTGCGCCACCGTATGATTTTTCCGATCAGGGTGGACCCGATTTTTCCAATGCCTGCAACCAGCCCGGCCCCATGAGCGCTCATAACCATGTCTTATCTCTGCCGACAACGGGCGATTATATCGGTCTCCTGACGCATTCCCGTCCCCTGGCCCACAGAATTTATCGAAGAGTTGTCACCCATCCCCAACTGAAATCGTTGCATTTGCCCGGGATTTTCGCCCGCACGCGCCTGTTGGACCGGATTCGCCTGTCACCCGAAGGGCATACCTTGGATGAACTGAAACGTTTGACTCTTGCGCTTTTAGACCGGGGGCTCCAGGTATTTTCATTTTCATTCCATTCCCCCAGTCTAAAGCCGGGGTGTACGCCCTATGTCCGGGACAAAAAAGATTTACAATTATTTTTAGCCACCATGCATCGCTATTTCCATTTTTTCTTCCACGAACTCAATGGTATTGCCATGACCCCCTGGGAAGTGAAAAAGTGGGCGGAGGCCTCTGTGAACCAGACCACTCTTAACCCCATCTTGCCGTTAGGTCGTGACCTCCCCTAGAATAGATGCCTTTTCAGGCGACTGGTAACGTTTCACGCGGACTTTTTATGCTTTTTATCGAAAACATCCAAAAAAATTTTGGTGCCCGGACGCTGTTCACGGCCTCCAGTCTGACCATCAACAAAGGCGAGAAAATAGCCGTGATCGGTCCGAACGGTTGTGGCAAAACCACCCTGTTCCGAATGATTGCTGGTAGCGAGGAGAGTGATGCGGGGCGTATTCGCCTGGCCGGAGGGGTTACAATGGGCCTGTTGGCCCAGGAATTGACCCCGACCATGCGCCCCATTCTGGAAGAAACATTGGCCGGGGATCAGGAACTCGTGACTTTGCGTGCCCGCCGCTCCCAGGTGCATCAACAATTGTTGCAGCAGGAGTCCCCTGCCAAGGAATGGGTGGAGCAACTCGGGGAAATCGACCATCAATTGGAAACGGTGGGATCGTTCAGTGCCGAGAGTCGTGCCGGGACGATTTTGCATGGCCTGGGGTTTTCCAAAGAGGATCAGGGACGACCATTGGATACCTTTTCCGGTGGTTGGCGCATGCGGGTTGCCCTGGCCCGGTTGTTGTTCTCCCGAGCCGATCTGCTGTTGTTGGACGAACCCACCAACCACCTCGACCTGGAATCAGCGGCCTGGCTGGAACGTTTCATCCAAACATCGCCGGCGACCCACATGATCATTTCTCATGATCGTGGATTTATCAATCGGACCACCAAGGTGACCGTCGCCATTGAAAACCGGACTGTTGCACGCTATTCGGTGAATTTTGAACGCTACCTGGTCATGCGCCAGGAAAAAGTGCTGCAACAGGAAAAAATGGCGGAAAAACAATCTCGCGAAGTGGAACATCTGGAACGATTCATCCGTCGTTTTCGCGCCAAGGCCACCAAGGCCAAACAGGTGCAAAGCCGGATCAAGCGCCTGGATAAAATTGAACCGGTGGCCGGCGTTGTTCACACCCGGCAACTGGACCGGGTTCGTCTCCCCGAACCGCCTCCTTCGGCTCGGGATGTGTTGACCTTGAAGGGGATCGCCAAATCATTCGGGGAAACCCCTGTTTTTTCCCGGGTGGGGCTGCGTTTGGAGCGGGGGCAGAAAGTCGGACTTCTGGGGCCCAACGGTGCGGGAAAGTCCACCTTGCTGAAAATCATCAACAACACATTACATCCGGACGTTGGCGAGGTCATCCTCGGGGACCGGGTCTTGACAGGCCATTTCGCGCAACATGCCATGGAGGCTTTGCTTCCCGGGGAAACCATCCTGGAATCGGCGGAGCGCGGTGCCCGGAAAGGGACGACAACCGCCGCCATACGGACCCTTCTGGGTGGCTTTTTATTTAGCGGCGATGACGTTTTCAAGACTGTTTCGGTGTTGTCGGGTGGGGAAAAGGCGCGTGTGGCCCTGGCGCGATTGTTCCTGGCCGGTCCCAATCTGTTGTTGTTGGATGAACCCACCAACCATCTGGATATGGAATCCCGGTTGGCATTGGAGGAAGGCTTGTCGGAATATGCCGGCACCATGATCCTGGTGACCCATGATCGCGATTTGATGGAAGCGGTTTGTGATCGTTATTGGTTGATCGCCCAGGGAAAAATTCGGGAATGGGAAGGGGATCTGGAGGATTATCTGGCGCAGGTTGCGGCGGAGAAGTCAGAGGACGCGGCTTGCCAGACCGGCCTTAAGTCCAGTCCCAAAGAGAGGCGCCGGGAGGCGGCGGAACGACGGCGGGCTTTGGAGTTGGCCACCCGGGATGTGCGCAAACGGATCGACGCCCTGGAAGGGGAGATTGCCACCCTGGAGGCGGCTTTGGCCACCATTCGCCAACAATTGGCCGATCCCGGGTTGCACACCCGGGAGAACAAGGGGCAATTGTTGCTGCAATTGGCGGAAAACGGGCGTTTGGAAACGCGTTTAACCCAGGCCATGGCCGAGTGGGAGTCCTGTTCTCTGGAATTGGAGGCCAAGAGGGAGGAAATGGACGCTTCGGGTAACGGCGATGATGCGATTGCTTAAAAGCCAGCCCCCATGATAAAACCCATCCTTTAACGACCATCCGGTGGTCATCCGATGTCGATGATCGCCCGTGTTTCCCTGCTTCCCCAAACGAATGGACTTAAATCCATGACCAATCCTGGCACCCAAGGCAAACCGCTCCGATTGTTCAACAGCCTGACCCGCAAAGTGGAGGAGTTCCACCCCATGAACCGGGCCGAGACCAGGATCTACAGTTGTGGTCCGACGGTTTATAATGATGCCCATATCGGCAATCTGCGGGCCTATGTGTTCACCGACACCCTGCGTCGCGCCCTGACCTGGAAGGGGCAGACGGTCAAGCATGTCATCAACATCACCGATGTTGGCCATCTGACGAGTGATCAGGATGAGGGCGAGGACAAGATGGAATTGGCTTCGCAAAAAATGGCGCGGGACATATGGCAGATTGCCGACCATTTCACCCGGGCTTTCAAGGACGATTTGCGGAAGTTGAATGTCCTGCGCCCCTCGCTTTGGAGTACGGCGACCGATCACATTCAGGAGATGATCGCCTGCGCCGAGCGTTTGCAACGGGCCGGGGTAACCTATGAGCTGCCCACGGGCCTTTACTTCGACACAACGAAGGTGCCCAACTATGGTTCCTTGTCGTTGACACCCATGGAGGGTCAGTCGGAGGGGGCGCGGGTGGAACGGATCGAGGGCAAACGCAATCCCAGTGATTTCGCCATTTGGCGGCGTTCCCCGGAGACTGGGGGCAAGCGCCAGATGGAATGGCTCTCCCCATGGGGCGCGGGGGCACCAGGCTGGCATTTGGAATGTTCGGTCATGAGCATGAAATATTTGGGCTCGCCGTTTGACATTCACACGGGTGGCATCGACCATCGGGAAATTCATCATTGCAACGAAATCGCCCAGAATCAGGCGTGTACCGGGGCGGAACATTCCGGGGCCAATTGGTGGATGCATAACAATTTCCTGGTTGATCGCAGCGGTAAAATGTCCAAATCCAAAGGGGAGTTCGCCACGTTGACCTCGTTGATCAAACGCGGCATTCATCCCTTGGCGTTTCGCCTGCTTTGCCTTTCCACCCACTATCGTTCCGAGCTGGAATTTTCACCGGAGATCGTGGCGGGGCAACAGGTGCGCCTCAAACGATTGCTGGGGGCGGTGACCGCCCTGCGTCTCAAGGTTGCCCCCGGGGAGTGGCTGCGCATTCCCCGGGAAATTGGCTATTCGTCGGGGGCATCCCTCAGCTACCCCCGGAGCGTCCTGGAGAACACCCTTTCCCCGGAAGCGCAACAATTGTTGCAGTCCTTTGACGGCGAATTGGCGGAAGATTTGATGACGCCGCGTCTGCTCCCCATCCTGGATGAGGTCCTGGGTCATGCCAAGCTCAGTCCAGAGGATAAATTACGGGTCATCGCCAGCATGGACATGGTCCTGGGTTTAAACCTGTTGGATTCCCGGCGGGTTGATCTGTCTGTGCGACCCGAAAGCGCCCCTTTGTCGGAACAAGAGGTGGAAGCCCTGTTGTTACAGCGTCAAGAGGCCCGTAAAGCCAAGGATTTCGCCCGCGCTGACCAAATCAGGGAACAGCTCAATCTTGCCGGAATCGACCTGATGGATGGTCAACAACCGGCTTGGGAATGGCGGCCCTTCCTGGCATGAACCACTCTTCAAGGAGAAGAGGTGCCTTGCGAAGCTTCGGCAACGTTCATGGCTTTTCAAGGTTGGCAAACAGGAGTAAACTCAAGCTCGCAAGCGTGAAGATTGGCTCGTTTGCCTCCCAAAGATTTCAGCAAGGAGATTGAATCATGGTACCCTTCAGGCTATTGATAGCAGCACTTGTGACCGGTGGTCTCCTGACAGCGGCCACGGTCTTCGCCAAGTCGGAGGACAACCCCGCGGAAAAATTGTGGCTGTATGCCGTGGAAGGCAATCCTGTCGGCGTCAAGAAGGCCCTGGATCAGGGGGCTGATGTCAATTTTCCCAGCAAAAGCGGTATGACCCCATTGATGTGGGCGGTCCAGGAAGGACATGACGAGATCGCCGGTTACTTGGTCAAAAAGGGGGCTAACGTCAATGCGTATCATCAACGGGGTGGTTGCAGCGCCCTGATTTTGGCGGTCGATTGGTTGCGTCCCAACATGGTGGACCTTTTGCTCGCCAGTGGCGCCGATGTCAACCTGAAGACCAAGCGCAATTGGACGGCTATCCTGAAAACCGCCGACAACAAAATTAAGGATGAGGCGGAAGGAAAAAAATTGGTTCAGATCGCCCAGTCCCTCCTGGCCAAAAAGGCGGATCTCAAGGCGGTTAACAGTGAAGGGCGTACGGCGCTCATGCTGGCCGCCAATCGTGGCAATTGGGAATTGATGCAACTCCTGATCAAAGAAGGGGCTGAGGTCGATGCCAAAGATACAGAGGGGAATACATCCTTGATGCTGGCGACGCTGGCTGGTCATGAAAAGGCGGTGAAAGTGTTACTGGAAGCCAAGGCCGACCCAGGGGTACGTTACCCCTCCGGCTCCACGGCCTTGATGTTCGCCGCTGAAAAGGGCAAAGACAAGGTGGCTCAGCTCTTGATTGACCATGGCGCGGATGTGAATGCCAAAAACGAAGATGGCATGACGCCCTTGATGTTTGCCGCCAAATACGGTCATACGGCTGTAGCGGCGCTGCTCATTGCCGCCAAGGCCCCTGTCAACGAAATCAACAAGGAGGGGGCGACGGCACGCTTGTTGGCAACCGAGGCGGGCCATGATGAGGTGCAAAACCTTCTCAAGGAAGCGGGGGGACGCTGCTTGTAATTTGGGTAACCCGGTCATTCGCCTGTTTCCAGGTATCTTGGAATGGCTGCTTGGCAAGGCCCATACAAGGATGCGGTTATGGTCCGAGTCATGATCCGTACGCTCCTGTGTTGTGTCGTGGTTGCTCTCCTGATGGTTCCGTCAGGTCCGCTCCAGGCGCATTACGCCTTGGAGGCGATGCCCCAATCGACAACCCGGCATGGCAAACTGCCCGCCTTGGATGGTCCCTTCGCCTCGGGAATGGAAGTGACCCGGGCCTGTGTGGGCTGTCATACCGAGGTTGCGGCGAGCGTTCGTAAAAGTGTGCATTGGACTTGGGAATCGACGTATGCCCCCCCGGGTAAAGCGTTTGGCAAAAAACATGTGATCAATGCCTTTTGTGGTGCCGTGACCAGCAATATGCGGGAATGCACCTCCTGCCACATCGGCTATGGCTGGCAGGATCCAGAAGGGGGGGCGAATCCAGATGAGCAGGTGGATTGTTTGGTGTGTCACGAATCGACTGGGGATTATAAAAAATATAATTTTGGCTATAGCGAGCTAAAATTTCGTGACAAAATCATAAAAAAACCAGACTTTGTCGCTTTGGCCAAGGGAGTGGCCCGACCGGGACGGGCCAATTGCGGTTCCTGTCACTTTTATGGGGGATCGGGCGATGGCGCCAAGCATGGCGATTTGGATTCCTCACTCGTCAAGGCATCGCGCTCTCTGGATATTCACATGCACAAGGATGGACAAAATTTTTCCTGTGTTGTCTGTCACAATGCCCCCGGCCATCAGATCACCGGCTCGCGCTATCGTTTGAAAGCCTACGATGCCATGGGTATTGACCGCCCCGGGCACACCGACGGTACCCGGACCTCCTGTGCCTCGTGTCATGGCAATGCGCCGCACGTCAAAAACGACAAGCTCAACGATCACGTTGACCGGGTTGCCTGCCAAACCTGTCATGTCCCGGCCATGGCGCGGGGGGGGGTGCCGACCATGGTGTTTTGGGATTGGCGCATGGCGGGGCAAAAAAAGGGATACTCCGAAATTGCCCCCGAGGTCGCCGATCTGCTCAAAAAAGAGGGACATCTGCCGGATAAGATCTCCTTTCATCATGATCGTACCCATGGCACATCATTGTGGGGGGAAAACCTGGTACCACGTTACGCCTGGTTCAACGGTCGTGTGGATTTTCTCGACCCGAAACAGACCCTGCCGGATGACGTTCCGATTGCCATCAACCGTGTTTTTGGCAGTGCCGGTGATTCTTCCGCCAGGATTTGGCCTTTTAAAAAAATGGGGTCCATGCTGCCTTACGACAGTGTGAACCGTACCGTGGTGATCAATCATCTGGTCAAGAGCGGCCCAGACGACAAGGAAGCCTTTGAGGATACGGGCAATTGGTCACAATCGGCTGCCGTGGGGATGAAAGAAGCGGGTATCCCGTTCGGTGGCCAGGTGGCTTTTCGTTACGCGACCATGGTGTTTCCGCTCACCCACATGGTCGCCCCCAAGGAGCTGTCCTTGAAGTGCCGGGAGTGTCATCGCCATGGTGGACGCCTGGAAGGGATTACGGGTGTTTATATTCCGGGGCGTGACAATCATCCATCGATCCATGGGCTGGGGCGTGCCGCGGCGCTTTTGACCCTGGGTGGTATCCTCATTCATCTCACCTTGCGCCTGTTGTTGCGGCGCAAACGATTCACTAAATGACCATGACCTACCATCCAGAATTGTTGTTTTCCCGTTATGAACGGTTCTGGCATTGGACCCAGGCGTTGTTGATCCTCGCCTTGATTGTCACCGGGTTTCATGTCACCGGATTTGTGGAATGGCTCGATTATGAACTGGCGGCTCGTTGGCACCGGCAGTTTGCCCTCTATTTGGTGTTGCTGTGGACTTTTACCTTGTTTTGGCTGTTGATTACTGGGGAATGGCACCAATATGTCCCCACCAGTGAAAAAATGATGGACGTGATCCATTATTATTCCAAGGGCATCTTCGACCCGTTTCTGACCCACCCCTTTAAAAAATCGCGGCGCAGGAAACATAACCCGCTACAGCGCATCGCCTATTTGATCTTGAGTGTCGTTCTGTCCCCTGTGTTGTTGGTTTCCGGGGCATTGTTCGCCTTTTATAAAAATTGGCACTGGGTGGGGATACCCAGTTTTTGGTTGGAGGATGTGGCGGGGGTGCATGTGGCGGTGGCCTATGCCATGGTATGTTTCGTTATTTTACATGTTTACATGGTTTTCACCGGCAAACCCACTACAGCGGCCATTATCGCGATGATCACCGGCGTTGCCGAAGTGGAAGATATGGAGCTGGATGCAAATCGGGAATATCAATTGTTGGTGGTCGAGGATGATGCGGTGATTGCGCTGATGATCCAGGGGTGGTTGGACGCGGGTGAGTTCCGGGATGGTGACGCCATTCTACCGGTTAAATTTGCTGTAACCCATTGTGATCATTTATCGTCGGCCATCAAAGCACTGGCTCAGAATACCTTTGATCTCATCGTGTTGGACCTAACCTTGCCGGATTGCGATGGTATTGCCACCCTGCGACACATTCGTGCCGCTGCCCGGGATGTGCCTATTTTGGTAATTCACGAATCGATGGACGACAATTTGCAATCCCGTGTTATCCATGAAGGTTCCCAGGATTTTCTCGTCAAGACCCACTTGAGCCGTCGTATCTTGCTGCGTTCTTTTCGCTTTGCCCTGGAGCGGCATTGGTTTTTGCAAGGACGATGAGTTTTTTCGCTTGGGGAGGGGAAAGGGTGAAGATGAGAGGCTATCAACGATGACTTTATTTTGTTTGCATGAAGTCGTTTGATGGCATTCTTGAAGATGTGCTTCTGAAGAACACGCATCAAGCAAAACTGTATTCTTCCAGTTGATCGACTGGTTCCTCACGGGCCAGAAGGATGTCTCTGATCATGCTGAAGGGGAGGTCTGGATTTTCTTCGGCAATCTTTCCAATCCTGGACCAATATTCAATCTGTTTGGGCAATGAACGGTGCGAGACCCGACCGTGGCGTTTTGCTTCGGCTACCAAGTCGTCAGAAATTTTCACATTGACAGGCATTTTTAAACCTCCAACCGTGGAACCCCAAGATAATCCAAAACGGACCAAAATGGAACATGGAACATCATGATCACCTCGGTTTACATCGTTTTCCAGCATCACTCTCGCCCTCGATTAAAGCATTCAGGCCCTGCTTAGAGTCCATATAGAGTTGATACGGACGAAACGATGATCATTGCCTTTCTGAGAATTTATTCCCCGGTTTCAGCGGATTGCTCCCCGAAATCCAACTCATCCGGCATCTCTTCCAGGTAGGGTGGGGGTTTGACACCCATCTGTTTCAAGAAATCATCCAAAAGGAGCCAATCTCCTTCCACTGTCATCAAATCTCCCCGGATAAAGGCTTGGAGGCACCAACCCAAACGTCCATCGCGTTTTTCTGGATGTTGGGCGAGATCCTCCAGCAATGCTTTGTCCTCCGGTGTGGACAGCCGGGCGACGTGTCGGGCCAGGGCGGGCCAGAGGGGATCACGGTGATCACCCCCTTCGTTTTGATAGTTTTCCAGGGCAGCGAGGAACTCGGATGCATCCCCTCCCTGGTTAAAGGAGAGGCGACAGGCGTGTTGGAATAATTTGATTTCAGGCCAAAGGGGGTCATCCTGGTAAGCATCGGCTAATTCTTGATGATGCGCTAGTAGCGCCCGTGCCCCCGTTCGACCCAGGGAGTTTATTTCACTCGCTAGAAAATCCGTAATACCGGGTTGTTGGCTATCCATTTTTGTTTTGATTCAGTTGGAATCGGACATTTGCCTTTGTTTGATAAGCTACATACAA